>NZ_CP060713.1:152500-462223 GCF_014395785.1 Nocardioides mesophilus | reverse complement strand
GCAGGCGCCGGCCCTTGTGGGTGCCGGTACGCCGCAGCGCGTATCCCGCCGCGATCGCCAGCACGACCACGGCCAGAGCCCCCAGGCCGATCCGTGAGGCGATGTGCTCCACGTGACGCCAGCTGCTGCCGCCGAGGTAGCCCAGCATCACCGACAGCGTCACCCACCCGACCGCGCCGGCCACGTTGAAGACCAGGAAGGTCCGGTAGCGCAGGCCCGACATGCCGGCCAGCCCGGGGATCATGACGCGCAGCGCCGCGGTGAACCGCCCGAAGAACACCGCCCGGCCACCGCGCTCGGCGAGGTAGACCGAGGCCCGGTCCAGGTGGTCCTGCTTGACCCATCGGCCCACGGTGCCGTCCAGCAGCCGACGCCCGTAGGCGCTTCCGACCGCGTAGCCGACGCTGTCCCCGACCACGGCTCCGACCATCCCGGCCACCAGGACCGCTGCCAGCGGCACCCGGCCCTCGAAGGCCAGCACCCCACCGAGGATCAGCGCGATCTCGCCGGGGAAGAGGAACCCCACGAACGCGGAGGACTCCAGGGCCGGCACCGCGAACACGACCAGGAGGGCCACCCAGCCAGGCAGCGCGAGGATGTGGTTGGCCAGCGTGGTCATCGTGCCTCCACGCTAGGCAGCAAACCTGACCGCAGCCTTAACGCAGCAGAGGCTTCGGTCCCCGCGCCGGAGGTCGAGGTGCACACTCGGGACATGGCACCGGAGTCGGACCGCCCGCCCGTCCCCGCGTCGCGGATGTCGGCCTGGCGGTTCATCGTGTGGTTCGGCATCGTGGCGATGCTGGCCGACGTCGTCTACGAGGGTGCCCGGTCCATCACCGGACCGCTGCTGGCGCACCTGGGCGCCAGCGCGCTCGTGGTCGGGGTGGTCACCGGAGTGGGGGAGTCGGCGGCGTTGCTGCTGCGACTGGTCTCGGGGCCGCTGACCGATCGCAGCGGCCGGTTCTGGGGCTGGACGCTGGCCGGGTACGGGCTCACCGTGGTCAGCGTGCCGTTGCTCGGGCTGGCCAGCGTGCTCTGGGTCGCCTCCGCCCTCGTGATCGCCGAGCGGGTCGGGAAGGCGGTCCGGTCCCCGGCCAAGGACACGTTGCTCTCGCATGCGACGGCGGTGACCGGTCGCGGCCGCGGTTTCGCCGTGCACGAGGCCCTGGACCAGGTAGGAGCCCTGGCCGGTCCGCTGCTGGTCGCCGGGGTGCTCGCCGCCTCGGGCGGCGACTACACCCCGGCCCTGCTCGTGCTGGCCGTCCCCGGTGCGCTGGCCTTCGCCCTGGTGGTCTGGCTGCGGGCGCAGGTGCCCCGTCCGGAGGGCTACGAGGCGGAGCTGGAGCTGCCACCCGCGGCCGGGTTAGGGGTGGACCCGACGGAGGAGCCGGGGTCGGCCCCGGCGCGGCTGCCCGGCCGGTTCTGGGCCTACGCGTCGTTCGCCGGGCTGACCATGGTCGGCTTCTCCACCTTCGGGGTGATCTCGTTCCACCTGGTGACCGACGGCGTGCTCTCGGCGGCCGCGGTGCCGCTGGTCTACGCGGCCGTGATGGTCGTCGACGCGTTGGCGGCGCTGCTGACCGGCTGGCTCTACGACCGGCACGGCGCCTCGGTGCTGGTCCTGCTCCCGGTCGTGGCCGCCGCCGTTCCGGCGCTGGCGTTCTCCGGCTCGGTGCAGGTGGCCGTCGCCGGCGCGCTGGCCTGGGGGGTGGCGCTCGGCGTCCAGGAGTCGACGCTGCGGGCCACCGTGGCCGACCTGGTGCCGCGGGGCCGCAGGGCCACCGCCTACGGGCTCTTCGGGGCGGTGATCGGTGTCGCGGCGGCCGCCGGCGGGGCGCTGGCCGGGGGGCTGTACGGCGTCTCCGTGCCGCTGCTGGTCACGGTGACGGTCCTCCTCCAGGTCGCGGCCCTGCTCGTGCTGCTCGTGACGCTGCACCGTGGCCGGCCCTCCGTCGACGCCGGCCTGCAGGCGTGAGCCTGGCTCAGCGGTGCAGGCCGGTGGTCGAGAACAACCACCACGCACTGGTCAGCCAGGCGAGGACGACCGTGGTGAGCACCAGCGAGCCGGCCAGCGGCAAGGCCCACCGGGGCAGGTTGCGGGTGTGCACGAGCAGCACCTTGGCGGCGAAAGCACCGTAGAAGGCGCACCCGGCGAGCGAGTGCACCAGGGTCCGGGCGGAGAACGGCTCGGGAGCGAACCCGAAGCCGTAGAGGCAGAGCGCCGCCACCGGCAGGGACAGCACGAAGGCGGTGTAGCCGGTGCCGCGGTGCACCAGCCCGAGCCGCCGCGGCGCCGGCGGTGCGCCGGGGAGGCGGCCGTAGAGCCACAGCGCGGTGACCAGCTGGGCGGCGGCGAGCGCCAGGACGACCGAGCCCACCCAGGCCTTGAAGGTGGCCGTGCTGGAGAAGCCGAACGACGGAAGCGACCCGTAGGACGGGCTGTGGAGGCGGCCGTAGACCCCGAGGGCGACCGAGATGCCGGCGCAGACCAGCAGGCCGGTGACCAGTGCTCCCCGCCGTACGGCGGCCGGCTGCTCGCTCGACATCCGAAACCCCTCCCGGTCCCAGTGTCGACCCGTCGTGCGGCTCGGGAGCCCCCCCGCCGAGGTTTCAGTCCACGAACCGCCCGGATGGGTCATGCGCGGCTCGAACGCCCGGTATTCACTGGAAGGCGGGAGGTGCGACTCAGTCCATGACTGACGTGATCGTGATCCTGGTGCTCGCGGCGCTCGCGATCCTGCTGCTGCTCGCCGACCGTCGGCAACGCCGTCACGGGGGTTCCTTGTCGCACGGCGAGGCGGGCCGGGACAAGGGGCTGCCCTACTCCTGAGGGTCTGCGCGTCAGCCCTTGTTGCCCGTGGTCGCGATGCCGTCGATGAACTGCCGCTGCCCGAGGAAGAAGATCACGATCATCGGCAGCGTGGTGATCACGCTGGCGGTCACGATCAGCTCCCAGTGCCACTCGCCGCCGAAGCCGAACTGGTCGAGCAGCGTCTTCAACCCCCGGGGCACCGTGAAGGTGTCGCTGTCGCGCAGGTAGATCAGCGGCTTCATCAGGTCGGTCCAGGAGGCCTGGAACTCGAACAGCGCGGTCACCACCAAGGCCGGCTTGGTCAGCGGCAGCGCGATCTTGGTGAACATCTGCCAGTTGTTGGCGCCGTCGAGCTTGGCCGCCTCGAACAGCTCGCGGGGCAGTCCGAGGAAGAACTGCCGCAGCAGGAAGATGTAGAACGCGCTGCCGAACAGGTTGCCCGCCCAGAGGGGGGTGAGGGTTCCGGTCATGCCGAGCGAGTCCCAGATGAGGTACACCGGGATCATCGTGACGGCTCCCGGGATCATCATCGTGGCGAGCACCACGCCGAACAGGGCGTCACGGCCCTTGAACCGGAAGTGGGCGAACCCCCACGCGACACAGGCGCTGGAGATCGTGACCGTCACCGTCGCGAGCACGGTGACGAACACGGAGTTCATCAGCCACAGCCCCATCGGGGCCTCGTGCCAGATCGAGAGGTAGTTGTCGAAGGTGAAGTGGTCCGGGATCAGCTTGTTGTCGAAGACCTCGGACCGCGGCTTGAACGACGCGCTCACCAGCCAGACGAACGGGTACACGAACGCCACGGTGAGGACCGCCAGCAGCGCCCAGATCACGATGCGGGCGAGCTTCGGCCGCGCCGGTGCCGGCGGTCGGCCCCGGGGCTCCTCGACCGGGGCGGCGGGGGCCACCGCCAGGGTGGGGACACGGGGCGCGGGGGTGTCGGTGGACGTCATGCCTGCTCGCTCTCGTAGTACACCGACCCCCGGCTGACCCGGATCTGGATCGCCGTCACCGCCATGATGATGACGAAGAGCAGCATCGACATCGCCGACGCGTAGCCCATGTGCAGGAACCGGAACGCCTGCTGGAACAGGTAGATCGCGTAGAACAGGGCGGCGTCGTTGCTGTAGGTGGAGTTGCCGGACCCGAAGTACGCCGTGTACGCCTCGGTGAAGGACTGGAACGCGGCGATCGTGTCGATGATGACGATGAAGAAGATCGCGCTGCTCACCATGGGGATGGTGATGTGGCGCGTCTGTCGCCAGAAGCCGGCCCCGTCGATCCGGGAGGCGTCGTAGAGCTCCTGCGGGACGCTGCGCAGGGCCGCCAGCAGGATCACCACCGACGCGCCGACCGTCCACAGGCTCATCATCACCAGGCCCGGCTTGATCCAGTTCGGGTCGGTCGTCCAGGCCGGGCCGTTGATGCCGAACCAGCCGAGGAAGGTGTTGACCAGACCGTTCTGGCCGTTGAAGAGCAGCAGCAGCAGCACGCCGATGGCGACCGCGGGGGTCATCTTGGGCAGGAAGAACGCGGTGCGGAAGAAGCCTGACGCCCGGCCCGCCCGGTTCAGCAGCAGTGCCAGCAGGAAGGACAGGACGAGCTGGGTCGGCACCGAGAGCACCGCGAAGATGAAGGTGTTGGTGAGCGCCAGCCGGACCTTGGGGTCCTGCACCAGCTGGTGGTAGTTGTCGAGGCCGACGAACGACGGGTCATTGATGACGTCGTAGTCGGTCAACGACAGGTAGCCGGTGTAGATCAGCGGGTAGAGGGTGAAGACCAGGAAGCCGAGCACCCAGGGGCTGATGAACAGCCAGGCCGCGCGTGTCTCCGAGGCACGGGCGGTGCTCACCCGTCCCACTCCGCCCAGGCCTCGTCGAGAGCCTTCTGCGCCTCCTTCTGCGCCTGGGCCATCGCCTCCTGCGGCGACTGCTGACCGTTCAGGACCCGGTTCACCCCGTCCTGCCAGGCGGTCTGGAACTCGCTGCCCGCGGGGTTGGCCGGAAGGGCGAAGGTGTGGTCGTTGGCTTCGTAGGTGGCCTCGATCGCGTCGTTCCAGGTCTCGTCGTCCCCGGGCTCGATCATCGCCCGGATCTTCTCGTCGGCCTCCACGTTGCCGGTGAGCACGCCGGTGAAGATGCCGCCGTCCTTCTCGCGCAGGCTGACGCGCTTCTCGGCGGCCTTCACCCAGCTGTCCGTCGCGGTCATGGCCCGGGCGAACCGGCAGGCGGCCTCGGGGTTCTTGCTGCCCTTGGGGATCGCCCACGCGGAGCCGGACGCGAAGGCGATCGGCTCGCCCTGCTTGTCACGCACGGTGTCGAAGGCCATGTTCACGTCCGGGGTGACGTCGTTGAGGACGTTGACGTACCACTGCTCCATCGGCATCGCGCCGAGCGAGTCGGTGGCGAACTGGTTGCCCTCGCCGAAGAAGTCGGTGGAGTCGCGGAACGCCTTGACGGTGCTGAACCCGCCCTGGTCGTCGTAGATGCTGACCGCCCACTCGAGGGCCTGGACCACCTCGGGGGAGTCGAGCTGCGCGGTGCGGCCGTCCTCGCTGATCAGCCGGCCGCCGTTGGCGTGCACCCACAGCGGGAGGAACTCGGGCAGCTTGCTGTCGAAGCCGATCACCTTGAGCTTGCCGTTCTCGGTCACCGCGAGCTTCTTGTTGGCCGCGGAGACGGCGTCCCAGTCATGGCCGTTGACGTCCTCGACGGTGAGCCCGGCCTTGTCGAGAAGGTCGGCGTTGGCCTGGATGATCTGGACGACGTTGAACTCCGGGATCCCGTAGATCTTGTCGTCGAAGGTGACCTGGTCCAGCGCCGGCTTCCGGAAGACGCTCGTGTCGATGTTCTCGCCGTCGATGCAGTCGTCGAGGGGGATGATCGCTCCCCGTGACGCGAACGTGCCGATCTGGTCGCGGTCGGCGTAGACGATCTCCGGCGGGTCCCCGGCGGCCACCGAGGTGAGGAACTGCTGGATGTCGAGGTCGCCCTCGACGGTCTTCACGGTCACCTTGTCGCCGAGCGCCTTCTTGGCCTCGGCCAGCCGCACGCTGCCGATCTCGTCGGTGGCGCCGAAGCCCATCACCGTCAGGTCGCCGGAGAGGGTGGCGCCGGCGTCGTAGGACGTGTCAGCACCGCTCGAGGAGTCAGCGGTGCCCTGGGCGCACCCGGAGGTGACAAGGGCCGCCACGGCCAGGGGGAGGGCAAGTCGGAGTGGGCTGGGTCGCATGGGACCTCCTAGACGTCGTGGATCAGGGCAGCGGGCGAGGTGCGGCCTGCCGTCAGTAGAGCCGTTACCCACTTCTCGGAAGGGCAAGCCAAGCAAATCCGTGCGCGAGCGCAAGAACCTGCGGAGAGGCCTCCGGACCGGGTCGCCGGGCAGTACTCTCGATGCGTCCGAGCGCCGCGAGGGAGGGGCCAGGCCGATGACGCAGGAGTCCGCGCCGCCGCTCGCCGCGCGCGGCCGCTGGCGGCTCGGGGTCGTCAACCTGGTGGCGGTGCTGGTGCTCTACTTCGCCGTCCCGGTGCGCACCGGGCAGTCGCCGCTGCGGCTGGCGGTCGGGCTGGCGCTGACGCTGGCGGGTGCCGCCGTGGTCGTCGTGATCCTCTCGCGTGAGCTGGGACGTCACCTCAACGGCCGGGAGACGGGGATGACGCTGCTGCGGCTGGTGCTGCTCGTGGAGGTCGTGATGATCGGCTTCGCCCTGCTCTACTTCAACCTGGCCGTGAACCTCGACGGGCAGATGGTCGGCATCCACACGCGCCTGGACGCGCTCTACTTCACCGCGACCACGATGACCACGACCGGCTTCGGTGACGTGCACGCCGCGGGACAGCTCGCACGCGGAGTCACCACGGTGCACCTGGTCTTCGACGTACTCTTCGTGGCGATCCTCGCCCGTCTCGCAAGCAACCTGATCGGGCGCCCCTGAGCCTCCACGAGGGAGATCGCACCATGACCAGCTCTCACGTGCGCCGAGCAGTCGGCGCCGGACTCACCGCCCTGGCCGCGGGTCTCGCCGGGGTCCTGGCGACCCCGCCGGCGGTCGCCGCCGTCCGGGTGACCCCCGGCGACTTCACCGGCTACGCCTTCGACGCGCGCTGCGCGCCGACCCAGCAGCAGATGGACGCCTGGCTCACCTCGTCGCCGTTCTGGGGGGCAGGCATCTACATCGGCGGCTCGATGCAGGGGTGCTCCGAGGCGGACCAGCAGCACCTGGACGCCACTTGGGTGCGCCGCCAGACCGACCGCGGCTGGCGGCTGCTGCCGATCTGGGTCGGCAAGCAGGCACCCTGCTACGACCCCGCGAGCACAGGCACGACCACCGGGACCGACCCCGGCTCGTCGACCCCGCCGGACACGATCGATGCCGACCCGGCGGACGGCTACGCCGCGGCCGCGAAGCAGGGTCGGGCGGAGGCGCGGCTCGCGGTGGCGGCCGCGCAGGCGCTGGGCGTCGCGACGGCCAGCACGGTCTGGTACGACCTGGAGGCCTTCGACGTCTCGCAGACCGACTGCCGACGCCCGGCGCTCAGCTTCCTCAGCGGGTGGACGACCCAGGTGCGCAAGCTCGGCTTCCGCTCCGGGGTCTACTCCAGCGTCTCCTCGGGCATCCATGCCCTCGACAACGCCGACAACCTCTCACCCGGCTCCTACGTCATGCCGGACCAGGTCTGGTACGCCTGGGACAACGGCCGGGCGGATGTCGCGATCGACGCGAAGTGGGTGCGGACCGCGAGCTGGTCCGGGGCGCGGGTGCACCAGTACGACCTGGACGTGCCGGCGGCGTACGGCGGCGTGGAGCTGCAGATCGACCGCAGCTTCATGAGCGTCGGCCGCGGCTCGGTGGCCCCGAAGCCTCCGAGCACCTGCGGGGTGAGCATCGACTTCGCCGACTACCGCACCCTGAAGCAGGGCAGCACCGGCGGCCAGGTCAAGGCGTTGCAGTGCCTGCTCGAGCAGCAGCGCCGCTACGACGGCCGCGTGGACGGCCGCTTCGACCGGGACGTCGCGCGCGCGGTGCGGTCCTTCCAGTCCTCGCGCGGGCTGCCTGTCACCGGCAAGGTCAACGCCCGCACCTGGACGGTGCTGCTCGCTCGCGGCAGCTCGCCGGTGCTCAAGCGAGGCTCCGCGAGCAACGACGTACGCCGGCTGCAGCGCACCCTCAACGTGGCGACCGCGGCCGACCTGCGGGTGCGCGGGGTGCTGGACGCCAAGACGAGCCGCTGGGTGAGCGCCTACCAGTCGGCGGTCGGGCTCCCGGCCACCGGCGTCGTGGAGAGCGGCACCTGGGCTGCGTTGCACACGGGTCGCCGCTGATGGGAGCCGCCTGGGCCGCCGCGCTCGTCCTGCTGGTCGCCCTGTCGGCGTGCTCCGGCGCCTCCGGTGGCCCTGCCGCCGACCGGTCGAGCCCGGCCGAGCAGGGGCGGCCCCGGGTGACCCTGTCCTTCACCCAGCTGCTCCCCGACGAGGGGACCGAGCGCGGACTGCTGCGGGTGCGCAACACCGCCGACGAGCCGCTGCACGTCACCGGGATCGGACTGGACTGGCCCGGCTACGGGTCGTCGTTCCGGCAGGACAAGGACGCGCTGATCGGGCCGGACGCCACCATGGACCTGCGGCTCACCCTGCCCGCGCCGCAGTGCGAGGCCACGGCGACGCCGATCGTCGGCCTCGTCGAGTCCGACGCCGGCTCCGTGCAGCAACCGCTGCTCGGTACGGGCGAGGACTTCCTGCGTCGGCTCTGGACCCTGCAGTGCTCCGAGCGGCTCGTCTCGGACGCCCTCGACCTGCGGTACGGCGACCGCTGGACCCGGCTGGGCAGCGGCGCCGGCTCCAGCATCCGGGGGACCCTCGAGCTGCGGCGCCGCCGCGGTGACGAGCCGGTGCGCCTGCTCGGGGTGCAGGGCAGCGTGCTCTACGACGTGGCCCTTCCCGGCGGCACGCTGCTGCCCGCCGGTCGTGCCGCGGCCTCGCTGCCGATCGAGATCCTGCCGGGCAACCGGTGCGACGAGCACGCCCGCGGTCAGGCGACCGCGCCGTTCGTGTTCCGGCTGGAGCTCACGGTGGGGGACTCCGGCCCGGTCAAGGTGATCATCGAGCCGCCGCCGCGCGGCCAGGACGAGGCCACCGCGCTGCTGGACCGGGCCTGTGCCTCCTGACCCCGTGGTGCGGAGGACACGGATGGGCGGGGCACGGCCCGCGCAGCGGGCTCCGGTACGCCGCGCACGCGGCCTTCCCGGCACCCTCGGCGTGACGCTGCTCGCCGCGGTCCTCCCGGGCGCCGGCTACCTGTGGGCACGCCGCGCCAAGCTGGGCTGGTCGGTGTTGCTCACCACGCTGGCCCTCGGCGCCGCCGGGGCCTGGCTCGTCGGCCACGACCTGCGGGCCGCCCTTAACCTCGTGTTCGACCCGCAGCGGCTGAAGCTGGTGGCCGGTGTGCTCGCCGCCGCGTTGGTGCTGTGGATGCTGGTGGTGCTGACGACGTACCTGCTCGTCCGTCCGCACGAACGCAGCCGGACCCAGACGCTGCTCGGCAGCGGGTTCGTGCTGGTGCTGTGCCTGGCGCTCGGAGCGCCGGTGGCGCTGGGCGCCCGCTACGCGCTGGTCCAGGCCGACCTGGTCGGGACCGTCTTCGAGCACAACGAGAGCGCCACCACGCCGAAGGACGTCACCGAGCAGGATCCCTGGGGTGGCCGGCAGCGGGTGAACCTGCTGCTGCTCGGCGGCGACGGGGGAGTCAACCGGCTGGGCGTGCGGACCGACTCGATGATCCTGGTGAGCATGGACCCCGGCACCGGCCGCACGGTCATGTTCAGCCTGCCGCGCAACCTGATGCACGCGCAGTTCCCCGAGGGCAGCCCGCTGCACGACCTTTACCCGGACGGGTTCGGCGGCGAGGGCGACCCCGGCGACTGGATGCTGAACGCGGTCTACCGGCAGGTGCCGGCGCTGTACCCGGGGGTGCTGGGCACGACCGACAACGAGGGGGCGGACGCGCTCAAGCAAGCCGTCGAGGGGAGCCTGGGCATCCCCGTCGACTACTACCTGCTGGTGAACCTGCAGGGCTTCGAGCAGATCGTCGACGCGATGGGCGGTGTGAGCGTCAACATCAACCAGCGGATCCCGATCGGCGGCAACACCGACCTCGGGATCCCGCCGGACGACTACCTGGAGCCCGGCCCGGACCAGCGCCTCGACGGGTTCGAGGCGCTCTGGTTCGCCCGCGGGCGCTACGGCTCCGACGACTACCAGCGCATGGAGCGTCAGCGGTGCATGATCGGCGCGATCATCGACGAGGCTCAGCCCCTGACGTTGATCCGCCGCTACCAGGCGCTCGCCGAGGCGGGCAAGCGGATCGTGCGCAGCGACGTGCCGAGCGAGCTGCTGCCGGCGTTCGTGGACCTCGCCCTGGAGGTGAAGGACGCCCCGGTGCGGTCGGTGGTGTTCCGGTCCTCGGACCGGTTCTCGCCCGGTGACCCCGACTTCGGGTGGATGCGGTCGGTCGTACGCCGCGCGCTGACGCCGCCCCGCAAGCCGGGGCCCGGGGTCGACGACGCGCCGACCCCGAGGCCGACCGCAGCGCCGACCCCGGAGCCGAGCCCGGCCCCCGACCCGGGCGAGGCGGTCGACGCCCGGGACACCTGCGCTTACGCCCCCGCGGGCTGACGATCAGCCGAGGACGAGCACCGGCAGGCTGAGACCGCCGGAGACCACCAGGTCGGTGCGGTGCCGGCGCTGGACCTCCTCGACGACCCGGCCGTTGCGGCTGAAGAACCGCAGGTCGACGACGACGTCGTCGTTGCGGGGCTGCGAACCGATCTGCTCGAGGACGTCGTCGAAGCTCTTGTTCGAGTCCTCGGAGTAGCCGCCCTCCTCGAAGTAGTACTCGTCGCTGCCGTAGTAGCTGCTGTTGCCGGAGAAGTCGTTGCCGCCGCTGATCTGCAGCAGACCCTCCCGGCCGACGCCGCTGCGCGGCACCCGGACGGGACGGATGAAGCGCTGCTCCCCGTGGTGGTCGGAGTCGACGGTGATCCGGAAGAACTGGCGCCGACCGGCGGGAAGCTGCAGCCGGGACTTGCGGGTGAGCGTCACCCACTTGGTGCCCTGCCGGATCTGGGCCTGCTTGAAGGTGTAGGTGTCGTAGTCCCGGGTCAGCGCGGAGTCGACGTCGACCGCGTCGACGGTGACCTGCTCGAAGCCGTTCTGCTGCAGGGTGTAGAGCGCGTCGACGAGGTCGAAGGCCGACTCGAAGGTGACGTCGTACGGGCTCGCGACCCGGTCCCCGCGCGTCAGCGACCAGGTCCGACCGTCGGCACGGGTGCCGCTGATCGTCCAGCCCATGGCCGCGCCACCCTTCCCGTAGCCGTCGAAGACCGCGTCCTCGTTGGCGAGCAGGTGCGAGAAGGCGAGGTCCGGCACCCAGTCAGCCAGGGTCACGTGCGTGGCTCCGGCCCGCGGCTGCCCGCCGTCGAAGGAGACCGAGGAGGTGATGTCGCTGGTGGCCGGTCCGGCGCCGGTGACGCCGAGGATGCCGGCCATCCGGTCCTGGGTGACGGTGCCGATGGGCGACGGGTCGATGTTGGCGACCTTGAACGGCGCCACGGTGGGGTCCTTCTGCACGTAGATCGTGTCCGCGGCGTGCAACGACAGCGACGTCGGCCCGCGCCACATCATCGGGTGCCCGAAGCCGAGGACCTCGGAGCCGCACACGGCCGTGACGGTGCCGACCGCGGCAGCAGTGACATCCCCGTAGGAGATGGCGGCGGCGAGGTTGCCGCCGGGCACCATGGCCTGCTCGGCCGGTGCCAGCGACGCGCTGCCGGCGGCCATCACCTCGGACGGCTTGCGGCCGAACGCCTTCGCGACCAGGCCGGCCCGTTCGGCGCCCACGCCGGTGACCGAGAGCGGAAGCCGGAGCCGGGACAGGCCGGAGTCGACCTCGGCGTCGGTGGCGACCTGGTCGCGCACCAGCCGGTCGCCCAGCCTGGCGGGGATCTCGACCTGCCGGGCACCGGCGGGAACCGGGGCGGACGGAGCGGCGCTCAGCAGCCTCTGCATGTCGGCGGCCGGGGTGACGCCGGCGACCGGCGAGGGGCCGACCGCCAGGCCGTAGGAGACGGCGCCGATGAGACGGCCGTCCGCGGCGTAGACCGGTGAGCCGGACATGCCGGACCAGATGCCGCCGACGTCGTCGATCTCGGCGGAGGTCAGCTCGACCATGATCATGTCGACGCCGAGCGAGATCCCGTTCTTCAGGACGCCGAGGACCTTGCCGCTGAAGGGGTCGGGCCGGGTGCCCGAGGAGACCGTCTGACCGTCGACGAGCTGGCCCGCGGCCAGCTCGCTGACCGGGACGGCTGCCGGGCACGGGTTGTCGCTCGGCACGGCCGAGACCGCAGGCGCGCCGGTGCCGGCGATGGACAACGCGGTGGCCGAGGCGACCGCCGCGGCGGCCCAGCGGGCGGTGCGTCTGCCGCGTGCGGGCAGGACTGGTCGGATCATCTGCTGGCTCCCTGAGATGGTGCCCTGCCCCCGTGGCACGAGCGGTGGCTGATCCTGGCACCCTGCGACGGGCCGTGTCCTGAGTATCGGTACTCGAATCCTCGGAAATGTGGGTGAACGATGCAGGCTGACCCCCGGCTGCTCGCCCGGGGCCGCATTCCTCGCTGATTTCTGGTGTTGTTGTGGCGGATGTGGTGCCCGGTGCGTCACAATGAACGGGTAGCACCCACAACTGCATGCTCGACCGCGTCATGGCCACCATGACTCCTGTTCCGACGAGACCGCTGGGGAAGGCGTATCTCGACGCCGGATCGACAGGAGGCAACGGTGACCACACGCACCACGACAAGGGGCGTTCTCTACGTCCACTCCGCGCCGTCTGCGCTGTGCCCGCACATCGAGTGGGCCGTGGGCGGCGTGCTCGGCAACGCCGTGAACCTGGACTGGACGCCGCAGGGCGCCCAGGCAGGCACCTACCGCGCCGAGTTCTCCTGGTCCGGCGACGCCGGTACGGCGGCCGCGGTGGCCTCCGCGCTGCGCGGCTGGAGCCAGCTGCGCTTCGAGATCACCGAGGAGCCCACCACCTCCACCGAGGGCTCGCGCTACTCCTACACCCCCGACCTCGGCGTCTTCCACGCCGTCACCGGGATCCACGGCGACATCATGATCCCCGAGGACCGGCTCAAGGCCGCCGTCATCAAGGCCGCCCTGGGCGACACCACGCTGCTGCTCGAGATCGACAAGCTGCTCGGCAAGCCCTGGGACGACGAGCTGGAGACGTTCCGGCACGCCGGTGACGGCGCCCCGGTGCGCTGGTTGCACCAGGTCGTCTGAGAGGTCCCTCACCCGTCCGGCCCGTTCTTCCCCGTTCTTCTGCGGGACGGCGGGCGGCCACCGACGATGTGCCCGTGACCTCACGGATCCCGGGCATCCTCGCGGCGCCGCTGCTCGCGCTCGTCCTCGCGCTCAGCTGGTGCGCCGCCCCGCCCGCCCCCCGTGGGGCGGCCGCACGGCCCCTCCCGGTCCTGCTCGGGGCGCACAACGACACCAGCACGCCGTTCAACCTGGTCTCGGTGCCCGCGCTGGCCCGGCGCCGCTTCGACGGCCGCGACCTGCGGCTCACCTCGGTGCTGTTCCGGGGCCTGGCGACCACCCGCTATGCCGTCAGCTACCGCAGCGGCCGCCTGCGGATCACCGGGGTGATGGACGTGCCGACCCGGCCGGGTCGGGCGCCGCTGGTGGTGCTGGCGCACGGCTGGACCGACCCGGCCGAGTACGCCTCCGGCGACATGCTCGGCCGGGAGCGCGAAGCCCTGGTGGCGGCCGGATTCGTCGCCTTCCAGATCGACTACCGCAACCACGCCGGCTCGGACCACGAGTCCTCCGGGGACGTGGCGGCCCCGCTGGGCTACCCGAGGACCTCGTCAACGCGGTCCGGGCGGTACGCCGGGCGGACCTGCCCTTCGTCGATGCGAGCCGGGTCGGCCTCTTCGGCCGGTCGATGGGCGGCGGGGTCGTGCTCGAGGCGCTGGCCGCCGTACCCGACCTCGCCGACGCGGCGGTGCTCTACTCCCCGGTGAGCTCGCTGGCCGCGGACGGCTTCGACCGCTGGGTGCGCCCCGACCCGGGGCTGCGGGCCCGGGTGGTCGCGGCCTACGGCTCGCCGCGCAGCCGTCCGGGAGTGTGGCGGCGGGCCAGCGCGAGGAGCTACGCGGAGCGGATCGAGGCGCCGCTGCTGGTCGCGCACGGCACCGCGGACCAGGTCTGCCCGGTGGCCTGGAGCCGGGCGACGGTGGCCGCGGTCCGCGCGGCCGGCGGGCACGCGAGCCTGCAGGAGTATCGGGGCGAGGGGCACGGCTTCGGCGACTCCTGGCCGCTGATGATGCGGCGGTCCGTGGACTTCCTGGCCGCCCGTCTGCTCTGACCCGCCGGAGCGGACGGTGAGCGGGGCGGCGTGCGGGGCGACGTGCGGGGCGGCGTGCGGGCAGGGCAGGGTGAGCACATGCACTTCGTCGGTCTCGACCTCGCCTGGGGCGAGAAGAAGCCCACCGGCCTGGCCGTCCTCGACGCCGACGGGCACCTGCTGCACGTCTCGGCGCACCGCACCGACGAGACGATCCTGGCCTCGATGGGGCCCTACGTCGCCGGCGACTGCCTGGTGGCGATCGACGCACCGCTGATCGTCCGCAACGCGACCGGCAACCGCCCCGGCGAGGCGGCGCTCAACCGTGACTTCGCCAGATTCGACGCCGGCGCGCACCCCGCCAACACCGGCAAGCCCGAGTTCGCGGGCACCCCGCGCGGCGCCCGTCTCGCCGAGGTACTGGGCCTCGACATCGACCCGGTCTCGACGGCCGGACGCCGGGCGATCGAGGTGTACCCGCACCCGGCCACGATCGCCCTGTTCGGCCTCGGCCGGACGCTGAAGTACAAGCAGAAGCCCGGCCGGCACCTGCCCCAGCTGCGCTCCGAGCTGCAGCGGCTGATGGGGCTGCTCGAGGAGCTCGCGTCCGCGCCGGTCCCGCTGCACCTGCGCGAGCACGAGGAGTGGCGCGCCCTGATGGCCCAGGTCGAGGCCGCCGCCACCAAGAGCGACCTGCGCCGTGTCGAGGACCAGGTGGACGCGGTCGTCTGCGCCTACGTCGCGCTCTGGGCCGTGCGGCGGCCGGAGGAGACGACGACGTACGGCGACGGCGAGACCGGCTACATCGTCACGCCGCGGCTGCCGGAGGGCCTGGTGCCGACGCCGCGCCCGCCCCGGGTGGTCGAGCCGCCGGCCGCGGTGGTCGTCGACCGGGACCCGGTGCGGCTCGCCGTGCAGACCTACGCGGCGCGGCAGCCCGAGCTGCGGGAGGCCACCGAGCGCTACCTCGCGCTGCTCACCACGCTGCTCGACGATGCCGGCATCAACTACCTGAGCGTCACGGGCCGGACCAAGAGCGTCGCGTCGTTCGCGGCGAAGGCCGACCGCGAGGAGGACGGCCGGCTGCTCTACTCCGACCCGCTCGAGCAGATCACCGACCAGATCGGGCTGCGGATCATCACCTACCTGCGCAGCGACGTCACGGCCGTGGCGGACCTGCTGGGCGACCAGCTGCGCATCCTCGACGACCGCGACATGGGCCAGGAGACCGCCAGCGAGGGCCGGTTCGGCTACGCCAGCCGGCACCTGCTGGTCGCGCTGGACCGGGACCGGAGCCCGGCGACGACGTACGACGCGCTCAAGGGCCACCGCGCCCAGGTCCAGGTGCGGACGGTGCTGCAGCACGCGTGGGCGGAGTTCGAGCACGCCATCCGCTACAAGGGGACCATCCCCGAGGAGCACGTGCCCGACCTGGACCGTCGGTTCACGCTGGCCGCGGGGCTGCTCGAGCTCGCCGACCGGGAGTTCTCGATGATCCGGGACCGGCTGCAGGAGGCCGTGCCGAGCTCGCAGCCGGAGGCCGACGCGACCGACCCGCGGATCAGCGCGCAGGACCTCGCGACCTTCCTCGCCGCGCAGTACGCCGACGCCGGGTGGTCGCGCACCGACCACTACGCCTGGGTCTCGGAGCTGCTGCTGGAGCTCGGGATCACCTCGCTCGACGAGCTGCGGGGGCTGCTCACCTCCGTCGACAGCGACGCCATCCACGCCCGGATGGGCTACCGCTACCCGGCCGGCGCCGTACGCCGGCTCGACGACGCGCTGCTGGCGATCTTCGGGACGCGGTACGTCGAGCTGCACGGCAACGCCCACCGGGTCGCGCTGCTGCAGACCCGGCTGGAGAAGCTGCGCACCCCGCCCGACCCCGACCAGTGAGCCGCCAGGGGGTGCAACCGTCGGCGACCCCTGCTTGCATGGATCCATGCCGCTGACCCAGTACTTCGTCGCCTCGTCCCTCGACGGCTTCATCGCCGCGTCCGACCACGACCTCGACTGGTTGCTGCAGTTCGACGAGGCCGACGGTGCGAACCCCTACGACGCCTTCATGCGCGACGTCGGCGTGCTCGCCATGGGGGCGTCCACCTACGAGTGGGTGCAGCGGCACGACCCCCACGGCTTCGCCTCGTACGGCGACCGGCCGATCTACGTCTTCACCCACCGCGAGCTCACCCCGGCCGAGGGCGTCCGGCTGGTGTTCACCCACGACGACGTGCCCGCGGTGCACGCCGCGATGGCCGCGGACGCCGGCGACCGCAACATCTGGCTGGTGGGTGGCGGCGAGCTGGTCGGGGAGTTCCTCGACCACGACCTGCTCGACGAGCTCTGGCTGGGGCTGACCCCGGTCGTGCTCGGCGCCGGGGCCCCGTTGCTCCCGCGCCGGCGCACCACCCCGATGCGGCTGGTCTCCTCCGCGCCGTCGGCGAACGGCACCTTCGTGCACCTGCGGTACTCCCTGCGCTGAGGCGGGCGCGGGCGTACCTGGGGAGACCACCTTGATCTGGGCGTAGGCAGCAGAAGCCTCGACCCCCGCTCCGACATGCGCTTGCCGACCGCCGTCACCGCGTGCACGCCTGCCGCTAGCAAGACCAGCGGCCGAGTGCATGTCCGGGCGCCTGCCCCACGGCGCGCAGCGGCTCGGTGGCTCGGCGGGGTCGGTGGCTGCGCTGACGGGTCGGCTGCCCCCTCAGACAGCGCCGACCCCCGCTCCGACATGCACTTGCCGGCCGCCGTCGCCCCGGCCACGCCTGCCGCTACCCAGACCAGCGGCCGAGTGCATGTCCGAGCGTCTGCCCCACGGCGCGCAGCGGCTCGGTGGCTCGGCGGGGTCGGTGGCTGCGCTGACGGGTCGGCTGGCCCCCTCAGACAGCGCCGACCCCCGCTCCGACATGCACTTGCCGAGACCAGCGGCCGAGTGCATGAGGCTTCCCCCTGTCCGGGCCGGCGCCGTGTGGAGCGCCCCCGAAACTGTCGGTGCCTGCTGGGAGAGTCGTGTCATGGACGAGATCGGGCGCGACATCGACACGGGGCAGCAGTGTGCTGACGCTCTCGTGGCCAACCGCGCCCGACTGCTCCGCGCCGAGGCCGAGGAGCTGGTGCTGGCGGTCCGGTGGGCGGAGCTGCA
Organism: Nocardioides mesophilus; assembly: GCF_014395785.1. Taxonomy (GTDB): domain Bacteria; phylum Actinomycetota; class Actinomycetes; order Propionibacteriales; family Nocardioidaceae; genus Nocardioides_B; species Nocardioides_B mesophilus. The sequence continues at coordinate 444,856 of NZ_CP060713.1, read as the reverse complement.
CGGTGCCCCGGACGATCCCGACGCGGTCATCGATCGGCTCGCCCGGGGACTGGTCCCGGGCTCCGAGCGGTTCCGCCGGGCCGGAGGAGCGGGCACGCCGGAGGTGGCGGAGTTCGCCGCGGCCGAGCTCGGCGTCCTGCTCCGCACCAGCACCCCTGCGGCCGCGAGCCTGATCGCCGACGCCGTCGACGTGCGGTTCCGGCTGCCGCTGCTCTGGGACGCCGTCGTCGCCGGTGCGGTGCGCGTGTGGCAGGCACGCCGGATCGCCAAGCTGACCCGGGCAGCCGACCTGACACGTGAGCAGGCAGCCTGGGTGGACGCCGAGACCACGCCCTACCTCGCGTCCCTGCCCTGGGCACGGGCCGAGGCATTGGTGGAGGCCAAGATCATCGCGGCCGACCCCGCGGCCGCGGAGGCCCGGCGCCAGGCGGCCGCCGCCGAGCAGTTCGTCAGCACGGGCCGGACCAACGAGTGCGGCCTCAAGACGTTGATCGCCAAGGCATCCGCCGGCGACGTCATCTGGCTGGTCGCGATGATCGACCGGATCGCCGAGATCCTCCGGGTCGAGGGTGACGACAGCGGCATCGGCGTACGCCGGGCCCGCGCCCTCGGCATCCTCGCCAATCCGGCCGGAGCCCTGGCGCTGCTGCTGCGTCACGCGGTCGACGAGCCGCTCGACCTCGACCTTCACCCCAACCTCGACCTCGACCTGTCACCGGCCGGAGACGCAGCGGACGACCGGCACGCCAAGGATCCCCGCGGTGAGTCCTCCCGCGGCCCCGGTGAGCCGGCGCCGCGCGATCTGATCGCCTTCCTGCGGGAGAAAGGTGTCGACGTCTCCCGGCTGCTGCCGCGGGCGGTGCTCTACCTCCACCTCTCCGAGGAGTCCTTCGCGGCGGCGCTGGCCGGCCGCCGGCAGGGCGTGGCCCGGATGGAGGGCGTCGGACCGGTCACCGTCGAGCAGGTGCGCGACCTCCTCCGACATGCCCAGGTGACGGTCAAGCCGGTCATCGACCTGTCCGAGGACCATCCGGTGGACGGCTACGAGGTGCCGGCCCGGATGCGCGACCAGCTCTATCTCCGATCACCCGCCTCAGCCTTCCCCTTCGCCCCCGGGCTCTCGCGCCGAACCGACGCCGACCACACCGTTCCCTACCTGTCGCCCGACACCGGTGGACCGCCGGGCCAGACCAGGATCGGCAACCTGGGTCGGCTGCAACGACTGCAGCACCGGGTGAAGACCCACGGCAAGGGCTGGCTGCACCGACAACCCCGGCCCGGGGTGCACTACTGGCGCACGCCCCACGGCTACTGGTGCCGGGTGGACTTCCGAGGCACCCACTTCCTCGGCGAGGTCATGCCGGCCGAGCTGGCCTCCCGCGGGGAGACCGCGCCGGTCTCCCAGCTCGACCTGGTCCTGGCCCGGATCCTCTACGCGGCCTGATCGCGCACTACCCTCGCTCGCGTGAGTCCACCGACCGCTGCCGGGAGCGAGGAGATCGTGGCGACGCTGCGCGCGGCCGGCTGCGTGTTCGCCGAGGAGGAGGCCGCCCTGCTGGTCGAGGCGGCGACCACCCCGGAACAGCTCGACCGGCTGGTCCGCGAGCGGGTCGGCGGCGTCCCGCTGGAGCACCTGCTGGGCTGGGCTGCCTTCCACGGCCTGCGGATCGAGGTCGACCGCGGGGTGTTCGTCCCGCGGCGACGCACCGAGCTGCTCGTCGCCGAGACCCTGACCTGCCTCGATGATCGCGCGCGGCCGGTTGTCGTGGACCTGTGCTGCGGCGCCGGAGCGATCGCGGCCGCCATCGCCGCCTGCGCCCCGGACGTCGAGGTGCACGCCGCCGAGCTCGACCCGAAGGCGGTGACCTGCGCGCGCCGCAACGTCGAGCCACGCGGCGGGACGGTCCACGAGGGGGACCTGTACGCCGCGCTGCCGACCGGGCTGGCCGGACGGGTGGACGTGCTGGTGGCGAACGCGCCGTACGTTCCCACCGGCTCGATCGCGATGATGCCGCCCGAGGCCCGGCTGCACGAGCACCCGGTGGCCCTCGACGGCGGCACCGACGGGCTCGACGTGCAGCGCCGGGTCGTCGCCGGAGCGGGCGCCTGGCTGGCGCCGGGAGGTCGGCTGCTGATCGAGTCCAGCCGACGCCAGGCCGGGCAGCTCGCCGAGGAGATGCGGGCGCACGGGCTGGAGGCCCGGATCGTCAGCGACGAGGAGCTCAACGCGACCGCGGTGGTCGGCGCATTGACCGGCTGACGCGCGAAAGCGCCCTACAGCGGGATGTTGCCGTGCGCCCCGCGCTGGACGAGGCCGGCGTCCGCGATGGCCCGGGCCAGCGCGGTGCGCGTCCGGGACGGCTCGACGACCTCGTCGACCACGCCGATCTCGATGGCCTTCTCGACCCCGCCGGCGATCCGCTCGTGCTCCGCGGCCAGCTCCGCCTCGACCTGCGGCCGGATCTCCGGCTCCACCTCGAGCAGCTTGCGCCGGTGCAGCACCCGGATGGCGGCGACCGCGCCCATCACGGCGATCTCCGCGCCGGGCCAGGCGAACACCTTCGTGGCGCCGAGCGACCGGGAGTTCATGGCGATGTAGGCGCCGCCGTACGTCTTGCGGGTCACCAGCGTCACCCGGGGGACCACCGCCTCGCCGAAGGCGTGCAGCAGCTTCGCGCCGCGACGGACCACGCCGTCCCACTCCTGGCCGACCCCGGGCAGGTAGCCGGGCACGTCGACCACGACGACCAGCGGCACCCCGAACGCGTCGCACATCCGCACGAAGCGGGACGCCTTCTCCGCCGAGAGCGAGTCCAGGCAACCGCCCAGCCGCAGCGGGTTGTTGGCGATGACACCGACCGACCGGCCACCGAAGCGGCCCAGCGCGGTGACGATGTTCGGGGCCCACCGCGCGTGCAGCTCCTGCATCGTGCCCTCGTCGAGGATCTTCTCCACGAGCGGGTGCACGTCGTAGGCACGCTTCTTCGACTCGGGCAGCATCTGCGCCAGGTCGACGTCCTCGACGTCCTTCAGCTCAAGCGTGCCCTGCGCGCCGAGCAGCGACGCGACCGAGCGGGCATGGCCCAGGGCGTCGGCCTCGCTGTCGGCGAGGATGTGCACCACCCCGGAGCGGCGACCGTGCGGCTCCGGGCCACCGAGCCGCAGCATGTCGACGTCCTCACCGGTCACCGAGCGGACGACGTCCGGGCCGGTCACGAAGATCCGGCCCTCGGGGCCGAGGATGACGACGTCGGTGAGGGCGGGACCGTACGCCGCACCGCCGGCCGCCGGGCCGAGGACCACCGAGATCTGCGGGATCTTGCCGGAGGCCTGCGTCATGGCGTGGAAGATCTCCCCGACGGCGTGCAGGGAGAGCACCCCCTCGGCCAGCCGGGCACCCCCGGAGTGCCACAGCCCGATGATCGGCGCGCGGTCGGCGAGCGCCCGCTCGTAGGCGTGCACGACGGCCTTGCAGCCGACCTCGCCCATCGCCCCGCCCATCACCGTCGCGTCGGAGCAGAACGCCACGACGTGCGCGCCTGCCACCCGGCCGACGGCAGCGAGCATGCCGCTGCCGTCGTCCTCGGTGATCAGCTCGAGCGTGCCCTCGTCGAAGAGCGCGGCGAGCCGGTGGTTCGGGTTCCGCGGATCCTCCTCGCGCGGCGGCTTCGCCGGCTTGGCGGCAGCGGGGGCTCCGGTGACCTGGGCGGTGCTCATGCAGGTGACTCCCTGTCGCGGGGCGTCGGTCAGACGCTGCGGAAGGCGATGGCGACGTTGTGGCCGCCGAAGCCGAACGAGTTGTTGAGGCCGCCGATGGTCCCCGCGGGCAGGGTGCGCTGGCTGGTGGCGATGTCCAGACCGACGTCCTCGGGGTCCTCGAGGTTGATCGTCGGCGGGACGACCCGGTTCTGCAGGGAGAGGACCACCGCCAGCGACTCCAGCGCGCCGGCTCCACCGAGCAGGTGCCCGGTCATCGACTTGGTCGAGGTGACGACGATCCCGTCGACCGCGTCGCCCAGGGCGTTGCGGATCGCCCCGGCCTCGGCCAGGTCACCCTGCGGCGTGGACGTCGCGTGCGCGTTGATGTGGTGGATGTCGGAGGGCTCCATGCCCGCCTCGACGAGCGCCATCTTCATCGCCCGGGTGGCGCCGGCGCCGACCGGGTCCGGCTGGGCGATGTCGTGGGAGTCGGCGGTGATGCCGGCGCCGGCGGCCTCGGCGTACACCTTGGCGCCACGGCGCCGGGCGTGCTCCTCGGACTCCAGGACCAGTGCCGCCGCGCCCTCACCGAGCACGAAGCCGTCGCGGCCCTTGTCCCAGGGACGGGACGCCCGCTCGGGCTCGTCGTTGCGCTTGGAGAGCGCCATCATCTGCCCGAACGCGGCCATCGGCAGCGGGTGCACCGCTGCCTCGGTGCCGCCCACGACCACGACGTCGGCGCGGCCGAGCCGGATCATGTCGATGCCCAGGGCGATCGCCTCGTTGCCCGACGCGCAGGCCGAGACGGGGGTGTGCACGCCGGCCTTGGCGCCGATGGCCAGGCCGATGTTCGCGGCCGGCGAGTTCGGCATCAGCATCGGGATCGCCAGCGGGGAGACCCGGCGGGGGCCCTTGAGCGTCAGCGAGTCGTAGTTGGTCAGCAGCGTCTGCACGCCGCCGATGCCGGAGGCCATCGCGACCCCGAGACGCTCGTGGTCGACGTCCGCGTCGTGGTCGGCGAGGCCGCAGTCGGCCCACGCCTCCAGCGCGGCGACCAGGGCGAGCTGGCCGGAGCGGTCCAGCCGGCGGGCCTTGACCCGGTCCAGGACGTCGGTGGGGTCGACCAGGGCCTCGGCCGCGATGTGCGTGCTGAGCTGCTCGGCCCACTCGTGCTTGAGGGGTCGTACGCCGGACTGGCCGGCCAGCAGCGCGGCCCAGGTCGTGGGCACGTCACCGCCGACGGGGGAGGTCGTGCCGAGTCCGGTCACGACGACGCGCGTGGCGCTCATCTACGGGTTCACCTCGTCTGCTCGTCCGCGGGTTGTCGCGGGGTCAGGGGGCTGGGATGCTGCGGGTCCTGGGCTGTGCGGTGGATCGGGTGGTGCGGGGCCGGCGTACCGGCTGCGGGACGCGCGCGACCGTGTGCCGCGCGCATCCCAGCCGACGAGGCTCAGCCGTTCTGCGCGCGCTCGATGAACGCGACGGCGTCACCGACGGTCTTGAGGTTCTTGACCTCGTCGTCGGGGATCTTGACGTCGAACTTCTCCTCGGCGGCGACGACGACCTCGACCATCGACAGCGAGTCGACGTCCAGGTCGTCCACGAACGACTTGTCGAGCTGGACGTCCTCGGCGGGGACGCCGGCGACCTCGTTGACGATGTCGGCGAGATCTGCGCGGATTTCCTCGGTGCTGGCCATCAGGTGGCTCTCCTTCTTCAGGTGGACGGGTCTGCCCTGCGGATCCGCAGGGATCGTGCTGATCCGGGGCGCGGCGGCCCCGGAGCTCTAGGGGACCTTCACGACCTGGGCCGCGTAGGCGAGCCCGGCGCCGAAGGCGATCAGCAGCGCGATGTCGCCGCTCTTGGCCTCGCCCTCGTCGATCATCCGGCCCAGGGCCAGCGGGATCGACGCCGCCGAGGTGTTGCCCTGCTCGGCGATGTCACGGGCGATCTTGACGTGCTCAGGCAGCTTCATCGACCGCGCCATCGCGTCGATGATCCGCATGTTCGCCTGGTGCGGCACGAACACGTCGAGGTCGTCGACGGTGATGCCGCTGCGCTCCAGGGTCTCCTGCGCGGTCTTGGCCATCTCGAAGGCCGCCCAGCGGAACACCGCCGCGCCCTGCATCACCAGGTGCGGCATCTCCGGACGGTCGGCCTCGAGGACGTCGCGCCAGTCCTCCTTCTGCCGGATCAGGTCGAACTGCTCGCCGTCGGAGCCCCAGACCACCGGACCGATGCCGACCTCCTCCGACGGGCCGAGCACGGCGGCGCCGGCCCCGTCGGCGAAGATGAAGGCGGTCCCGCGGTCGATGAGACTCGTGATGTCGGTGAGCCGCTCCACCCCGACCACCAGCACGTGCTTGGCGCTGCCGGCACGGATCAGGTCCGAGCCGAGCGCCAGACCGTGGCAGAAGCCCGCGCACGCGGCGGAGATGTCGAAGGCGGGAGCCCGGTCGGTGCCGAGCTCGTGCGCGATCGCGGTGGCCACGGCGGGGGTCTGCAGCATGTGCGAGACGGTCGCCACGATCACGCAGTCGATCTGCGCCGCCTCGATGCCGGCGCGCTCGAGCGCCTGCCGCGAGGACGCGACCGACATCATCTGGACGGTCTCCTCGGGGCTGGCGAAGCGCCGCTCCTTGATGCCCGAACGCTGCTGGATCCACTCGTCGCTGGAGTCGATCGCCTCGATCAGCTCGGAGTTCGGCACCACCCGGGAAGGCCGGTAGGTGCCGATGCCGAGGATGCGCGAGTGCGGCGAACCCACGGAGGGGGACAGGGAGATCATCCGTTGACTCCTTCTGGGTGGAGACGGATCAGGGGCTGACCCGGGGAGACCAGGTCACCGTCCTCGACCAGCCACTCCACGACGGTCCCGCCGTACGGCGCCGTCACCGGCGTCTCGTCGCGGGAGCTGGCTACTGAACCGATCTCGTGCTCGGGCTGGATCGCGTCGCCCTCGCGCAGCGAGCCGGTGGCCTTGAACGTGCCCTTGGCCGGCGAGACCAGCATCCGCCAGGTGGGGTTGTGGTCGAGGGAGGAGGCGCTGCCGTGCTTGTCGCAGAACGCCCGGGCGTCGTCGAGCTGGTCGGGGGTCTTGAGCGCGAAGGTCTCCACGCCCCGCATCGCGCGGCGGGCGATCCCGGTCAGGGTGCCGGCCGGCGGCATCTCCAGCATCCCGGTGACCCCGAGCTGCATCATCGTCTCCATGCACAGGTCCCAGCGGACCGGGCTGCTGACCTGGGTGACCATCCGGCGCAGCACCTCACGGCCGTCGTGGACGACCTGGCCGTCGCGGTTGGAGATCACCGGCGTGCGCGCGTCGTGGGTGGACACCGAGCGGGCCAGCCGGCCCAGCACCTCGACGGCGGGGGCCATGTGCTCGGTGTGGAACGCACCGGCCACCGACAGCGGCACCAGCCGCGCCTTGGCCGGCGGGTCGTCGGCGAGCCGCTCGAGCTGCTCGACGGTGCCGGCGGCGACGATCTGGCCGGGCCCGTTGTCGTTGGCCGCGGTCAGTCCGTGCTCGGCCAGCTTGGCCAGCACCTCGTCCCGGTCGCCGCCGAGCACCGCGGTCATGCTGGTCGGGCGGGCTGCGGCGGCCAGCGCCATCGCCTTGCCGCGCTCGCGGACCAGCACCATCGCCTGCTCGCCGCTGATCGCCCGGGCACCGGCGGCCGCGGCCAGCTCGCCGACGCTGTGACCGGCGACCGCGCCGATCCGGTCGAAGGCGTCGGCCGGGTGCGGGAACAGCTCCAGGGCGGCCAGCAGGCTCGAGGCGACCAGCAGCGGCTGCGCCACCGCGGTGTCGCGGATCGTCTCGGCGTCCGCCTCGGTGCCGTAATGGTGGAGGTCGAGACCGCTCACCGCCGACAGCCAGTGCAACCGCTCCGCGAAGGTGGGGTTCTCGAGCCAGGGCGTGAGGAAGCCGGGGGACTGGGCCCCCTGACCGGGGGCGACGATGACGAGCACACCCCCACTGTGCCCGGGTCACAGCCTTCTACGCGCCCGCGACGCACACGAAGATTCACCCGAGAACTTTGTAGGGTTCCTACAACTCGGGTGCTGTCGTCTCCGGTGAGGTGAGCCGTCCCAGGGTGAGCGCCACCCGATAGGTGTACGCCTGCCGGGGGTCGCTCGCGGAGAGGCCGGTGAGCTCGGCCGCGCGGCGCAGCCGGTAGCGCACCGTGTTGGCGTGCACGAACATCGCCCGCGCGGTGCCCTCGATGGATCCGCCGTGGTCGAGGAACGCCGAGACGGTGTCCAGGGTGGGATCGTCGGCCTCGCGCAGCGGCCGGTACACCTCCTGCACCAGCTGCCGGCGGGCGTGCCCGTCACCCGAGAGCGCCCGCTCCGGGAGCAGGTCGTCGCTGGTCACCGGACGCGGCGCCTCCGGCCAGCCCGGCGCGGCCCGCAGCCCGGCCACCGCGGCACGGGCGGAGATGTTCGCCCGGACGAGGTCCGGCACCACCGGGCCGACGACGACCGGCCCCTCGCCGAAGTGCTTCGCGACCGCCGCTCCCGCCTTGTCGGGGTCCGCGATGCCGCCGAGGATGACCACCAACCGGTCGCTCTGCACCGCGCACAGCGCGTCCAGCCCGACGTGGCGTGCGGAGCGTCGGACGTCGTCGAACAGGGACTCCCGCGCGGAGCCGGAGGTGTCCGCCGACGGCGCCCGCCCGAGCACCACCGCGACGTCGCCGCGGTCCTCCCAGCCGAGCGCGCTGGCCCGGGACCGGGTCGTCTCGTCGGCCTCCGCGCGGAGCACGGAGTCGACCACCAGCGCCTCGAGCCGGGCGTCCCAGGCGCCGCGGGCCTCGGCCGCCCGGGCGTAGACCTCCGCGGTGGCGAACGCGACCTCCCGGGCGTAGCGCACCACCGCCTCCCGGACCGCCGCGGCGTCCTCCTCGCCGACCGCCTCGACGACGTTCTCCTCGACCACCTCGATGGTCAGCCGGACCATCTCCACCGTTTGGTGGAGGCTCACAACACCGGTCAGGGCACGCGGGGCGGCGCCGAAGACCTCGGCGGTGATCGGAGGGGTGTACCCGGGGGAGCGGTACCAGGCGACGAAGGCGTTGATGCCGGCCTGCACGATCAGCCCGATCCAGGACCGGTCCTCGGCGGGCAGCTGCTGGAACCAGGGCATGTCGCGCTCCATGCGCGCCAACGTGGAGCCGGTCAGCCGGCCGACCGCCTTCTGCAGCCGCCGCGCGACCTGGGCCCGGCTGCGACCCGCGGTTGCGCTCATGACCGGGAGCCTAGACCGGTCCCGGGGGTCATCCGGGAGAAGGCGGGACGAACAGGCAGGATCCGGCAGGACGCCCCGCCCTCACAGGGGGATCCGGGCGATTTCGGGTGATGTTCGGGCTACAGTCGCCCCTACGCCCGGCGAGGAGCACCCATGGTCATGAGCCCGGAGGTCCAGTACCTCACCATCCACGGGCACCGGCGAGCCTTCGTCAAGATGGGCCAGGGCCCCGCGGTCCTGCTGCTGCACGGTCTCGGCTGCGACCACACCACCTGGCTGCCGGTGATCCGGGCGCTGGCCCGGCGCTACACGGTGATCGCCCCGGACCTGCTCGGTCACGGCCGCTCGGCCAAGCCGCGGGCGGACTACAGCGTCGGCGGCTACGCCAACGGCATGCGCGACCTGCTGACGGTGCTCGGCGTGGACAAGGTCACGGTCGTCGGCCACAGCCTCGGCGGTGGGGTCGCGATGCAGTTCGGCTACCAGTTCCCCGAGCGCACCGAGCGGATGATCCTGGTCGCCCCGGGCGGACTGGGGCCGGAGGTGAGCCCCGCGATCCGGGCGATCACGCTGCCCGGCTCCGGGCACGCGCTGAGCGTGCTGACCCTGCCGGGGGTGCGGCACCTCGGCCGGGCGGGGCTGCGGACGCTGGCCGCCAGCGGCCTGTCCAAGGCCCGGGACCTGGACGAGGTCGCCGAGATCCTGGAGTCCTTCAAGGACCCGCAGGCGCGCGCCGCCATCCGCCACGTGGTCCGGGCCGTCGTGGACTGGCGCGGCCAGGTCGTGACGATGGTGGACCGTGCCTACCTCACCCAGGCGATGCCGATGCTGGTGATCTGGGGGGCCCAGGACTCGGTGATCCCGGTGCGGCACGCCGGCGTCGCCGCCCAGATCGCACCGGGCGCGACGGTCGAGGTGATCCGCAACGCCGGCCACTTCCCGCACAAGGACCACCCGCAGCGCTTCGTGAAGATCGTCAACGACTTCATCCGCACCACCGAGCCGGCGGCCTACCACCGCGGCCGCTGGCGCAACCTGCTCAAGAACGGCAAGCAGACGCCCCTGCCTGCAGCGGTCGCCTCGCTGCAGGCAGAGGACATCGCCTGATCAGGCGTCGCCGCCCTCCTGCTTGACTCCGCGGACGGCCGTCGGGTCGTCGATGCGGTACTTGTCGAAGGCCTCCTGCACGACCTCACGCTTGACCTCGCCGCGGTCGGCCAGCGCCGCCAGCGCCTGCACCACGACCGACTGCGCGTCGACGTGGAAGTAGCGCCGGGCCGCCGGCCGGGTGTCGGCGAAGCCGAACCCGTCGGTGCCGAGAGCGTGGTAGTCACCGGGGACCCACTTGGCGATCTGGTTCGGGACGGCGCGCATGAAGTCGCTGACCGCCACGATCGGGCCCTCGGCGTGCTTGAGCTTGTCGGTGACGTAGGGGACCTTCGGGCTCTCGGAGGGGTGCAGCAGGTTCCACTCCTCGACGGCCACCGCGTCGCGCGCCAGCTCGTTCCACGAGGTGACCGACCAGACGTCGGCAGCCACGCCCCACTCCTCGGCGAGCAGCCGCTGCGCCTCCTGGACCCAGGCGAAGCCGACACCGGACGCGAGCAGCTGCACCCGCGGCGGGTTGCCGCCGTCGCCGTGCACCTCCGGGGGCACCGTCACGTGGTAGAGGCCACGGAGCAGACCCTCGACGTCGAGGTTCTCCGGCTCCTTGGGCATCACGATCGGCTCGTTGTAGACGGTGATGTAGTAGATGACCGGCTCCCCGTTCGGGTTCTCCTCGGTCGAGCCGTACATCCGCCGCAGGCCGTCCTGGACGATGTGGCTGACCTCGTAGGCCAGCGCCGGGTCGTAGTGGACGACCGCCGGGTTGGTCGCCGCCAGCAGCGGGGAGTGACCGTCGGCGTGCTGCAGGCCCTCACCGGTCAGCGTGGTGCGGCCCGCCGTGGCGCCGATCAGGAAGCCGCGGGCCAGCTGGTCGGCCATCGCCCAGATCGAGTCACCGGTGCGCTGGAAGCCGAACATCGAGTAGAAGAGGTAGAACGGGATCATGTGCTCGCCGTGCGTGGAGTACGTCGACCCGGCGGCCGTGGCGGAGGCCACCGCACCGGCCTCGGAGATGCCCTCGTGCAGCATCTGGCCCTGCGCCGACTCCTTGTAGGAGAGCAGCAGCTTGCGGTCGACCGACTCGTAGGTCTGGCCGCCCGGGTTGTACACCTTGGCGGTCGGGAACATCGAGTCCATGCCGAACGTGCGGTACTCGTCCGGCACGATCCGGCTGCCGATCTCCTTGTCCTTCATCAGGTCGCGCAGCAGCCGCACGAGCGCCATCGTGGTGGCGATCGCCTGCTTGCCCGAGCCCTGCTTGAGCTCTGAGTACATCTCGTCGCCGGGCAGCTTCAGCGGCGTCGCGCGGACGACTCGCCGGGGGAGCGAGCCGCCGAGCTGGCGACGACGCTCCATCATGTACTCGATCTCGGGGGAGTCCGGGCCCGGGTGGTAGAACGGCGCGACCTCGGAGTCGTCGATCTGCTTGTCGCTGATCGGCAGGTGCAGCCGGTCGCGGAACTTCTTCAGGTCGTCCTTGGTCAGCTTCTTCATCTGGTGCGTGGCGTTGCGACCCTCGAGGGCGTCGATCGTCCAGCCCTTGATGGTCTTGGCCAGGATCACGGTCGGCTGGCCGACGTGCTTGGAGGCGGCGTCGAAGGCGCCGTACACCTTGCGGTAGTCGTGACCGCCGCGGGGCAGCTTGACGATCTGCTCGTCGGACATGTGCTCGACCATCTTGCGCAGCCGCGGGTCGCCGCCGAAGAAGTTCTCGCGGATGTAGTCGCCGGTCTCGACCGAGTAGGTCTGGAACTGGCCGTCGGGGGTGGTGTTCATCTGGTTCACCAGCACGCCGTCGACGTCGCGGGCGAGCAGGTCGTCCCACTCGCGGCCCCAGACGACCTTGATGACGTTCCAGCCGGCGCCGCGGAAGATCGCCTCGAGCTCCTGGATGATCTTGCCGTTGCCGCGCACCGGGCCGTCGAGCTGCTGCAGGTTGCAGTTGACGACGAAGTTGAGGTTGTCGAGCTCCTCGCGGGCGGCCAGGCCGATCGCGCCCAGCGACTCCGGCTCGCCCATCTCGCCGTCGCCGAGGAAGGCCCAGACCTGCTGCTGGCTGGTGTCCTTGATCCCGCGGTTGTGCAGGTAGCGGTTGAACCGTGCCTGGTAGATCGCGTTGAGGGCGGTCAGGCCCATCGAGACCGTCGGGAACTCCCAGAAGTCCGGCATCAGGCGCGGGTGCGGGTACGACGAGAGGCCCTGCCCGACGCCGTGCTGCACCTCCTGGCGGAACCGGGAGAGCTGGGTCTCGGTGAGCCGGCCCTCGAGGAACGCCCGGGCGTAGATGCCGGGGGAGGCGTGGCCCTGGATGTAGACCTGGTCGCCGCCGCCGGGGTGGTCCTTGCCGCGGAAGAAGTGGTTGAAGCCGACCTCGTAGAGCGAGGCGGAGGACTGGTAGGTGGCGATGTGGCCACCGACCTCGAGTCCCTTGCGGTTCGCCGCCGACACCATCGCCGCGGCGTTCCAGCGGATGAACGCGCGGATCCGGCGCTCGACGTCCTCGTCGCCGGGGAACCACGGCTCGCGCTCGGGCGGGATCGTGTTGATGTAGTCGGTGGAGCGCAGCGCCGGCACGCCGACCTGCTTCTCGCGCGCCCTTTCGAGGAGCCGCAGCATCACGTAGCGGGCCCTCTCGCGGCCCCGCTCGTCGACCATCCCGTCGAACGAGGCGAGCCACTCCAGCGTCTCGTCCGGATCGATGTCGGGAAGCTGGGTCGGCAGCCCCTCGTGGATGACGGCCGGCCGGCCGACGACCTTGCCCGGGTTCTTCTCAGCGCCTGTTGCCACGATCCCTCTGCTCTCGCACTCGCGTTGTCCACGGTCTCGTCCCAGGTGTCCCGTCACGGGGCCCCCGGAGCACCGCCGGATTACGGGGTCCTCCGCTTGTCATCGTGTCACGCGATGCCCGGCGACGGTATTTACCCTCCAGTAGCCGCCGAACCGTGGCGCAGCCTTGCGCCCGAGGGCCACATCAGGTGGACTACGCGCAAGGCACGATCAGACACGTACCCTGCACGGGTGCGAACGGACGGAGGAGTCAGGTTGAGCGCGACCTCGGGTGGCCCGGAAGGTGCCGCCACCCAGACCGCAGGCGATCGCCTCGGACTGACCGCAGGCATGGTCGTCCAGGAGCTCGGGTGGGACGAGGACGTCGACGACGACCTCCGCGTCGCCATCGAGGACACCGTCGACGGTGACCTGGTCGACGGCGACTACGGCAACGTGGTCGAAGCCGTCCTGATGTGGTGGCGGGACGGCGACGGCGATCTCGTGGACGGTCTCGTCGACTCCCTGACCGATCTCGTCAGCGGCGGGGTGATCTGGCTGCTCACCCCCAAGGTCGGACGCCCCAGCAGCGTGGACCCGGCCGACATCGCCGAGGCCTCCCAGGTGGCCGGTCTGTCGACCACCACCACCGCAGCGGTCAGCAAGGACTGGACCGCGACCCGGCTGGTGGCCCCCAAGACGGCACGCTGATCCGTCGCCCGCAGAAGTCCAGAGTACTCGTGATCGACGTACGCCGGGCCCCTGCCCTGGTCGGCCAGCAGCTCGTGTCGCTGCGCGTGCTGACCTCGGCCGGGGTGATTCGCCCCTACCCGCCGCAGGTGCTCGCCCGGCTGGCCCGCACCCTGGTGACGTGGGGGACCGGTCCGGCCGGCGGCTTCACCACGATGGCCCAGCGCGCGCCGCACCAGGTGGCGCTGGTCGACGAGCTCGGCGAGCTGACCTTCCGCGAGCTGCACGAGCGCAGCAACGCGCTGGCCGACTCGTTCAAGTCGCTCGGCGTCGCCGCCGGCGACGGGATCGCGATCATGTGCCGCAACCACCGCGGCTTCGTCGACGCGAGCATCGCCGCCGCCAAGGTCGGTGCGGACCTGCTCTACCTCAACACCGCCTTCGCCGGACCGCAGCTGGTGGAGGTGCTCGAGCGGGAGAAGCCGGCGCTGGTCGTGCACGACGAGGAGTTCAGCGGGCTGCTCGACGCGGCCGAGGACATCCGCCCGGTGCTCGGTTGGACCGACGGGGAGCGCAGCGACGCCGACACCCTCGATCAGCTGATCGCCGCCGGTTCGCGTGAGGACCACCACCCGCCGCCGCGGCCCAGCCGGGTGATCATCCTGACCTCCGGGACCACCGGCACGCCGAAGGGAGCGCCCCGCAGCGAGGCCGGCGTCGACGCGGCGGTCGCGCTGCTGTCGCGGCTGCCGTTGCGCCGTGGCTGGCGCACCCACATCGCGGCGCCGCTGTTCCACACCTGGGGCTGGGCGCACTGGGCGCTGGCGATGCTGCTCGGCTCCACGATGGTGCTGCGCCGCCGCTTCGAGCCCGAGGACTGCCTGCGCGCGGTCACCGAGCACGGGTGCGACTCGCTGGTCGTCATCCCGGTGATGCTGCAGCGGATCCTCCAGCTCCCGCAGGAGGTGCTCGACTCCTACGACCTGTCGAAGGTGAAGGTGGTCGCCGCCTCCGGGTCGGCCCTCCCCGGCGACCTCGGCGTGTCCTGGATGGACCAGTTCGGCGACACGCTCTACAACATCTACGGCTCCACCGAGGTGGCCTACGCCACCGTCGCCCAGCCGCGCGACCTCCGCGCCGCGCCCGGCACCGCCGGCCGGGCGCCGTACGCGACGGTCGTGAAGATCCTCGACGAGGAGGGCGACGAGGTGCCGCCGGGAGAGCCGGGCCGGATCTTCGTCGGCAACACCCTGCTCTTCGAGGGCTACACCGGCGGCGGCAGCAAGGACGTCGTGGACGGGCTGATGGCCACCGGCGACGTGGGCCGCTTCGACGCCGAGGGCCGGCTGTTCGTCGAGGGCCGCGACGACGACATGATCGTCTCCGGCGGGGAGAACGTCTTCCCCCAGGAGGTCGAGGACTGCCTGGCGCGTCACGACGAGGTCGTCGAGGTGGCGTGCATCGGTGTCGACGACCAGGACTTCGGCAAGCGGCTGCGCGCGTTCGTCGTACGACGGGAGGGCGGGTCGGTCGACGAGGAGGCGCTGAAGGGTCACGTCAAGGCGCACCTGGCCCGCTACAAGGTGCCGCGCGAGGTGGTCTTCGTCGACGAGCTGCCGCGCAACGCCACCGGCAAGATCCTCAAGCGCGAGCTGGCCGAGGCCGGTCCGGACGCGTGAGCGCGATGGAGACCGGCCACCCGGCCCCCGACTTCGAGCTGCGCGACCAGCACGGTCAGCCGGTGCGGCTCTCGTCGTACCGGGGGAAGGCCGTCGTGCTGATGTTCTACCCCTACGCGTTCAGCCGGGTCTGCACCGGCGAGCTGCACGAGGTCCGGGAGCAGCAGCCCGCGTTCGAGTCCGACCGGGTCCAGCTGCTGGCGGTCTCGTGCGACCCGATGTTCACGCTGCGGGCCTTCGCGGACCGCGACGGGCTGACCTTTCCGCTGCTCTCCGACTTCTGGCCGCACGGCGCCGTCGCCGCGGCCTACGGCGTCTTCGACGAGGTGAACGGGTGTGCGCGTCGCTCCAGCTTCGTGATCGACCGCGCCGGGGTGGTCCGCTGGTCGGTGCACAACGCGATGCCCGAGGCGCGTGACCTGGCCGAGCAGCTCCGGGTGCTCGACACCCTCCCCTGACCACCCTGACCGCCGAGTCGGCGCATCTGCAGCGGTCCAGACCTGCAGATGCGCCGACTCGACGCTGTTCGGGCCTGCAGATGCGCCGACTCGACGCTGTTCGGGCCTGCAGATGCGCCGACTCGGCGGTTCAGGCGGGGCTGCTAGGTAAAGAATCCCGGGATTCCGGCCAAACATGTGACAGGCCTTGCGCGGGGTAGTTGAATAGTCATTGCTACGGCCGCTGGTGACCCGAGACGCCAGCGGCCGTACGCATGCCCGGAGCCTTTTGTCCGGCGTCCCGACGGCTCGCGTAGTCTGCTCCCGGCCACAGCGGCCGAGCGGGCGTATAGCTCAGCGGTAGAGCACTGGTCTTACAAACCAGCGGTCGTAGGTTCGATCCCTACTGCGCCCACCGTTCTGGCTAGGGTTTCGGCCATGCCGGTCCCGCTGCACGAGCTCGTCGCCCTGCTCGACACCTGGTACAACCCGCGCTGGGCGGAGTCCTGGGACGCCGTCGGCCTGGTCTGCGGCGACCCCGAGCAGCCGGTCGGCAAGGTCCTGCTCGCGGTCGACCCCGCGCCCGAGGTGGTCGCCGAGGCGGCCGAGTGGGGCGCCGACCTGCTGCTGGTCCACCACCCGCTGCTGCTCACCGGGGTGCACTCGGTCGCGACGACCACCCCCAAGGGGCGGGTCCTGCACCGGCTGGTGCGGCAGGGCACCGCGCTGTTCACCGCCCACACGAACGCCGACGTCCCCGAGCACGGGGTCAACGAGGCGCTGGCGCGCGCCGTCGGGATCGTCGACCCGGCCGTCGTCGAGCTCGCCGACGACGCCGGGCCGGCCGCCAGCCGCGGCCACGGCCGGATCGGCCGGCTCGCCGAGCCGACCACCTTGCGGGGCTTCGCGGAGCGGGTCGCCCGGGCGCTGCCCGCGACCGCGCACGGGGTGCGGGTGGCGGGGGACCCGGACCGGCCGGTGCGCACCGTCGTGGTCGGCAGCGGCTCCGGCGACTTCCTGCTGGACACGGTGCTCGGGCTCGACGCCGACGTCTACCTGACCTCCGACCTGCGGCACCACCGGGCCGGTGAGTTCCTCGAGCACGGCCGGGCCGCGCTGGTCGACGTCGCGCACTGGGCCGCGGAGTGGACCTGGCTGCCGGTGGTCGAGAGCAGGATCGTCGAGGCGCTCGCCGGCAGCGGCACGAGCCTGGAGACCCGGGTCAGCACGCTGGTCACCGACCCGTGGTCGTTCCGAGTAACCTGAACGGCGCCAGTTGTTGTCCCCGACGTTGTCCCCGCACCATCGAACGCCCAGGAGCACACCCTGAAAGCCGACGCCTTCGCCCAGCTGAAGCTGCTCGACGTCCAGGAGCTCGACTCCCGGTGCGACCAGCTCCGGCACCGGCTCGCGCACCTCGAGGAGACCCAGCAGCTCGCCGCGATCGCGACCGAGCGCCGGGAGATGGACGACCGCGCCCGCGACGTGCGGATCCACCTCGAGGACCTGACCCGCGAGCAGCGCAAGGCCGACGCCGACGTGGAGCAGGTGAAGACCCGGCTGACCCGCGACCAGCAGCGCATGGACGCCGGCCTGGTCAGCAACCCCAAGGACCTCGAGCGGATGCAGAGCGAGCTCGTCTCGCTGGGCCGGCGGATCTCCGCGCTGGAGGACGCCGAGCTCGAGGTGATGGAGGAGCTCGAGCAGACCCAGAACGAGTACGACGCGCTGCAGGGCCGGCTGGCCGAGCTCGACGCGACGGCAGCCGAGCTCTCCGCCAGCCGCACGGAGAAGGCGCAGGGGATCGAGACCGAGCTGGCTGCGGCGATCGCGCAGCGGAAGACCGCCGCCGACGGCCTGCCCGAGGACCTGCTGAGCCTCTACGAGCGGATCCGCACCCAGAAGGGCGGCGTGGCGGCGGCACGGCTGCGCGCCCGCCGCTGCGAGGGCTGCAGCCTCGAGCTCACCGCGTCCGACCTCGGCTCGATCGCGAAGGCGGCCACGGACGAGGTGCTGCGCTGCGAGGAGTGCAACCGGATCCTGGTGCGCACCTCCGAGTCCGGCATCTGATGTCCGGCGGCAGTGCTGCGGCGCACCCGCGCGTCGTCATCGAGGCCGACGGCGGCTCGCGCGGCAACCCCGGCGACGCCGCCTACGGCGCCGTGCTCTTCGACGCGGCCACCGGCGAGGCGATCGCCGAGCGGGCCGAGTGCATCGGGGTCGCGACCAACAACGTCGCCGAGTACCGCGGCCTGATCGCCGGCCTGGAGCTCTACAACGAGCACACCCCGGAGGCCGAGCTCGAGGTCCGGATGGACTCCAAGCTGGTCGTCGAGCAGATGTCGGGTCGCTGGAAGATCAAGCACCCGGACATGAAGCCGCTGGCGATGGCGGCCAGCCGGCTGGCTCCGCCCGCGACGACGTACACCTGGATCCCGCGGGAGAAGAACAAGTACGCCGACCGGATCCTCAACGAGGCGCTGGACACCCAGGCCGGCAAGCCGGTGAAGCGGGCTGCCCCGCCGGCCGCCGCCTCGGAGCAGGCCCCGCCCCGGCTGGGCTGGAGCGGCGACCCGGGCACGCCGACCACGCTGATCCTGGTCCGGCACGGCGAGACCGAGCACACCCGGGAGAAGCGGTTCAGCGGCCACGGCGGCGACGACCCGGGGCTGAACGCCGACGGCCGCGCGCAGGTGCGCGCCACCGCGGAGTGGCTGGCGCCGCTGGCCGAGGAGATCGACGTCGTGGTCTCCTCGCCGCTGCGCCGCACCCGGGAGACCGCGGAGATCGTCGCCGAGATCCTGGGCCACCGCGCCGAGGTCGAGGACGGTCTGGCCGAGGCCGCCTTCGGCACCTGGGACGGGCTGACCTTCGCCGAGGTCAAGGACCGCCACCCCGACGACCTCGAGGCCTGGCTGGGCGGGCTGGACGTCGCCCCCACCGGCGGCGGCGAGTCGTTCCAGGCCGTCGACCGCAGGGTCCGCCGGACCCGGGACCGGTTGATCGCCGCCCACCCCGGCAAGACCGTGCTGGCCGTCTCGCACGTCACGCCGATCAAGATCCTCGTCCGGCTCGCGCTGGACGCACCGCTCGAGTCGTTGTTCCGGATGGAGCTCGCTCCGGCGTCGGTGACCGTCATCTCCTGGTACGCCGACGGTCGCGCCTCGATGCGGATGTTCAACGCCCGCCCGATGGAGACCGCCTTCCTAGGAAGATGACCCGCATGCCCTCCTCACGCACCACCACTCCCTCCCGGCCTGCCCGCGGCAACCGCGGCCTGGTGATCGCCGTCGCCGCCCTCGCGGTGCTGCTGGTGATCGGCGGGCTGGTGCTCGCCGCCGCCCTCACCGGCGACGACGCGGGCTCGGCGACCGAGACCGGCGGCGCCGCGGCGCTGCCCTCGATCCCGCCCGGGCAGTGCATCGACCCGCCGTCGCCGCCGGCCTTGCCGCAGCAGTTCGACACCGCGCCGGACCCCTCGCTCGCGCAGGACAGCGTGTGGACCGCGACGCTGTCGACCAGCTGCGGCCCGATCGTCGTCGAGCTCTACGGCGACAAGGCCCCGCAGACCGTGTCCTCGTTCCTGTTCCTGGCCGACAAGGGCTACTGGGACGACAGCGCCTGCCACCGGCTGACCGACTCGGGCATCTTCGTGCTCCAGTGCGGCGACCCGACCGGCACCGGCTCGGGCGACCCCGGCTACGGCTACGGCGTCGAGAACGCCCCCGCCGACGGCAGCTACCCGCGCGGCACGCTGGCGATGGCGCGGACCACCGACCCGGCCTCCAACGGCGGCCAGTTCTTCATCGTCTACCAGGACTCGCAGATCCCCGACCCGACCGGCTACTCGATCTTCGGCCGCGTGGTGGAGGGCATGGACATCGTCGACCGGATCGCGAAGGCCGGCGTCGACCCGGCCGACGGGACCGCGCCGCTGCAGCCGATCAGCATCCTCGACGTCAGCGTCGAGAAGAAGGGCTGAGCCGGGTCAGAGCTCGGCGACGACCACGTCGAGGCGGGTGCCGGCCTTCCCGGCCGGCCCCTCCTCGACCGTCCAGCCGAGGTCGCGCAGCTGCTCGGCGAACCGGCGCGGCGTGCGCGCCGCCGTACCGTCCTCCAGCAGCGCCCGCACGATCCGGCCCTTGGTGGCCTTGTTGAAGTGGGAGACGACCTTGCGGCTGCCGTCCACCTCGTGCAGCACCCGCAGCGTCACCACGCGCCCGGCGGTGTCGGCGTCGGGCCGCCAGAACGAGGCGTACGTCGACGAGCGGAGGTCGACGACGAGCCCGCTGCCGGCCGCCTCCAGCACCGCGGGGGAGAGGTGCCGGTTCCACCAGGTCGCCACCGGGCCGACGCCGGGCAGCGTCACGTCGCCGGAGAGCCGGTACGCCGGGATCCGGTCGCCCGGGCGGACCAGCCCGAACAGCCCCGAGGTGACCGCGAGCCAGGAGGTCGCGCGCCGCTTCGCCGCACCCTGCAGCGACGGCAGGTCCAGCGCCTCGTAGAGGACGCCGGAGTAGACCCGGTCGGCCCGTGCCGTCGGCGCCCCGGGCAGTGCCGCGTCGCGGCGCACCTCGTCGGCCTGGGTGCTGCCCAGGCCGAGCACCTGGGCCGCCCGCTCGGGCTGGTCGCGGCACAGCGCCACCAGTGTCTCGAGGACGGTGCTCCGGGGGGCGGTGAGCACCGGCAGCGACAGCGCGGAGAGCTCCAGGGGCAGGCCCCGGCGGGGCGCGGTCTTGCCCTCCGAGGGCGGCAGCAGGATCAGCACGGCGCTCACCCTAGGGCCCGCCCTATGCTGGCGGTCCGGCACGCCGGTGCGGGACGACGCGGGAAGGTGTGATCGGGCATGCCCAGGCGAGTGGTGCGGGTCCTGCACGCGGACGGGGAGGCGCTGCGCAGCGGCATCGCCACCGTCCAGGCGGAGCTCGGGGTCAGTCCCGACTTCCCGCCGGACGTGCTCGAGGCCGCCGAGAAGGCCGCCCAGCAGCCGCGGCTGCCGGAGCTGGACCGGACCGACATCCCGTTCCTCACCCTGGACCCGGAGGGCGCCCGCGACCTCGACCAGGCGCTGCACCTCGAGCGCGACGGCGACGGCTACGTCGTGCACTACGCGATCGCCGACGTGGCCGCGTTCGTCAGCCCCGGCGACCCGGTCGACCTCGAGGCGCACCGGCGCGGCGAGACGCTCTACGGCGCGGACTCCAAGGTGCCGCTGCACCCGCCGGTGCTCTCGGAGGGGGCGGCGTCGCTGCTGCCCGACCAGGTGCGGCCGGCGCTGCTGTGGACGATCAAGGTCGACGCCACCGGCGAGGGCACCGACGTCGACGTACGCCGGGCGCTGGTGCGCAGCCGCGCCCAGCTCGACTACGCCGGCGTGCAGGCCCAGCTCGAGGCCGGCACGGCCGACCCGGTGTTCGCACTGCTGAAGGAGGTCGGCGAGCTGCGGCAGCGGCGCGAGGCCGCCCGCGGCGGGGTGTCGCTGCCGCTGCCCGAGCAGGACATCGTCGTCGACGGCTCGCGCTGGACCCTGGAGTTCCGGCAGATGTCGCCGGTCGAGGAGTGGAACGCCCAGCTGTCGCTGCTCACCGGGATGGCCGGAGCGTCGCTGATGGTCTACGCCCGGGTCGGTCTGCTGAGGACGCTGCCGCCGCCGGACCCGCGCGACGTGCAGCGGCTGCACCGCACCGCGAAGGCGCTGCACATCGACTGGCCGGCCGAGCAGCTCTACCCCGACTTCATCCGGTCGCTGGACCCGGCGCTGCCGAACCACGCCGCGATGGTGCTGGCCTGCACCCGGCTGCTGCGCGGCTCCGGCTACGTCGGCTTCGACGGCGAGGTGCCGGCCCAGCCTGAGCACTCGGCGCTGGCCTCGGAGTACGCCCACGTCACCGCGCCCCTGCGCCGGCTGGCCGACCGCTACGCCGGCGAGGTCTGCGTGGCGCTCTGCGCCGGCGAGGAGGTGCCGGAGTGGGTGCTCGCCCGGCTGCGCGAGCTGCCGGACACCATGCAGGAGGCGGCCCGCCGGGCGAACGCCTACGAGAAGGCGCTGCTGAACCTGGTCGAGGCGACCGTGCTGCAGCCGTACGTCGGCTCGGCGTTCGACGGGGTGATCGTGGCCGTCGAGGAGAAGGACGCGACGCAGGGCGACGTCGTCGTCGCCGAGCCCGCGGTCGAGGCCCGGGTGACCGGGGCGGCCGCGCTGCCGCTGGGCACCGACGTCTCGGTCCGGCTCGTGGAGGCCGACCCCGGCCGCCGTACCGTCCGCTTCGAGCTCGCCTGAGCGGCTAGACTGGCCGCGGATGAGCTGGCCGGGCGACCGCGTGGAGGAGACTCCTCGAGGAAGGTCCGGGCTCCACAGGGCAAGGTGGTGGGTAACACCCACCCGGGGTGACCCGCGGGAAAGTGCCACAGAGAACAGACCGCCGTGACTGCCTCGGCAGGAGCGGTAAGGGTGAAACGGTGGTGTAAGAGACCACCAGCGCACCGGGTGACCGGAGCGGCTCGGTAAACCCCACCAGGAGCAAGGTCAAGAAGGACGAGGGTCTGCGGACCGTCGTCCGCGCGGACGTTCGAGGGCGGCCCGCCCGAGTCCGCGGGTAGACCGCACGAGGCTGTCGGCAACGGCAGCCCTAGATGGATGGTCGCCGACCGTGGCGCCGCGAGGCGCGCGGAGACAGAACCCGGCCTACAGGCCAGCTCATCCCTCGCCCTGGCTCTCCGGTGCGGACGCAGGCTCAGCGCTCGATCACGCGCAGGTGCGTCCAGCCGGTCGGGGAGTAGGCGGCGATCTCGTCGCCGTCGGTGTCGAAGAGCCGCAGGGCCCCGCCCTCGATGCTGTACGCGTCCACCTGCCACTCGCCCTGGTCCTCTTCGCCGGGGGTGAACACATGAATTCTCATGCCACAGAGTCGCACGCCGCCGGGCCGGTCGCCCGTGCGACGCGGCGGACCCTCAGGAGCCTGCGAGCCAGCGGTCGAACGCGTCGGTGCTGGTCGGCCGGCCCAGGAACCCCTCCACCAGGTCGGCGGCGGCGACGCTGCCGCCCGGCGCCAGCACCCGGTCCCGGTAGCGGCGGGCGATCTCGGCGTCGAAGAGGTCGGAGTGGTCGAAGCCGGAGAACAGGTCCTTGGCCAGCACGAGGCTCCACAGGTAGGTGTAGTACGCCGAGGAGTAGCCGGGGTCGGCCAGGTGGCCGAACGAGGCGTGCTTGTAGGTGTCCGGAAGCTGCGCGAAGGGCAGGTAGCGCTCCAGGAGCCCCTCGACGTAGGCCGACAGGTCGTCGGGGACGTCGGCGTGCAGGCCGTAGGACATCGCTGTGTAGGCCACCTGGACCGACAGCATGCTGGCCCGGCCGAACGCCTGCGCGGCCCGCATCCGCTCCACCAGGTCCGCGGGGATCGGCTCGCCGTCGGAGCCGCGGGCGAACCCGCTGAGCACCCGGTGGTCCCAGGCCCACTCCTCGAGCATCTGCGAGGGCGCCTCGATGAAGTCGCGCTCGGTCGCCACCCCGGAGAAGCGGGCCCACTGCTGGCCGCCGCCGAGCAGGGCATGGATCAGGTGCCCGAACTCGTGGAACAGCGTCACCACGTCGTCGTGGCCCATCAGGCCGCGGGGCAGGTTGCACAGCAACGCGCTCTGCGGCAGCTGCCGCCCGGCCAGGCCCTTGACCAGCGGGAAGTGCGCGGCGTGCTTGAACTTCCCGGCCCGCGGGTGCAGGTCGAGGTGGATCCGGCCGACCAGCCGGCCTCCGTCGCGGGCGTCGAGCACGTCGTACGTCGTCACCTCGGCGTGCCAGGCAGGCTCCTCGACCGCGACGTACTCCAGGCCGAACAGGCGTCCGGTGACCTCGAGCAGCCCCCGGTGCACCGCGGCGAAGTCGAAGTAGCCGCGGACCTGCTCGGCGTCCACGCCGAACCGCTCGCGGCGCACCGCCTCGACGTAGAAGCCGAGGTCGGACCAGGCGAACTCGGCGGCGTCGGGCTGGTCGTCCAGCTGACGGGCCCGCAGCTGCTCGACCTCGGCGCGCGCGGCCGGCTGCACCGCGGCGTCGAGCCGGTCGATGAAGGCAGCGATCGCCGTGCCCGAGCCGATCATCTTGACCTCGGCGTCGTAGTCCGGCCAGTCCGGGTAGCCGAGCAGCCGGGCCCGCTCGGCGCGGATCCGGAGGAGCTCGTGCAGCACCTGCTCGTTGGCGGGCCACCCGCGCCGGTCGAACTCGGCGAGCACCGCCCGCCGGGCCTCCGGGTCGCGGGCGAAGGTCCGCACCGGGAAGACGTCGGGGTAGTCGGTGGTGAGCACCACGGCGCCGTCGGGCTCGGCGGGGTGCCCCTCGAGGTAGTCGGCGGGCAGCCCGTCGAGCTGGTGCGGTCGCAGGGTCACGGTGCGGACGTCGTCGTTCACCGTGCGCTCGTAGGCCTGGCTCAGCGCGGTCTCCCGGTCGGTCAGCTCCTGCAGCCGGTCCCGGGTCTGCTCGTCGAGGTCGACCCCGGCCCGCCGGAAGTCCCGCAGCGTCATCTCGAGCATCCGGCGTGCGGTCGGGTCGAGACCGTCGGGGTCGACGGCGGCCAGCGCGTCGTAGACCCGGCGGTCCAGCCGGATCTCGCTGGAGAGCGTCGAGGCGGCCTGCTCGGCCAGCTCGGCGCGCTCGCGCACCGCCTGCTCCGGATGCGCCTGCGAGAGCAGGCCGGCCGCCGTGGTGGCGTTCAGCAGCCCGGTCGCGATGTCGTTCCAGCGCTCCAGGGTGGTGTCCGGGTCGGCCGGGCCGGAGGCGATCAGCTCCCGGGTCCGTCGTACGTCGTCGAGCTGGTCGTCGCAGCGCTCGCTGAGCAGCCGCAGCCAGCCGTCGGGGGAGCCGGGGAGGTCGAGGGGGCGCACCCGCGCACCCTAGCCGTCCACACCGTCGTCCGACCGCCGGGTCGCAGAGGCAGCGGAATGAGACGCGGAGTCGGTACGTTGGAGGAGGCGATGGGAGAAATCGTGAGCTTGCCACCGTTCCAGCTGCCGCCTGACCACACCGGCGACACCCACCCCGCGGACGCCTACCAGCGCGCCTGGAGCCTGATCGAGGGTTCCGCGCCGCTCGAGGCGATCGCGCTGCTCGACCCCGTGCTGCAGGACGCGCCGGAGGCCACCGGCCTGCGGACCCTGCGCGCCTGGGCCTACTTCAAGAGCGCCCAGCTCCGGCGGGCGGAGGCCGACCTGCACCAGCTGGTCGAGCAGTCCCCGACCGACGTCTGGGCCAGGTTCGCGCTCGGCCGGGTGCTGGAGCGCCAGTCGCGCTACGCCGAGGCACTGCCGCACCTGCGCTTGGCCGCGGTGATGTCCGGCGACGCCGAGCACGAGGCCGGGGTGCTGCGCGTCGAGCGCCGGCTCGCGGAGTCCTCGGGCTCCCTGGACGACCTCACCTGACCCGGCGCAGCAGTTCCTCGGCGCGCGCGAACTCCGCGACGACGTCGGCCACGCAGGTCTCCTCGTCGAGCAGCCCGGCACCCTGGCCGGCGTAGATCACGGCAATGTCGTAGTCCTCGCGTCGCGAGGCCTCGGCGTAGCGCTCCATCGCGTCGACGTCCGCGGCGAGCTCGTCCTCCCGCCCCACCCAGGCCTGGAAGAAGGCGTTGCGCAGGGCGCGGCCGCCGTACTCCCGCGGCCAGGCGGCGCGCTGCGCGACGTCGAAGACCCGGCCGTACGCCGTGTCCGTGTCGCCGGCCGCGACCAACCGCGCTCGCGACCCGGCCGGGAACCCGCTCTCGCGGCAGGTCAGGAACGCGGTGCCCGCCCAGGCCCCGGCAGCACCCGCGGCGAGGACCGCGGCCAGACCGCGCGCGTTCATGACCCCGCCGGCGGCCAGGACCGGCACCGTCACGACGTCGAGCACCATCTGCAGCAACGGCAGGGTGCCGACGTCGTTGCGCCCGTGGCCGCCGGCCTCGCCACCGCGGGCCACCACCAGGTCGACGCCGGCGGACTCCGCGCGCCGCGCCTCCTCCAGGTTGCCGACCTGGGTGCTCACCAGCTTGCCGGCCGCCCGGAGCCGGCGCACCGGCTCCTCGAGGGCGCCGAAGCTCACCGACACCAACGCCGCGTCGCTGTCGGCGGCGGCCTGCAGCGGCGCCGGGTCGTGCTCGAGGGCCCAGGCCATCAGGCCGATGCCGAAGGGCCTGCCGGCCGAGGCCGCCGCCCCCGCCTGCTCGGTGACCCAGTCGGCCGTCGCGCCCGGACCGACCGCCAGCATGCCCAGCGCGCCCGCCGCGGAGACGGCGGCGGCGAAGCGGCCGTCGGTGACCCGCGCCATCGGCGCCTGCACCAGCGGCACCTCGATGCCGAGCGTCGCGGTCAACCAGGTGTTCATGTCGCGATCTCCTCGGGCGGTGGGCGGGGCCGGTCAGGGAAGGGTGAGTACCTCGGCGCCGCTGTCGGTGACCAGCAGCGTGTGCTCGAACTGGGCGCTGCGGCTCTTGTCCTTGGTGACCACCGTCCAGTCGTCGGGCCACATGTCCCACTCGTGGGTGCCCAGCGTCAGCATCGGCTCGATGGTGAAGGTCATGCCCGGCTCGATCATGTCGTCGTAGTGCGGTGAGTCGTAGTGCGGCACGATCAGCCCGGAGTGGAAGGCGGTGCCGATGCCGTGGCCGGTGAAGTCGCGGACGACGCCGTACCCGAACCGCTTGGCGTAGGACTCGATCACCCGGCCGAGCACGTTGAGCCGCCGGCCCGGCCGGACCGCCTTGATCGCGCGGCGCAGGGCCTCCTCGGTGCGCTCGACCAGCAGCCGGCTCTCCTCGTCGACCTCGCCGGCGAGGAAGGTGGCGTTGGTGTCGCCGTGCACGCCGCCGAGGAACGCGGTGATGTCCACGTTGACGATGTCGCCGTCCTCGACCACCCGGCTGTCGGGGATGCCGTGGCAGATCACCTCGTTGACGCTGGTGCACAGCGACTTGGGGAAGCCGCGGTAGCCGAGCGTCGAGGGGTACGCGCCGTGGTCGCAGAGGAACTCGTGCCCGACCCGGTCCAGCTCGTCGGTGGTGACGCCGGGAGCGACGTGCTCGCCGACCAGCTGCAGCGCCTGCGCGGCCAGCCGGCCGGCGACCCGCATCCGCTCGATGGTGTCGGCGTCCTTGACCTCCGGTCCGTCGTACGGCGTCGGGGCGGGCCGGTCGACGTACTCCGGACGCTCGATGTGCGCGGGCACGACGCGCCGCGGGGAGATGGAGGCAGGAGCGATCACGGTCACGGCCCCGAGTGTAGTTTCCGGGGCACAGGGAACGATCGGCTGTGCCGCCGGGCACCCGGTCGACAGCGGAGGAGGCGTGCGATGAGTGAGCACCAGTTCTGGTTCTGCCTGAAGCACCACACGGTCGAGGGCGAGGACGGCTGCCGCAACGCCGACCGGCTGGGCCCCTACGCCACCGAGGCCGAGGCCTCGCGCGCGCTCGACAAGGTGGAGGAGCGCAACGAGGAGTGGGACCACGACCCGGACTGGAGCGACGACCAGCTCGAGGACTGAGCGCCCACTGTCAGAAGGTGTGCTCCGGGCCGGGGAAGGTGCCGGCCGCCACGTCGTCGGCGTACGCGCGGGCGGCGTCGCGCAGCACCCCGTGCAGGTCGGCGTACTGCTTGACGAACCTGGCCATCCGGCCGGTGCGCAGGCCGAACGCGTCCTGCCAGACGAGCACCTGCCCGTCGCAGGCCGGTCCGGCTCCGATCCCGATGGTGGGAATCGTCAGCTGCTTGGTCACCTGCGCGGCGAGGTCGCCGGGGACCATCTCCATCACCACCGCGAAGGCGCCGGCCTCCTCCAGGGCCCGGGCGGAGTCGACCAGGGCGGTGCCGGCGTCGCCGCGGCCCTGCACCCGGTAGCCACCGAGGGTGTGCTCGGACTGCGGGGTGAACCCGATGTGGGCCATCACCGGGATGCCGGACTCGGTGAGCTTGCGCACCTGCGGCAGCATCTCGGTGCCGCCCTCCAGCTTCACGGCGTGGGCGTTGGCCTCCTTCATGAACCGGACCGCGGTGTGGAACGCCTGCTCCGGCGAGGCCTGGTAGGAGCCGAACGGCAGGTCCGCGACCACCAGCGCCCGGTGCGCGGAGCGGGTGACGGCCCGCACCAGTGGGATCAGCTCGTCGACCGTGACCGGCAGCGAGGTCTCGTTGCCGAAGACGTTGTTGGAGGCCGAGTCGCCGACCAGCAGCACCGGGATGCCGGCCTCGTCGAAGGTCTGCGCGGCGTACTGCTCGTAGGCGGTGAGCATCGCGAACTTCTCGCCGCGCTGCTTCATCTCCCGCAGGTGGTGGGTGCGGACCCGTCGCACCGGTGCGGCCGGTGTGCTCGGACCGGTGCCGTAGGGGGCGGCCGTCTCGCTCATGCGTCCTCCGGACTGTGCTCTCGAGGCTCCCTGCTGGAGTCCCCGGACCAGCACTCAGGCTAGACCCGCGCCCCTCCGGGGGGATCTGTGTCAGTGCTCACGTGGGTTGCCTGCGGTCCGGACGCGCGAGCTCCTCGACGAGCCCCTCGAACGCCACCGCGTCGCTCTCGGTGCCCCGGTGGCGTCGGGAGAACCAGGTGGCGTACTGCGAGATCTCGTCGAGCCGCCATTCGAGGTCGAAGAGCTCCAACATGCGCGGGTCGGGCTGCACGGCGCCGTACGCCGTCTGCCACTCCACCTCCGAGGCCACCAGGCCGTCGAGGTCGCGTTCGCGCGGAGCGAGCTTCAGCGACTCCCAGTCCACCAGGTAGCGACGCGTGCCGGTGACCAGATGGTTGCCCGGGTGCGGCTCGCCGTGGGTCGGCACCCAGTTCTCCTGCTCGACCAGGGCCCGGCCGGCCAGGGCGACATAGCGAGCCGTCCATCCCCGGACCCGCGTGGCGTGCTCCGACAAGGCCTCGCGGGCCGGCTCGCCGAAGGGGCCGGTGCGCCACGGCGCGGACAGGGCCCGGTCGAGCTGGTCGGGGAACGACGCGTCGAGCAGCGGACGCCACACCGGGATGCCGCCGGGCGCTGGGCTGCGGTGCAGACGGCTGAGCAGGTCGGCCGTCTGGCGCAGCTCGGCAGCGGCCGCGAGCGTCTCGTCGCCGGACCGGCCGGTGATCCACGGTCCGACGCTCAGCGCACCCCCAGGCACCGACACCGTGATGGTTCCCGAGTGGGAGGTCAGTGGCCCCAGCACGAACTCCAGGCCGGCCGCGGAGAGTGCGCAGGCGGAGGCGTAGGCCCGCTCCAGCGACTGCCGGCTGTGCCGGCTGTGCCGGCCGCCGAGGCGGTCGAAGGTGACGAACAGCCGCCGTCGACCATGGACCGAGGCGGCCCAGTGATGAGCGCCGAAGCCGATGGGCAGGTGCTCGAGACGGTCCACCTCGGGGTCCCACTCCCGACGCACCACGTGGAGGAGGTCCGCCTCGTCGAGGTCGTCGGGGGGCTCGCGCACGAATGCCACGCTATGCAGGTCGGCACGCGACGGCATGTGGTTTCCGGAAACGGGGTGACTGGCACACTCAGCACCGTGGAGTTCACATCGGCCTACGACCAAGGGTTCGTCCGCGTCGCCGCGTGCACCATCACGACGGCCATCGCGGACCCGCACGCCAACGCGCAGGCGGTGCTCGCCGAGGCGCGGGCCTGCGCCGAGGACGGCGTCGCGGTGGCGGTCTTTCCCGAGCTCTGCCTGAGCGGCTACTCGATCGAGGACCTGTTCCTGCAGGAGGCGGTCCTCGACGCCGTCGAGGCGGCGCTGCTCGAGCTGGCCGCGGGGTCGGCGGGGCTGACCCCGGTGCTGGTGGTGGGTGCCGCGCTGCGGCACGGCAACCGGCTGCTCAACTGCGCGGTGGTCGTGCACGGCGGCCGGATCCTCGGCATCGCCCCGAAGTCCTACCTGCCGACCTACCGGGAGTTCTACGAGCGCCGCCACTTCGCCCCCGGCGACGACCGCCGCGGCGAGTCGCTGGTGCTGGGTGGGGTGCCGGTGCCGCTCGGCCCGGACCTGCTCTTCGCGGCCACCGACGTGCCTGGGCTGGTGCTGCACGTCGAGGTCTGCGAGGACATGTGGGTGCCGGTGCCGCCGAGCGCCGAGGCCGCGCTGGCCGGGGCGACGGTGCTGGCCAACCTGTCGGGCAGCCCGATCACCGTGGGTCGCGCCGAGGACCGGCGGCTGCTGGTCCGGTCGGCGTCCTCCCGCTGCCTGGCCGCCTACGTGTACGCCGCGGCCGGGCTCGGCGAGTCCAGCACCGACCTGTCCTGGGACGGCCAGGCGATGGTCTACGAGCTCGGCCAGCTGCTCGCCGAGACCGAGCGGTTCGCCGACGGGCCGCGCCGGGCGGTGGCCGACGTCGACCTGCTCCGGCTGCGCCAGGAACGGTTGCGCCAGGGCACCTTCGACGACAACCGCCGCACGCTGGCCGACCGGCAGCGGCCGCCGTTGCGGACCGTCGGCTTCGAGCTGGACCCGCCGCGCACCGACATCGGGCTGCGCCGTCCGGTCGACCGGTTCCCGTTCGTCCCCGACGACCCCGAGCGGCTCGCCCTGGACTGCTACGAGGCCTACAACATCCAGGTCTCCGCGCTCGAGCAGCGGCTGCACGCGATCGGGGACCCGAAGCTGGTGATCGGGGTCTCCGGCGGCCTGGACTCCACGCACGCGCTGATCGTGGCCGCGAAGGCGATGGACCGGCTCGGCCGGCCGCGCAGCGACATCCACGCGTTCACGCTGCCGGGCTTCGCGACCAGCGCCGGCACGAAGCGCAATGCCACCCGGCTGGCGGAGGCGCTCGGCGTCACCTTCGAGGAGATCGACATCCGGCCGGCGGCGCGGCAGATGCTCGAGGACCTCGACCACCCGTTCGCCGACGGCGAGCCGACGTACGACGTGACGTTCGAGAACGTCCAGGCCGGGCTGCGCACCGACTACCTGTTCCGGCTGGCGAACCACCGCGGCGCCATCGTGCTCGGCACCGGCGACATGTCGGAGCTGGCGCTGGGCTGGTGCACCTACGGGGTGGGCGACCAGATGTCGCACTACGGCGTCAACGGCGGCATCCCCAAGACGCTGATCCAGCACCTGATCCGGTGGGTGATCGCCACCGGCCAGCTGGAGGAGGCGGCCTCGGAGGTCCTCGAGCTGATCCTCGACCAGGAGATCTCCCCGGAGCTGGTGCCGGTGGCCGAGGGGGAGCGGCCGCAGAGCACCGAGGACGCGATCGGTCCCTACGCGCTGCAGGACTTCAACCTCTTCCACGTGCTGCGCTACGGCTTCCCGCCGAGCCGGATCGCGTTCCTCGCCCGGCACGCCTGGGCCGACGCCGACCACGGCGCCTGGCCGCCCGGCTTCGACAGCGACCGGCGCACCGCCTACGACCTGGCCACGATCCGCTGCTGGCTGGAGGTCTTCCTCAAGCGCTACTTCGCCTTCAGCCAGTTCAAGCGGTCCGCGCTGCCGAACGGCCCCAAGGTGGTGGCCGGCGGCTCGCTCTCGCCGCGCGGCGACTGGCGGGCCCCCTCCGACGGCAACGCGCGGGTGTGGCTCGAGGAGCTCGAACGCAACGTGCCGGAGTCCTGACCCGTTCACCTGCCCGAAACATGGCATCGTCAGACTGGCCCCACGCGGTCTCGCCGGGGCCTGCGTCGCTACCCAGGAGGAGACTGATGGGCAAGCAGGAGGAGTTCGTGCTCCGTGCTCTGGAGGAGCGCGACGTGCGCTTCGTCCGGCTGTGGTTCACCGACGTGCTGGGCTCGCTGAAGTCGGTGGCGGTGGCGCCCGCCGAGCTGGAGGGCGCCTTCACCGAGGGCATCGGCTTCGACGGCTCCGCGATCGAGGGGTTCGCCCGCGTCTACGAGGCCGACATGCTCGCCAAGCCGGACCCGTCGACGTTCCAGATCCTGCCGTGGCGCGGGGAGGGCCCCGCGACCGCCCGGATGTTCTGCGACATCGAGATGCCGGACGGCTCGCCGTCGTACGCCGATCCCCGCTACGTGCTCAAGCGGACGCTGTCGAAGGCGGCCGAGAACGGCTTCACCTTCTACACCCACCCCGAGATCGAGTTCTACCTGTTCAAGGACACCCCGCAGCCGGGCGTCGAGCCGGTGCCGGTGGACCGCAGCGGCTACTTCGACCACACCGCGCAGAGCATGGGCTCGGACTTCCGCCGCGAGGCGATCACGATGCTCGAGGCGATGGGCATCTCGGTCGAGTTCAGCCACCACGAGGGCGGCCCCGGCCAGCAGGAGATCGACCTGCGGTACGCCGACGCCCTCTCGACCGCGGACAACATCATGACGTTCCGCACCGTGGTCCGTGAGGTCGCGCTGTCCCAGGGCATCTGGGCGACGTTCATGCCCAAGCCGTTCACCACCCATCCCGGATCCGGCATGCACACCCACGTGTCGCTGTTCGAGGGCGACCGCAACGCGTTCTTCGAGGCCGGCTCGGAGTACCAGCTGTCCAAGACCGGACGGCAGTTCATCGCCGGGATCCTCAAGCACGCCGCGGAGATCCTGGTGGTCACCAACCAGTGGGTGAACTCCTACAAGCGGCTGATGTGGGGCGGCGAGGCGCCGTCGTACATCTGCTGGGGGCACAACAACCGGTCCGCGATGATCCGGGTGCCGATGTACAAGCCGAACAAGGGCCAGTCCACCCGCATCGAGCTGCGCACCATCGACTCCGCCTCGAACCCCTACCTCGCGTTCGCGGTGATCCTCGCCGCCGGCATGAAGGGCATCGAGGAGGGCTACGAGCTGCCCCGCGAGGCCGAGGACGACGTGTGGTCGCTGACCGAGCGGGAGCGCAAGTCGCTCGGCATCGAGCCGCTGCCGCGCAACCTCTCCGACGCGATCGCGATCGCCGAGGGCTCCGAGCTGCTCGCCGAGACCCTGGGGGAGCACGTCTTCGACTTCTTCCTGCGCAACAAGCGCAAGGAGTGGGAGGACTACCGGATCCAGGTCTCGGCCTACGAGCGGGACCTGATGCTGCCGGTCCTCTGATCTGAGTATCCGAACGGATCCGCCGCCGGGTCCGGTGCGGCCATGCTGGGGGCATGACCACCACGACCCCCGCGACCTCCGAGACCTCCGCGACCTCCACGCACCGGACCCTGGTCGGGCTGCTCGTCGCCCTGCTGCTGCTCTGCGCGGTCGGAGCCGTGCTCGGCGTGCTGGCGATCGGCTCGGACCTGCAGCAGCGGGGGGAGTTCCTCGACGGGCTGGGCGTGATGATCGGTCTGGGCCTCCTCGGGCTGGTGCTGCTGCCGGCCTCGCTGGCGCTGCTCACGCTGCGGGCGCTGCGCCGTGGCCGGCCCTCGACGTGGCTGTGGGCAACGGCCACCGGCACGGTCGGCGGCGTGTGCGTGCTGCCGTTCCTGCTGCTGTCGCCGCTGTCGTTCCCGCTGCTCGTCGTACCGGTGGCGCTGTCGCTGACCGCCTTCTGGGCCCGGACCGACTTCGTGGCCCACGCCGGGGAGGCTAGATTCGGCGCGTGAGCACGCTGCCGATCCTCGTCGTCGAGCACGAGGCCGGCTGCCCGCCCGCCTGGTTCGGCGAGTGGCTGCTGGCCGAGGGGGCGGTGCTGGACGTGCTCCGCCCGTACGCCGGGGACCGGCTGCCGGGGGACCTGTCCGGGCATGGCGGGCTGCTCGTGCTGGGCGGCTCCATGGGTGCCGACGACGACGCCGACCACCCGTGGCTCACCGACGTCAAGGGTCTGATCCGCGAGGCCGCAGCCACCGGCGTGCCCACGCTCGGGATCTGCCTGGGCCACCAGCTGGCCGCCGTCGCGCTCGGCGGCACCGTGCACGTCAACCCGCGCGGCCAGCAGATCGGGGTGCTCGACATCGGCTGGACCGACGTCGCCGCCGACGACCCGCTGACCGGGCGGCTGCCCCGGCCGTCGGGTGGCGTGCAGTGGAACAACGACGTGGTCGCCGAGCCGCCGCCGGGCACGGTGGTGCTGGCGGCCACGGCCACCGGTGAGCTGCAGGCGGCCCGCTTCGCGCCGACGGTCTGGGGCGTGCAGTGGCACCCGGAGGCCGGCGAGGAGATCGTGACTGCCTGGACCGAGGACGAGCGGGACGACGCCGCCGCCCGAGGCGTGGACCTCGACGCCTACGTCCGCGACGTCGCGAGGGCCACCGACCGGCTCCGGGAGACCTGGGCCCAGCTCGCGGCCGGCTTCGTCGACCTCCTCGACGCCGACGCCCGGGCCGTGTCGTGAGCGTGCCCCGGGCCACCACCCGGGCCGGCCGGCTGGCCCGGCTGGGCTTCACCGACGCCGAGGCGGTCGGCGCCGACCTCGACCGGCTCGGCGCCCGCGCCGACGAGCTGCTGCACCTGGCCGCGACCAGCGCCGACCCCGACCAGGCGGTCGCCTACCTGGCCGACCTCGCCGACCGGGTCGAGGACCGCGACCGACTCCTCGAGGCGCTCGCCGACGACGAGGGTGCCGCGATGCGGCTCTTCTCCGTGCTCGGCGCCAGCTCCGCGCTCGGCGACCACCTGCTGCGCCACCCCGACCAGTGGCAGGAGCTCAACGACCCGCTGCTCGGCTCGACCCGGCCGCCGGCGCTGACGCTGCAGGCGGCCCTGCTCCGCGCGGTCGGCGCGGACCCGGCGCTGTCGGAGCCGGTCGCGACGCTGCCCGACTCCGAGGCCGTGGACGCGCTGCGGGTGGAGTACCGCCGGCTGCTGCTGCGGCTGGTCAGCCGTGACCTCTCGCACGGTGCCGGCGTCGACGACGTCGCGGCCGAGCTCTCCGACCTGGCGGCCGGCACGTTGGAGGCGGCGCTGGCGGTGGCCCGGGCCAGGCTCGGGGAGCCGTCGCAGTCGGCGCGGCTGGCGGTGATCGCGATGGGCAAGTGCGGCGGTCACGAGCTGAACTACGTCAGCGACGTCGACGTCGTCTTCGTGGTCGCAGCCGCGGAGGGCCACGACGAGCACGAGGCGGTCCGGGCCGGCACCACTCTGGCGGCCAACCTGATGCGGATCTGCTCCGACCACACCGCCGAGGGCACCATCTGGCCCGTCGACGCGGCGCTGCGCCCGGAGGGCCGGACCGGACCTCTGGTGCGCACCGTGAACAGCCACCTCGGCTACTACGAGAAGTGGGCCAAGACCTGGGAGTTCCAGGCGCTGCTGAAGGCCCGACCGGTGGCCGGGGACGCCCGGCTCGGCCGGGAGTACGTCGACACGATCACCCCGCTGGTGTGGATGGCCTGCGAGCGGGAGGGGTTCGTCACCGAGGTGCAGGCGATGCGCCGCCGGGTGATCGAGCACATTCCCGCCGCCCACGCCGGCCGGCAGATCAAGCTCGGCTCCGGCGGCCTGCGCGACGTCGAGTTCGCCGTGCAGCTGCTGCAGATGGTGCACGGCCGCGCGGACGAGACGATCCGGGCCGGTGCCACGCTGAGCGCGCTGACGCTGCTGACCCGGGGCGGCTACGTGGGCCGCGACGACGGGGCCGCCCTGGATGCGGCGTACCGGTTCCTGCGCTCGCTCGAGCACCGGATGCAGCTGGCCCAGCTGCGGCGCACGCACGTGCTGCCCACCGACGAGGTCGACCTGCGCCGGCTGGGCCGGTCGATGGGCTACCACAAGGACCCGGTGGCCGAGCTGGACCGGCAGTGGCGCCGGCACAGCCAGGAGGTCCGGCGGCTGCACGAGAAGCTGTTCTACCGGCCGCTGCTCGCCGCCGTCGCGAAGCTTCCCGACGGCGAGGTGCGGCTCTCGCCGGAGTCCGCGCGCCAGCGGCTGGCCGCGCTCGGGTACGCCGACCCGGCCGCCGCGCTGCGCCACCTCGAGGCGCTGACCAGCGGGCTGTCCCGCACCGCCAGCATCCAGCGCACGTTGCTGCCGGCGATGCTGGAGTGGTTCGCCGACGCGCCGAACCCCGACGCCGGGCTGCTCGGCTTCCGGCAGATCTCCGACGCGCTCGGCTCGACGCACTGGTACCTCAAGACGCTGCGCGACGAGGGTCAGGTCGCCCAGCGACTGGCGGTGGTGCTCGCCTCCAGCCGCTACGCCACCGACCTGCTGCAGCGGGCGCCGGAGGGGGTCCGGATCCTCGCCCAGCCGGACGGCCTGGCGCCGCTCGGGCGGGCAGCGCTCGAGAAGGAGGCGGTGGCCGCCGGCACCCGGCAGCAGGACCCGGTGGAGGGGATCACCGCGGTCCGGGCGATCCGGCGCCGCGAGCTGTTCCGGGTGGCGGTCGCGGACCTGCTCGGCGAGCTGGACGAGGCCGAGGTCGGCGTCGCGCTGACCGACGTCACCGCGGCCACCCTGGAGGCGGCGTTGGCGGTGGCCCGGCAGGCGGTGGAGGCCGAGCGCCGGGAGCCGCTGCCGACCCGGCTGGCGATCGTGGCGATGGGCCGCTTCGGCGGCTTCGAGCTGGGCTACGCCAGCGACGCCGACGTGATGTTCGTCCACGAGCCGCTCGAGGACGCGCCCGCGCAGGAGGCGGCCCGCGCCGCCCACGACGTGGCCAACGAGCTGCGCCGGTTGCTGAAGCTGCCCGGCACCGACCCCGCGCTCGACATCGACGCCGACCTGCGCCCGGAGGGCAGGCAGGGGCCGCTGGTGCGGACCCTGGACTCCTACGCCGCCTACTACGCCAAGTGGTCCGCGCTCTGGGAGGCGCAGGCGCTGCTGCGGGCCACCGCGCTGGTCGGCGACCGGGACCTGTGCGCCCGGTTCACCGCGCTGATCGACCCGCTCCGGTTCCCCGCCGCCGGGCTCGGGGACCGCGAGGTGCAGGAGGTCCGCCGGATCAAGGCCCGGGTGGACGCCGAGCGGCTGCCCCGCGGCGCCGACCCGGCCACGCACCTCAAGCTCGGCCGCGGTGGGCTCGCCGACGTCGAGTGGACCGTGCAGCTGCTGCAGATGCGGCACGCCGGTCGGGTCGAGGGTCTGCGCACCACCCGGACGCTGGCCGCGCTGCACGCGGCGGTGGAGGCGGGGCTGCTCACCGAGCCGGACGCGGAGGCGCTGGAGGAGGCCTGGCGGCTGGCCAGCGGCCTGCGCAACGCGATCGTCCAGGTGCGTGGCCGGCCGGCGGACTCGCTGCCGCACGACGCCCGGGAGCGCGCCGCGGTGGCGCACATCCGCGGCTACGGGCCGGGGGAGTCCGACGCCCTGCTCAACGACTATCTCCGGGTCACCCGGCACGCGCGTCAGGTCGTCGACCGGGTCTTCTGGGAGTAGAAGTCCGCTCCGGCCACTTAGGCCTCCTGTTTCCCATCTGTCACTTTGTCACCTACTGTGATCGAGCTCTGTTCACGCTTCTCGGGAGGCACCCATGACAGACGAGCTGACCCGCCGCGGCATCCTCCGGACCGGAATGGCCGGAATGGCCGGCATCGCCGCGGCACTGACGGTGCTCTCCGCCGGTGCCGCGACAGCCCGCCCGCGTGACACGGCGCCCGGCGTGCTCGCCGACGTCCGGGCCGCGGCCCGGGACTTCGGGGTGCCGCCGGAGCTGCTGCTGGCCCTCGGCTACGCGAACACCCGGTGGGAGATGCCGCCGCCGGGGGCCGGCGACTACCGGTTCGGCGATCCGGAGGCGCGCGGCAGCCACGGCGTGATGGCCCTGGTGCGCAACCCCTGGGAGGACACCCTCGGCCTGGCCGCCGAGCTGACCGGCCTCCCCGTCCAGGCGTTGATGACCGACCGGGCCGCCAACCTGCGCGGCGGCGCCGCGGTGCTGGCCCACTCGCAGGGCCGGCAGCGACCCGGCCGCAGCCGCGACTGGCTCCCGGCGGTCGCCGGCCACGGCGGCGGTGGGCCGCGGATCCAGGCCGCGACCGGGATCGGCTCCGGCGACCTGTACGCCGAGCAGGTGGGCGACGTGCTCGCCGGCGGGTTCGACCACCGCACCACGTCGAAGCAGCGGGTCGTGCTCGCCCCGCAGGGACAGGAGCTCTGATGGGCCAGCGCAAGCCGGCGATGGTGTGGCGACCGGCCGCCCCGACGAACTACACCGACGCGTCCCGGGGGCGGCGCAAGGTCAACCGGATCATCATCCACGTCACCCAGGGGTCCTGGGCCGGATCGGTCAACTGGTTCGCGAACCCGAACGCCGCGGTCTCCGCGCACTACGTGGTCCGCTCCAGCGACGGCAAGATCGCCCAGTGCGTCAAGAACCAGGACATCGCCTGGCACGCCGGCAACTGGGACTACAACACCCGCAGCATCGGCATCGAGCACGAGGGCTTCGTCGACGACCCGGCGTGGTTCACCGAGGAGATGTTCCGCTCCTCGGCCAAGCTGGTCGCCTACCTGCACGGTCAGTGGGGGATCCCGCTGGACCGCGACCACATCATCGGCCACAACGAGGTACCGGGTTCCAGCCACACCGACCCGGGGGAGTGGTGGTGGTGGTCGCACTACATGGAGCTGGTCCGCCACTACTGGCGCACCTGAGGCTTTGCCGCGTCGGGCAGGCTGGGGGCGACCAGCCGCCACGACGAGAGGAACCCACCGGTGAACGAGACACAGACCCGGGCCACCGAGCTGCTCCGGCTGCACCAGGACCCCGAGCTGCTGAGGGTCGTGAACGTCTGGGACGTGATCAGCGCCCGGGTGGTGGCCGGCGTGGAGGGCACGCGGGCCCTCGCCACCGCGAGCCACTCGATCGCCGCCTCCTACGGCTACCCGGACGGTGAGCAGATTCCCGTCGACCTGATGATCGAGGCCGTCGGCCGGATCGCGTCGGCGGTCGACGTACCGGTCACCGCCGACCTCGAGGCCGGGTACGACGAGCCGGGCGAGACGGTCCGCAAGGCGATCGGCGTCGGCATCGTGGGCGCGAACCTCGAGGACCAGATGAAGCCGCTGACCGACGCGGTGGCCGCCGTCAGGCAGGCCATGAACGCTGCTCGGGCCGAGGGCGTCGACGACTTCGTGCTCAACGCCCGCACCGACACCTTCCTCACCGCGGGCGACCGCGACCCGCAGGAGGTGCTCGCCGACGCCGTGGAGCGCTGCCGGGCCTACCTGGACGCCGGCGCACCGGTCGTCTTCGTCCCCGGCCGGCTCGACGAGACGCAGGTGTCCACGCTGGTCGACGCGCTCGGCCCGCAGCGGCTGACGCTGATCGGGGTGCCCGGATCCCTGCCTCTGCAGCGGATGCAGGAGCTGGGCGTGGCCCGGGTCTCCTACGGGCCGTGGTCCCAGCGGGTCGCACTGACCGCGCTGGAGGACCTGGTCCTGGACGTGCACCGTGGCGGCGGGCTGCCGGAGGGCACCCGGCCACTGAACTGAGACGGGCGTTTCGTCCGGGTCGCCGCGGGTACCGGGGGGCTCTCGATGCCTGAGGAGGCCCCGTGTTCTTCTTCTTCAGCAACCGCACCGGTTGCATGGGGTCGCTGCTGATCTCCGCCGTCGTCACGCTCCTGCTGTTCCTGCTGCTCAACCGCTGAGGTCCGGGGCGGCGTCACGGGCCGGTGGCGAGCTCCGGGGGAGCGGCGCCGCGCAGGCCCGGCCGTCGCAGGCGCGGACCCGGTCGAGCACCTGCGCCAGCTCGCGCTGCGTGGCCGCGTAGGCGCGGACCCCGACGAGGTTGCGGTACTCCCGGGGGTCCTTGGCCAGGTCGTAGAGCTCCCGGGCACCGCCGGCGAGGTCGACGTAGAGGTAGCGGCTGGTGCGCACCCCGATCGCGAACCGCACGTCGCGCCGTCCCCCTGAGGACAGTGGCTGGCCCGCCTCGTTGGTGTTGCGGCGGACCCCCATCATCGGTCCGGTCTCGGTGAGCACCGCGCGCACCCAGCCGCGGTCGCCGTGCCGGGCGACGTCGAGGACCGAGACGCCGTCCACGCGGCTGGGCGGGGTCACCCCGGCCAGGTCCGCCAGGGTGGGCGCGAGGTCGATGGAGGTGACCGGGTCGTGGCGACGCCCGCCCGCCGCTATCCCGGGCCCGCGGAGCAGCAACGGCACGCGTAGCGACGGCTCGTGCGGGAAGATCTTGCCCTGACGCCTCCGCTGCTCGCCGAGGAAGTAGCCGTTGTCGGAGGTGAACAGGATCAGCGTCCTTCGCGCCTCGCCGCTGGCCTCGACCGCCGCGACGGTACGCCGGACCTGGCTGTCGACCACCGACAGGGCCTCCGCCCGCTGCCGCGTGACCTCGAGCATCGCCCGGCGCTCCGCGGCGTTGATCGGTGGCGCGCGCAGGTAGCCGGGCTTGTCGCTGAAGTCGGGGTCCTTCCAGTCGGCACCCGGCGCGGCCCGGACCCGGCGGTCGAAGCGGCCCTTGACGTCGTCGGGCCGGGCCGTGGTCAGGAAGTCCACGAGCTGGCCGTCGTTGCGGCGCACCGGCGCCGGGTCGTCGGGCTCCACCGGGGAGCCGGAGTGCGGAGCGGTGTAGGAGACGTAGAGGAAGTACGGCCGGGCCGCGGGCGCACGGCCGCGGATGATCTCCTCGGTGAGCTCGCCGTACACCCGGGACTGGTAGCGCCCCCGGTAGTTCACGAAGCCCTCGCCGTTACGGCTCAGGGTGGTGTCGAAGAAGTTGTAGGTGCCCCCGGCCCGCGGGTCGCTCGCGGGTAGGCCGCCGTCGATGGAGGCCCGCCAGCGGCTCCAGCCCGGAGGGACGTAGTGCAGCGACTTGCCGGTCCGGTGGCCCGGCCTCGGCATCGAGCCGTAGCCGTTGAGGTACTTGCCGACGTAGACCGTGGCATAGCCGGCGTCGTGCAGCCAGGTGGCGATCGTCGAGCGGTCGTGGAAGGAGGGGAACGCGTACGGCGCGTTGACCCCGTAGACCTGGTGGTTGTGGGCGTAGCGGCCGGTCAGCACCGAGGCGCGCGCGGGGCAGCACAGCGGGAACGGGGCGAACGAGTTCACGAACCGGACCCCCTGGTCGCGGATCAAGCGGCGGGTCCAGGGCATGAAGCGCAGGTCGTCGTCGCGCATGTCGTCGACCATGATGAAGACGATGTTGGGTCTGGCCTGCGCGGCCTGCGCGGCCTGCGCAACCGCGGAGTCCCCGGAGTCCGTGGACCCTCGGACCGAGGGGGCTGGCTTCACCGCCGGTGCCGGCCGGCCTGGTCCGGCGACGCCGATGACGGCCAGGGTGCTCACCACCACCGCGGCCACCGCACCTGTCCGCAGCCAGGTGCGCCCCGACAGCCTGGAAAGTCGCGACATGGTGCCCCCGTCTCGACCCGCTCCGGGGCCCGCGCCCCGGCTTCTCCCACGGTAGGGAGCCGGCTCCCGCGACGGGGCTCTGTTCCGCTCGGTCCGGGACCTTCGGCGCTCAGCTGGTGGCTTTGGTCCGCGTGGGGGAGCCACTGGACAGCAGCAGAGTGCCGAGGTGCAGCAGCTGCTCGCGGAGCACCGCGTCGTCGATGTCGGCGAGGAGGGGGTCCGCGGCCGCGTGGGCCAGGCCTCCGATCACGGAGGCCGCCACCCGCCGACGGGTGTCCGGGACGGGGCCGAGCAGCAGCTCGCCCAGGCGACTGGTGAGGGAGTTGAACGCCTCGTGGGACTCCAGGATCCGTCCGAGCTCGGGGTCCCGGGAGACGCTGGCCATGACCTGGCGGTGCCCGATGATCAGGTCGACGAGGCCCGCGAGCGCGACCCCGGTCGCGTCGTCGGCGGAGGCGGCGGCCTCGGCGTCGGCGATGGTGCCGCGCATCTCGTCGAAGGCGGACTCCACGACGGCCAGGACGATGTCCTCCTTGGCGTGGAACTGGTAGTAGACCGCCGCCTTCGTCACGCCCAGGTGGTCGGCGATCATCTGCAGTGAGGTCCCGCTGACGCCGTGCTCGGCGAAGAGCTCGAGGGCGGCGTCGATGACGCGTGCTCGTCCCTGCCCGCGAGGCGCGTGCGGTCTCGCCATGCCGTTTCCTCCTCCCCGAGCCCTGCCCGGTCTCACCGGCGCTGGATGCAGGGTGACGCCGGGCACATGAGCACCCAAGTTAGCCGATCGGCTTGCTTGGGGCTAGTCGAACGTCTAACTTCGAGGGGTCCCCCCTGCACCTCGACCACTGACCGGGAGCACCCTGATGGCCAACCTCCTCTACCGGATCGGGCACTTCGGTTTCCGGCGTCGCGGCACCGTGGTGTCGGCGTGGGTGCTCCTCCTGGGGGTGCTCGTGGTGGGCCTCGTCTCGGTCGGGACCGCGGCCACCTCCAGCGTCAGCATCCCCGGAACCGAGTCGCAGCGGGCGCTGGACGCCCTGGCCGACGAGTTCCCGCAGGCCGCCGGGGCCGCGGGGACGGTGGCGGTCCGCGCCCCCGAGGGCGAGAGCGTCCTGGACCCGGCCGGCAGGGCCGTGGTGACGGCCGTCGTCCAGGAGGCCGGCGAGGTCCCCGGCGTGGTCGCAGCCGCCAGCCCCTACGACACCCAGGCGATCAGCCGTGACGGTCGTTACGCGCTGGTGAGCGTGCAGTTCGGTGAGGTCGCCGACGCGCTCAGCGAGCAGCAGCGCTCGGCCTACGAGGCGATCGGGGAGGGCGCTCCCGAGGGCTGGGCCGTGGCGGCCGGCGGAGAGCCGCTGATGACCGAGCCCGCGGTCGGGTCCACCGAGGCGATCGGCGTCGCGGTCGCGCTGGTCGTGCTGGTGATCACGTTCGGCTCGCTGGTCGCCGCCGGGATGACCATGGTCAACGCGCTCATCGGCCTCGGCGTCGGCATGGTGACCATCCTGCTGCTCGGCCACGTCGTCGACCTGACCAGCGTGACGCCGGTGCTCGCGCTGATGCTCGGCCTCGCGGTCGGGATCGACTACTCGTTGTTCATCACGTCGCGCTACCGGCACAACGTGGCCACCGGCCTGGACCGGCAGGAGGCGGCCGGCCGCGCCGTCGGCACCGCCGGCTCCGCGGTCGTCTTCGCCGGTCTCACCGTGGTCATCGCACTGGCCGGTCTCTCCGTGGTCGGCATCCCGTTCCTCACCTCGATGGGGCTGGCGGCCGCCGGCACGGTGGCCGTCGCGGTCCTGGTCGCGGTGACCCTGCTGCCGGCGCTGCTGGGCTTCGCCGGTGACCGGGTGCTCTCGCGCCGGCAGCGCACGGCGTACGCCGCCACCGGGCAGCACGTCGACCCGGAGGACGCCACCAGCAACCACGGCTTCACCTGGGGCCGGTGGGTGGTCAAGGCCCGGGTGCCGGTCCTGGTGGTCGGTGTCGCCGCCCTCGGCGTGCTGGCCATCCCCGCCGCCGGCATGCAGCTGGCGCTCCCCGACGACGGCACCGCCCCGGTCGGCACCAGCAAGCGCGAGGCGTACGACCTCATCGCCGAAGGCTTCGGCGAGGGCTTCAACGGACGGCTGGTCATGGTGGTCCACGGCGAGGACCCGGGCGCCGTCCAGACGGCGGCGGAGCAGGCCGCTTCGGTGGTGACCGGGACCGCCGGCGTGCTCGCGGCGGCACCGGGAGGAACCAGCGCCGACGGCAGGACCGCCCTGGTGGCGGTGGTGCCCGCCTCCGGCCCGACCGAGGAGGCGACCTTCGAGCTGGTGCGCGACCTCCGCACGGCGTTGGCGTCCACCGCCGACGCGACCGGCACCGAGATCGCGCTGACCGGTGTCACCGCCGTCGGCGTCGACATCTCGGACAAGCTCCGCGACGCGCTGCCGATCTACCTGCTCGTCGTGGTCGGGCTCAGCTTCTTGCTGCTGATGCTGGTGTTCCGCTCCCTGCTGGTCCCGCTGAAGGCGACGGCGGGCTTCCTGCTCACCGTGGGCGCGACCTTCGGCGCCACCGTCGCGATCTTCCAGTGGGGCTGGTTGGTCCAGCTCGTCGGGCTGGACACCGCCGGGCCGCTGGTGAGCTTCCTGCCGGTCCTGCTGATCGGCATCCTCTTCGGGCTGGCCATGGACTACGAGGTCTTCCTCGTCTCCCGGATGCGGGAGGACTTCGTGCACGGCGAGACCGCCGAGCAGGCGATCGTCTCAGGGGTCGGGCACGGGGCCCGGGTGGTCGTGGCGGCCGCACTGATCATGATCTCGGTCTTCTCGGGCTTCATCCTGGTCGACGACCCGATCATCAAGTCGATGGGCTTCGCCCTGGCGTTCGGCGTGCTCGTCGACGCCTTCGTCGTGCGGCTCTCGCTCGTGCCGGCGGTCATGTCCTTCCTCGGCGACAAGGCGTGGTGGCTGCCGCGGTGGCTCGACAAGACCCTGCCCGACGTGGACATCGAGGGAGAGGGCCTGCGCGGCGCCCCGGATCAGGCGACGGAGCCCGCTGCCCGGATCTGAGTACCGGGACGGATGTCGCGAAACGCCTCACCAGGCACGGTGTGGAGTGCGACCCTGGCAGCCGCCGGGGCCGCGCGACCGGCACGAACGACACCGCACCGAGGAGACACCGTGACGCACGACGAGGCAGCCAGGCCGGGGGACCAGAGCGACCCGGCGACAGATCCGGTGACCGATGCGGTCGCGTTCGGTCCCGGCACCGCGTCGGACGCCGACCGCGCCGACCGCGCCGGTCGGGCCGGCGCGACCACGGCGCGCCGGATCGTCACCGGCGGCCTGGCCGTGGTGCTCGTCGGTGGCGTCGCCTGGGGAGCTTCCTGGGCGGCCGGATTCCTCACGGGAGGAGGCCCGCAGCCCGAGGACGTCCTGCCGGCCTCGACCGTCGCGTTCGCCAAGATCGACCTGAACCCGTCCGCCGGGCAGAAGGTGAACGCGCTGCGGCTGCTGCAGAGGTTCCCGAAGCTCGACGCCGACTCCGATGACCTCAAGGCGGCGCTGGTGCGGAAGGCGTTCGACGAGAACGACTACGGCCTGACCTACGACGCGGACATCGCCCCGTGGCTCGGCGACCGCGCCGCCGTCGCCGCCATCGCGGCCCCCGGGACCGACGACGGCGTGCTGCCGGTGGCCGTGCTCGAGTTCACCGACCGCGACAAGATGACGGCCGCGATGGAGAAGCTCGACACCGCCGTCACCGAGAGGTCGTGGAGCGGGTACGCCGCCGAACCGTCCGGCGACGGTGGCGTGGGCGAGGCGGACCCCGATGGTGACGAGCCGTTCGCGTACGCCGTCCGCGACTCCTACGTCTTCCTCGGGGACAACCAGGCCGAGCTCGACGAGGCGGTCGCCGCGGAGCAGGTGCTCGCCGACGCCGACACGTTCCGCAGCGACGAGGAAGCCGTGGACGGAGACGGCAAGGTGGGCCTCGCCTGGGCCGACCTGGGTGCGGTGTACGCCGCCGTGCCCGCCACCGACAAGAAGGACCTCACCGAGGCGTTCGGCGACTCCGCGCCGACCGGCCGGGTCACCGCCGCCACCAGCGTCGAGTCCGACTACGTCGAGGTCACCGGTCGCAGCAGCGGCCTCGAGCTGGCCGGCTTCAACGCCGCCACCGCGGCCG
This sequence comes from Nocardioides mesophilus, assembly GCF_014395785.1. Classification (GTDB taxonomy): domain Bacteria; phylum Actinomycetota; class Actinomycetes; order Propionibacteriales; family Nocardioidaceae; genus Nocardioides_B; species Nocardioides_B mesophilus. The sequence continues at coordinate 399,939 of NZ_CP060713.1, read as the reverse complement.
ACCCGGGCACCGAGCTGCTGCAGGGACTTCCCGCCGACGTGCACGTCGCGTTCTCCGCCACCGGGCTCGGCGAGGCTCTGGTGAACGTGTACGACGAGATCGGCACCGAGCCGCTGTTCGGCACCCTCGACGACCAGGCCTCCTCCAGGGGGCTGAAGCTGCCCGAGGACCTGGGCATCGTCTTCGGCACCGAGTTCGCCGCCGGGGCCCGCTTCGCCGACGACGGCGGCGAGGTGGTGGTCCGCGCCGACAGCGCCGACCCGGCTCGCGCCGTCGAGGCGCTGAAGCCCTTGCTCGATCTCACCGGCGAGCCCGACCTGGTGCTGGACCGCCTCGACACGGGCTACGTCGCCGCCACCAGCGACGACTGGGCGACCGCTGCGGCCGACGGCACCGGCGGACTGGGAGGCACCGTCCTCTTCGACCGGGCGGTGGCCGACGCGGACAACGCCAACCTGGTCGTCTTCCTGGACCTGCAGCCGCTGGTGAACTTGTTCCGCGACTGGCTCTCGCCGGAGGAGCTCCGCAACCTCGAGCCGCTGGAGGCGCTGGGGATCTCCGCGGCCGGGGACGGCGGCGACGTCCGCTTCACCGGGCGGCTCACGTTCCAGTAGCGGCCGCCCGGTCGGCCGGCGCTGAGGTCACACGCCGGGCGGCGTCAGGAACACTCCCCACGAGGAGGTCCGCGACGCCGCCGGCTCGAGGCGGATCACGTCCTCGCCGGTCTGGAAGGCGTTCGGGGACAGCTCATGGGCTCGGTGCCCAGTCCGCGCCGGCGGCGCTCGGGCGCCAGCGTGTCCCCGGTGTAGAGCTCGACGATCGGGTAGGCCTCGTCGACCCACAGGTGGACGGTGTTCCCGTCCGCCCCGGTGAGGTGCACCCACGCCCGTCCTTCGGAGTCGCGACGGAGGTCCTGGAACGCGTAGTCGATCTCGAGGTCTCCGACCTTGCGGCCCTCGCGGAAGTCGTACGGCGTGCCCTCCACCGCTTCCAGCCCGGTGGGCAGCTGACGGTCCGGGTCGGTGAGGATGCGGGTGCCCGCCTCGAGCCGGAGGGTGCAGTCGTCGATCCGTCCGGCGCCGGGGGAGAGGTAGGGATGCTGACCACACCCGTAGGGCGCCGGGTCCGCGCCGACGTTGGTGGCCGTGGTCGTCACCGACAGCCCGGTCTCGGAGAGCCGGTAGTCGACGCGGACGTCGAGGGTGAAGGGATAGCCCTTCAGCGGGAACAACGTGGTCGCCATGGTGACGTGGTCGGCCTCGTGCTCGACGCACTGCCAGGGGCGCCAGCGCAGGAAGCCGTGGATGGCGTTGTGCTTCTCCGGCTCGGTGAGCGCGACCTGGTGGTCCGTCCCGTCGAAGCGGTACTTGCCGTCGGCGAGGCGGTTCGGCCACGGGATCAGCGGTGCCCCGTGCGCGCCGTCGCACATCCGGTCCAGCTCGTAGGGGTCCAGCACGTCCCGGCCGCCGGCCGAGTACTCCCGGACGCCCCCACCCACCTCGACGACGACCGCCACCTGGTCGCCGGAACGTATCTCGAACTGCTGCCCGGACGGGGCGGTCCGCGCGCATGATGGTTGCCTGCCGACGCCTCGGCTGTCCGTGGAGGTCATCGGTCCAGACTCGCACGACGTTTGCGCAGACGCAAAGATTCTGCCTACGCTGAACACCCCCGTCGGTGCAGGCACCCGACGTGCCGAGGCGTGGAGGTGGTCGTCGAGTGCCGGAGTTCTTCCCGTACTGGGTCGTGGTCACCCACTTCCTCAACCTCTTCTTCCTGCTGCTCCTGTTCCGCTCGGGGATCGAGGTGCTCTCGGCGTTCCCGAAGCTCTACTGGCGCGACGACTGCCCACCCGGCCGCGAGTGGCTGAGGTTCTCGAAGAAGACGTTCGCCGCCGACTCGCGGACGCCGTGGACGTCCCTGGACGAGGAGGAGTCGTGGTCCCCGGTGGTGGCACTGCCGGGCAGGAAGAACCTCGGGCTGGGCCGGCACTGGCACTTCATGACGGTCCAGTTCTGGATCTTGACCGGAGCCGTGTACGTGACCCTGGTGTTCGCCACCGGCTACTGGCACTACCTCGTGCCCACGCACTGGTCGCTGGTGCCGGACTCGATCAGGGCCGTCGGGACCTACCTGCACTTCGAGATCCCCGCCAAGATCCCCGGCGAACCCTTCGAGCCCGCCCAGAAGCTGTCCTACTTCGTCGTCATCTTCGTGCTGGCCCCTCTGCAGATCGCGACCGGGGCAGCGATGTCTCCCGCGGTGCTGGCGCGTTTCCCGTGGTACGGAAAGATCTTCGGTGGCAAGCAGGGGGCGCGCAGCCTGCACTTCCTGGTGATGTGCGCGTTCGGGGTCTTCGTGGTCGTGCACGTCTCCCTGGTGGTCGTGCACGGAGTGCCTTCGGAGTTCGCCGCGATCGTGCTCGGTGACCCGGAGGGTGATCGACGGCTGGCGGTGGGGATCGGTGTGGCCGGACTGCTGGCGATCGCGGTCCTCCACGTGGTGATCACCTGGTTCTCGCTGCGCTACCGCCGGCGCACCCAGCGACTGCTCGGTGTGGTGGTGAACCCGTTCGAGCGGCTGCTGTCCCGAAGGCTGGTCTCGCGCCAGGACCTCCGGCGCTCAGAGGTCTCCGCCTACTTCCGGGTCAACGGTCATCCGCCGGCCAGCGAGGAGTACCTCGAGTCGGCCGCCGCCGGCTTCGAGGACTACCGGCTGGACGTGGGGGGCCTGGTCGAGCGCCCGGTGAGCCTGTCGTTGGACGATCTTCGTGCGCTGGGTGCCCAGCGCCAGATCACCAAGCACAACTGCATCCAGGGCTGGACCGCGGTGGCGGAATGGGCCGGGGTGCCGCTCGCCCGGGTGATGGACGAGGTCGCTCCGCAGGCGTCTGCTCGTCACGTCGTCTTCCACGCCATGGACGACAAGGGTCTGACGGGCAGCGAAGGCCGCACCGGCTTCTACTACGGCACCATCCCGATCCAGCTGGCCTCGGACCCGCAGACCATCCTCGCGCTGGAGATGAACGGCGAGCCGCTGCCGCTCAGGCACGGTGCCCCGGTGCGGCTGCGGGTGGAGACCCAGCTCGGCTTCAAGATGGTCAAGTGGATCACAGCCATCGAGTTCGTCGCCGACGTCGACGACATCGGGATGGGGATGGGCGGGTGGCGCGAGGACCAGCAGTTCTACGCCAGCGCCGCCGGCATCTAGCCCTGACTGAACGGTCGGGCTAGGCGCCGATGCGCCGGCCGCCGCGCGGAGGCGCGGTCGACGACCGATCGACGAGGACGAGCGGGTCCCGGACCAGGACGTCGTGGCCAGGGCGGCCGTCGATGCGGTCCACCAGGGCACGCACAGCCGCGGCGCCGAGCTCCACGAGCGGCATGCTCACGCTCGTGATGGGCGCCTCCAGGAACTCCAGGCAGGCGTCCTCGTCGAAGCTGACGAGCGAGACGTCGCGCGGCACGACGGCGCCGGCCTCACGCAGCGCCTTGAGGACGCCGAAGAGCTGGCCCAGGTTGCCGACCCCGATGGCGGTCGGGTGCTCGCGGCGCGCGAGCAGGTGGAGGGTCGCCTCGTAGCCGCCGATCTCGGTGTCGGCGTCGTGCTCGAACGTGGCGCTCATGCCACGCTCATGGCACAGGGAGCGGACGGCGGCGGCCCGGCGGAACGGCGTGTCGATGTTCTTGTGGCCGTCGATCACGGCGATCCGGCGGTGGCCGAGGGCGGCGAGGTGGTCGACGAAGAGCTGCATCGCGCCCTCCTCGTCCATGACCACGTTGTTGCCCTCACCCGGCCCGCGCCGGTTGAGGTAGACGTGCGGCACGGTCAGCTCGCGCTGGCGGCCCCGCGGCAGCCGCTCCGAGGTGGCGATGAGCAGGCCGTCCGCGCGGCTCTCCTCGATGAGGTGCTGGTACTCGATCGGCGTGCGCGCGCTGTCCTCGGGCTCGTCCAGGAACATCACCACCTGGTCGCACTCGGCGGCGGCGTGCAGGGCGCCCCGCTGGATGCTCGACCAGATGGGGTTGCGCAGCAGCGGCACGACCATCGCCAGCGCTCCGGTCCGGGACTGCTTGAGGGCCCGGGCCAGCGCGTTCGGACGGTAGCCCTGCTTCTGCACGGCCAACAGGATCCGGTCGCGGGTGTCGGGCCGGATGGACAGGCTCGTGTCACCGCTGAGCACCCGTGAGACGGTCGAGGGATGCACCCCCACGGAGCGGGCGACGTCGGCCATGCGCGGACGCCGATGCTCCTGCCCGGCCGATCGATCGTCGTTGATGAGGTCTCCCCACTGTCTTGAGCGGTTGTCTTGAGCGGTCACGTGAGCCGGCACCGCGGACGGTGCGGCGAGAATCTATCGCGTGCGGACCTCCGGCGCGCGTCGCTCGACGTCCAGCACCGACTCCACGAACGCCGCTGCAGCCAGGAGCTCTTCGTCGCGGCCGCGTCCCGCCGCGAGCTGCAGCCCGATCGGCAGCCCGTCGCCGCTCCATCCGCAGGGCACCGCGATCGCCGGCGCGCCGGTGAGGTTGTGGATCACGGTGTAGCGGCCCTCGCTCTCGCCGGCGGGGGTGTCGACCGCGGGCGTCGTCCTCGGGGCTACGAACGGCGCGGCCGGGCTGAGCAGGACGTCCACGACGTCGTAGGTCGCGAGCGCCGGTGGCAGCAGCTCCTGACGCCGCGCGCAGGCCCGCTCGTACGCCGTGTCGCCGACCTCGGCGCCGGCCCGCAGGAGCCGCAGTGTCTCGGGGCCGAACGTCGAGGGGTCCTCGGTGACCGCCGGCCCGTGCACCTGCCAGGCCTCGTGGAGAAGGATGTCCTCGAAGGTGCCGGAGAGCCGCTCGAACGCGGAGCCGTCCACCTCGACGATCGTGCAGCCCGCACGCTCCAGCGCGGTGAGGGCACCGCGGACCGCGGCTGCGACCTCCGGCTCGAGGTCCGGGCGGTCCAGGTCGCCCGCCACGACCCCGATCCGCAGCGTCTGCGGGGCCTCCGTCGCGCCCGGCGTCGAACCGGTGAGCGCCGCGAAGACCCGCCGGGTCGAGGCGACGTCACGGGCGAGCAGCCCGACGTGGTCGAAGGTGGGGGCGAGCGGCTGGACGCCGTCGAGCGGCAGGACGCCGTGGCCGGGCTTGAACCCCACGGTCCCGCAGTAGTGGGCGGGAATCCGGATCGAGCCGCCGGTGTCGGTGCCCAGCGCCACGTCGCAGACGCCGGCCCCGACCAGCGCGGCTGACCCGCCGCTCGACCCGCCGGCGGTGCGGCCCTGGTCGAAGGGATTGCGGGTCTCCGGCACCTCGGGGTGCGTGGCGCCGGCGGCGTACTCCAGCAGCGCCGTGGTGGCGAAGACGTCGGCGGCCGCGTCGCGCAGCGCCGCGACGACCGGGGCGTCCGCCTCCTGGGGGGCCGAGCGCATCGCGGTGGGGTTGCCGTTGCCGAGCGGCTGGCCGGCGACGGCGATCAGGTTCTTCACCGCGACCTGCAGGCCGTGCAGCGGTCCCTCGGGCGCCCGTGCCGGCGCGGGGAGCAGGGAGACGACGGCCTCCAGCGGCCGGCCGAGACGCTCGGCTCTCTCGTAGGCCGCCATGAGCTCCAGGTTGGCGACCTCGCAGGTGCGCTCGCCGCGCTCGATCGACTGGATGAGACGACCGACGTACGTCGTCAGCGGTCCGGAGAGGTCCTCGAGCAGGTCGGTGACCTCGGTCTTGCGCTTGCGCACCATGAGGTCGCGGTAGATCCCGCTGTGCGACTTCGCGCTGGCCCGGTTGAACGCGACCAGGCGGTCCAGCGACCCCTCGAGGTCGTCGGGGTCGAAGCCGTCGAAGCCCTCGGGCCGGACCGGGGCCTGGGCGAGGACCTCGCGGGCGACGGCCAGCATCAGCGGGCGCCACCGTGGCTGCTCGAGCGAGTCCGCGATCGACAGGTCCGACACGGCGCCCGCGTAGAGCATCGCGCCGTAGGCCTCCTTGCCCCACAGGTAGCCGAGGATGTTGTCGGTCGCCTCGGCGTAGGGGAGCGCCTCGACCAGCTCGCGGACCCGCGGCGTGATGCTGCCCTCGAGCTCGCCCACCCGGAAGGCCCCGATGTTGCCCTGCATGATCCGACCGGGTGCGAGCACGTCGGCGCCGAAGTTCACGAAGCTGACGATGAGCCGCTCGCGACCGACGACCGCGACGAGCGTGTCCGCGGTCAGCCCGTTCTGGAAGCTGACGACGTAGCCGTCGTCACGCACGCGCCCGCGCAGCAGCTCGGCCGCCTGGGCGGTGTGGTGGCTCTTGACCGCCACCGCGACACGCTCCAGGGAGTCCGGCAGGTCCACCGGCAGCACGGCCCGCGCCGCGACCGTGAAGTTCTCGACCGGGCCCTCGATGGTGATCCCGTCGCGGTTGATCGCGTCGACGTGCGCGGGGTCGGCGTCGCACAGGAGGACGTCGTGCCCGGCCCGGATCAGGTGCGCACCGATGGTGCCCCCGATCGCGCCGGCTCCGATGATCGTCAGCTGCATGAGGGTCCTCCAAGGAGTTCGGCGATTTCGCCCCGACGGGGTGTCGCGAGATGGAGACTACCCAAAGGCAATCGAATGCCCTAGCCTCAGCGCACATCGACGACCGCTCGTTGCGGTTGCTGAATCACTTAGGAGCTTGCATGTCTGATCGCAACCCCGACGGGTCGTCCAACCAGATCCCCGAGGGCCTCCGGATCCCCTCGATCAGCCGCCGTCGCATGATGCAGCTGAGCTTCTTCGGCATCGGCGCGTTCACCGCTGCCCCCCTCCTCGCCGCCTGCGGCGCCGACTCCTCCGGCTCGGCGCCCAAGAGCGGGGGTGACCTCACGATCGTCCGTGCCCAGGACTCGGTCGACATGGACAAGACCATGGTGTTCAGCAACGCGTCGCTGTGGGTCTACCAGCAGATGTACGAGCCCCTGGTCGCGATGACGGAGGACGGCCAGGGCGTCCGCCCGTGGCTCGCCGAGAGCTACGAGATGTCCGACGACAACCTCTCGTGCACCTTCAAGCTCCGCTCCGACGTGAAGTTCCACGACGGCACGCCGATGACGTCCGCGGACGTGAAGTTCTCGATCGACGAGTCGTCCGCCACCGAGGGCGGCTGGGAGTTCATCAACTCCGCCATCAAGGAGGTCACGACCCCCGACGACCTCACCGTGGTCGTGACCACCAAGTACCCGTGGGCGCCGCTGCTGGCCGACCTCAGCTGCCCCAACAACGGCGTCATCCCCAAGGACTACGGCGGCAAGTCGGCGAAGGAGTTCTACGCCGCGCCGATCGCCACCGGCCCGTTCATGTGGGACGAGTGGAAGAAGGGCGACTACATCCGCCTGAAGAAGAACGGCTCCTACTGGCAGAGCGGCAAGCCGGCGCTCGACACCGTCACGTGGAAGGTCGTCCCGGACGACAACGCCCGCTCGATCCAGCTGCAGGGCGGCCAGGCGCAGATCAACGAGAACCCGCCGTTCTCCAGCCTCGAGCAGATCAAGGCCAACCCGAAGCTCGAGGTCAACCTGTTCCCGTCGACGCGCACGGACTACATCCTGATGAACCAGACGAAGGGGCCCTACGCCGACGTGCACGTGCGCCGGGCGATCTCCTTCGCCATCGACCGGGACGCCATGGTGAAGAACATCCTCTTCGGCGCCGGCACCCCGGCGAACTCGTTCATGATGCCGACCACGCCGTACTACGACGAGAACTGCAAGGGCATCCAGTACGACATGGACCAGGCCCGTGCGGAGCTCAAGCAGTCGAGCGTCCCGGACGGCTTCACCACGACCTACCTCGCCATGTCCGGGGACTCGGTCGACTCGGCGATCTCCCAGATCCTGCAGGCGTCGCTGAAGGACCTGGGCATCACCATGAAGATCCAGAACGTCGACGCCAGCGCCCAGCACGACCTCACCGGCCAGCTCCAGTACGAGATCGCGCACTCTTACTGGACGATGGACCTCGCCGACCCGGACGAGCTCGTCCAGTTCGCCCTGGACCCCAGCTCGGGCGGCCACTCCTTCCAGACCGCCTACGAGAACCCGGAGCTGATCGAGCTGGTCCACGCGGCCCAGCGGGAGTTCGACGAGACCAAGCGGGCGGAGCTGTACGCCCAGATCCAGCAGATCGCTGCGGACGACGCGTTCCTCGGCTTCCTGTTCTACACGCCGTTCCCCTACGCCCAGAGCGCGGACGTGAAGAACTTCAAGGTGCTGCCGACCGGCTACTACCACCTGGAGGACGTCACGCTCTGAGCGTGCTGTCCCCGACCCGTCCGACGATCCACGAGGAGCACCGGAGTCGATGAGGTACCTGGTCTACATCCTGAAACGCCTGGTGTCGCTCGTGCCGGTGCTGCTCGGGATCAGCCTGATCGTGTTCTTCCTGATCAGACTGATCCCGGGCGACCCGGCGGCCAGCCTGCTGGGCTCGCACGCGACGCCCGACGCGATCCGTGAGATCCGCTCGCAGCTGGGGCTCGACCAGCCGGTCTGGAGCCAGTACCTCACGTTCCTGGGACACCTGTTCCAGGGAGACCTCGGCCACTCCTACGTCTACGACAGCGCGGTGACCGAGCTGATCGCCCTCAGCCTCCCGACGACGTTGTGGCTGCTGGTCTCCGCGACCATCTTCACCGTGCTGATCGCCGTACCGCTGGCCGTCCTGGCCGCGGCACGGCGCAACGGGGTCGCGGACAACATCATCCGCGCGGTGCCGGTGATCGGCCTGGGGCTGCCGTCCTTCTGGCTGGGGATCATGCTGATCCTGGTCTTCGGCCTGAAGCTCGGCTGGTTCCCGGTCGCGGGGTACGGCGACACCTTCGGCGAGCACGTGGTCGGGATGATCCTGCCCGGGCTGACGATCGCGCTCACGTTGTCGCCCATCCTGATCCGCAGCCTGCGCGCGAGCATGATCGACGTCCTCAGCAGCGACTACATCGTGACCGCGCGCTCGAAGGGGCTCAGCTCGTCACGGGTCGTGCTCGGGCACGCCCTGCGCAACGCCTCCATCTCCTCGATCACGGTGCTCGGCGTCAACATCGCCTACCTCACCGGCTCGACCCTGGTGGTCGAGCGGGTCTTCTCGCTGCCCGGCATGGGACAGCAGATGATCAACTCGATCCTCGGCCGCGACTTCCCGACCGTCCAGGGGATCACCCTGGTCTTCGCGGTCATGGTGGTCGCGGTCAACCTGCTCACCGACCTGACCCACGCGGCCCTCGACCCTCGCGTGAGCCTGGCATGAGCGCCGCCACCCCCGTCGGACCCGTCGTCGCGGCCCTCCCGGGCACCCGCCGCGGCCGCTCCGGCCGCTGGAACGCCCCGCTGGTCTCCGGGCTGGTGCTGTTCGGGCTGATCGTGCTGGCCGCGCTCTGCGCGCCGCTGCTGACCTCTCACGACCCGATCGCCCAGAACCTCAACGAGGCCTTCCTGAGCCCCGGCTCACCCGACCACCCGCTCGGCACCGACGCCCTCGGGCGCGACGTCCTCTCGCGGCTGCTGTACGGCGCCCGCGTCGACCTGCGCGTCGGCGTGCTCGCGGTGATCTCGCCGTTCATCATCGGCAGCCTGGTCGGCCTGGTCGCCGGCTGGTTCGGTGGCTGGGTCGACGGCGTGGTCGGCCGGATCATCGACATCGTCATCGCCTTCCCGTTCCTGGTCCTCGTGATCGCCCTGGTGTTCGCGATGGGGCCCGGCACCACCAGCATCTACACGGCCATCACGCTGGTCGGCTGGGTCGCCTACGCCCGGATCGTGCGGGCCCAGGTCCTCACCGCCAAGGAGCAGGAGTACGCCATGGCGGCGCGGGCCAGCGGCCTGCCGACGTGGCGGATCCTGCTGCGGCACCTGATGCCCAACGTCGTGCTGCAGGCGATCGTCTTCTCGATGAGCGACATCGTCCTCACGCTGCTCGCCATCGTCACGCTGGGCTTCCTCGGCCTGGGCGTGCCACCGCCGACGCCGGACTGGGGAACGATGATCCAGGAGGGCCAGCAGTTCATCCTGACCAAGTGGTACATGTCCACGATCCCGGGTCTGGCGGTCGTGGTGACCGGGCTGTCCCTCGCGCTGATCGCGGACGGAATCGTGGAGAAGGCCAACCGATGACCGCCCCCCTGCTCGAGGTCCGTGACCTCACCATCGACATCCCCCTGCCGCACGGCCGGCTGCACGCGGTGCGCGGTGTCTCGCTCTCGGTGGGCACCGGCGAGGCCGTCGGCCTCGTGGGTGAGTCCGGGTCGGGCAAGAGCCTGGCCCTGCGGGCCCTGCTCGGCCTGCTCCCGCACCCCGCCCAACGCGTGGACGGAACCGTCCTCATCGACGGCGAGGACGTCACCGGGCTGGCGCCGAAGGAGCTGAGCCGGCGTCTCACCGACACCATGAGCATGATCTTCCAGGACTCGCTGACCGCGCTGAACCCGGTCAAGCGCGTCGGCGACCAGATCGCAGAGGCGCCGCTGCGCAAGCTCGGCAAGTCCCGCTCGGAGGCGCACGCGATCGCGGTGGACCTGATGGCCCAGGTGGGGATCGCCGACGCCGAGCGTCGCTACCGGCTCTACCCGCACCAGCTCTCCGGCGGCATGCGGCAGCGGATCTGCATCGCGATCGCGCTGTCCACCAAGCCGCGGGTGATCCTCGCCGACGAGCCGACGACCGCGCTGGACGTCACCATCCAGGCACAGGTGCTGGGCGTGCTGCGCCGGCTCCAGGAGGAGGAGCGCGTCGGGCTGCTGCTGGTCAGCCACGACCTCGCCGTGGTCAGCCAGACCTGCTCGCGTCTCTACGTCATGTACGCCGGCAGGGTGGTGGAGTCCGGCAACCTGGTGGACCTGGTGCACGCGCCGCGGCACCCCTACACGTTCTCGCTGCTGCGCTCGGTGCCCGACCCGGGGCAGCGGGTCCACCGACTGCTCACGATCGTGGGCCAGCCGCCGGACCTCACCCGACCGGTCGTCGGCTGCTCGTTCGCGCCGCGCTGCCCGTTCGTGGCCGAGGGCTGCACCCACGAGGAGCCGCCGCTCGCCGAGGTCGCCGTGCCGGGTGCCGACGCGGGTGCGCGGCTGAGCGCCTGCTGGCGGGTGGACACCGCTCCCGAGTGGCCCGCGATGATCGCCGAGGATCCCACGCTGATCTCTGACGAACTGGTGGTGCCACGCTGATGGCCGCCGGAACGGAGATCCTCGCGGTCGAGGGGCTGGCGCACCACTTCACCCAGCCGGTGGCGGTGACCGACCGGCTGTTCGGCCGTCGCCCGACGGTGAACCGGGCGGTCGACGGGGTCGACCTGGTGCTCCACCGCGGCGAGACGCTCGGCCTGGTCGGCGAGTCCGGGTGCGGCAAGTCGACGCTCGCGCGCTGCATCGTCGGGCTCTACGAGCCGACCGCCGGGACCATCCGCTACGACGGCGAGACGGTGGTCGGGGGAAGTCGCAGCCGGGCCCAGCGGAGGGCCGTGCAGATGGTCTTCCAGGACCCCTACAGCTCGCTGAACCCACGGATGACCGTCGGTCAGGTGCTCACCGAGCTCCTGCGCTTCCACCAGCTCGTGCCCCGCGGGGGGATCGAGGCGCGCAACCGGGAGCTCATGCACCTGGTCGGACTGCCCGAACGGGCGCTGGAGCAGCGGCCACGCCAGTTCTCCGGCGGCCAGCGGCAGCGGATCGGGATCGCCCGGGCCCTCGCCGTCGAGCCGACGGTGCTGATCGCGGACGAGCCGGTCTCGGCGCTCGACGTCTCGGTGCAGGCGAACATCATCAACCTGCTCTCCGACCTCAAGGAGACGCTCGACCTCTCGATGATCTTCGTCTCGCACAACATGGCGGTGGTCCGCCAGATCAGCGACCGCACCGCCGTGATGTACGGCGGCCGGATCGTCGAGACCGGCGGCACCGAGACGGTCTTCGACGACCCGGTGCATCCCTACACCTCGCTGCTCATCGGGTCGGTCCCGCGACTGGTCGGGCCCGACGGCATCGTCGTCGCGGACGATGCCGAGCTTTCCGACCAGTCCGGGATCCGCGAGCAGGTGGCACGGGACGGCGCCGCGGGCGACCACACGCCGTGCCGCTACGCCGACCGGTGCCCGGCCGTGGTCGCGGCCTGCGTCGACGAGCCCCTGCTCATCCAGGACCCGGTCCGGCCCGACCGTGCCGCGGCGTGCGTGCACGTCCCCGAACGACGTACGGAGGTTCCCGCATGAGCGCCCCAGTGGTCATCGGCAGCGAGCGCAGCGAGGTCGGGTTGCCCGCCGCGATGGAGATCTTGGCGCGCGGCGGCTCCGCGCTCGACGCCGTCGAGGCGGCGATGTGGCGCTGCGAGGACAACCTCGCCGACCACTACGTCGGCACCGGCGGACTGCCCAACGCCCAGGGCGTCGTCGAGCTCGACGCGTCCGTGATGGTCGGCTCGTCGCGCGCCTTCGGCGCGGTCGGCGCCGTCCAGGGGTTCCCGCACCCGATCTCGATCGCGCGCGCCGTCCTCGAGCGGCTGCCGCAGCACAGCCTGCTCGTCGGCACCGGCGCCGAGCTCTTCGCCGAGGAGCACGGCTTCGAGCGGGCCGAGCTGCTGACCGAGGAGGCGATGGCCCTGTTCCGCAGCGCGCTGAACCCCTCGGCCGAGTCCGTCGAGGGCGAGCGGACGACCTCGCTGCCCGGTGACGAGCTCTACCGGACCACGGCCGTGGAGCTGGTCCGGCAGCTGGTCCCGCACGACGGCCCCTGGGGGACCATCAACATCCTGGCCCTGGACGCTTCAGGCGAGCTCGTAGTCGGGGTGTCCACCAGCGGCTACCCGTGGAAGTATCCCGGCCGGGTCGGCGACTCCGCCCTTCCGGGGGCCGGCAACTACGCGGACCTGCGCTACGGCGGCGCGGCCTGCACCGGGCGCGGCGAGCTGAGCATGCGTGCGACCGGTGCCGCGGCCATCGTGGCCGGGCTGGCCCGCGGGCTGGATCCGGTCGAGGCGTGCCGGGCGATGCTCGCGGACGCGGCGACGCTGCCCGACGAGTTCCGGGCAGAGCTGCGCTGCCTGGCCCTCACCCCCGACGGCCGTCACGGCGCCGCTGCCGGCCAGGCCGGCTCGACGTACGCCGTGATGACCGAGTCCTCGACCGAGCCCGAGCTGCACCCCAGGAGCGTCCTGTGAAGATCTTCATCTCCTCCGACATGGAGGGCACCGCCGGTGTCGTCGACTGGGACCAGTGCATGGCCGGCGGGGCGACGTACCCCTACTACACCGACCTGCTGACCCAGGAGATCAACGCCGCGATCGAGGGGGCGCAGGCGGCGGGTGCGACGGAGTTCCTCGTCAACGACGCGCACTCGAAGATGGCCAACCTCCGTCCGGACGCCCTGGCCGGGCGCGCGAGCTACCTCTCCGGCCGCTACAAGCCGATGTACATGATGCAGGGCCTCGACGACAGCTTCGACGCCATCTTCCTGGTGTCCTACCACGGCTCGATGGGCAGCGAGGGCTCCGTGCTGTCGCACACGTACTTCCCACTCGCCTTCGCCGAGGTGACGATCGACGGCGTGGTCGCGGGGGAGGCGGGCATCAACTCGCTCGTGGCCCGGGCGTACGGCGTGCCGATCGTGCTGGTCACCGGCGACACGACGACGGCCGAGGAGACGCGACGCTTCTGTCCGGACATCCGCGCGGCCGTGGTCAAGAAGTCCGTCAGCCGCTTCTCCGCGGAGTCGCTGCACCCAGCCGCCGCCCAGGAGCTGATCCGCGAGGAGGCCCGGCTGGCCGTGCAGGACCTGCCGACCGTCGAGCCGGGGTCCGGTGCCCCGGTGACCCTGGCGATCTCCTTCCGCAGCAGCGACTACTGCGAGCTGGCGGCCCGGATCGCGGGGGTCGAGCGCACCGGTGCGCTCGCTGCCCGCATCACCGGCACCGACCCGCTCGCGATCTACCGCACCTTCATCACCGTCGTGCTGCTGTGCCGCGGGCTCGTCGAGTGAGGATCCGCGACCTCCTCACGGTGCCCGTCCGGGCCGGGTTCTTCGCCGACGACCAGGCCGCCATTCGGGCCGGTGCCGAGCACGACGGGTTCGGCTACGCCGGGGCGCCGCTCACCCCCGGCTTCGACGCGGTCCGGCAGGCGGGGGAGGCGCTGTCGGTGCTGCTGGTGCTCGACGACGGCTCGGTCGCCCACGGCGACTGCGCCGCGGTGCAGTACAGCGGCGCCGGCGGCCGCGACCCGGTGTTCTCCGCGCTGGACGCCGCCCGCGAGATCGACGAGCACCTGCGCCCGGTCCTGGTCGGCGCCGAGCTCACGTCGTTCCGCGAGCTGGCCGGGACGGTGGACGCCGTCCGCGGCACCGATGGGGAGCTGCTCCACACCGCGGTCCGGTACGGCGTCACCCAGGCCGTCCTCGACGCCGTGGCGCAGAGCCGGCACCGGACGATGGCCGAGGTGGTCCGCGACGAGTACGCCACCGGCGTCGAGCTGCAGCCGGTCCCGATGTTCGCCCAGTCCGGGGACGACCGGTACGTCAACGCCGAGAAGATGATCCTCAAGCGGGTCGACGTGCTGCCGCACGGGCTGGTCAACCACGTGGCGACCAAGCTCGGCGCCCGCGGGGAGCTGCTGGAGGAGTACGTCGCCTGGCTGGTCGCCCGGATCGGTGAGCTCCGGGTCGACGACGGATACCGGCCGCGGTTCCACCTCGACACCTACGGCACCATCGGGATCGCCTTCGACGCCGACCTGGACGCCGTGGCCGACTACCTCGCCGGGCTCGGGCGACTGGCCGCGCCGTACCAGCTGACCGTCGAGCACCCCGTGGACGCGGGCAGCCGGGAGGCCCAGGTCGAGGCCTGTGCGCGGCTGCGTGCCGGGCTGCGCCAGCGCGGCAGCAACGTCTGGATCGCCGTCGACGAGTGGTGCAACACGCTCGAGGACATCGCGCTGTTCGTCGACCGCGGCGCGGCCGACGTCATCCACGTGAAGACGCCCGACCTCGGCGGGATCACCAACACCGTCGAGGCGCTGCTGCTGGTGCGCGCGGCCGGCCTGGTCGCCTACTGCGGCGGCACCTGCAACGAGACGGACCGGTCGGCGGAGGTCAGCGCACATCTCGCGATGGCCTGCGGCGCCGGGCAGGTGCTCGCCAAGCCCGGGATGGGCGTGGACGAGGGCCTGATGATCGTCGGCAACGAGATGGCGCGCGTCTGCGCCATCGTCGGGGCCCGAGCGGACGCCGACCACTCGGCGCCCGACCCCGCGACAAGGAGGACCACGCAATGACAGCGCGAACTGCGGAGCCGGCCACGGCCCGGGTTGCCGTCGTGACCGGCACGGCCCACGGCATCGGCGCCGCGATCGCCGACGGGCTCGAGGACGACGGGATGAAGGTCCACCGGATCGACAAGGACAGCGTCGACGTGACCGACCCGGGGGCCGTGAACGCGTTCTTCGCCTCCGTCGGCGACGTCGACGTCCTGGTCAACAACGCCGGCGGCGTCGTCGGGCAGGTGCACGTCCCCATCGAGGACGTCACCGACGAGTCGTGGTCCGTCGTCGTGGAGACGAACCTGACCAGCGCCTTCAACTGCACGCGGGCGGCGGTGCCGGGCATGAAGCGGCGAGGCTGGGGCCGGATCGTCAACATCTCCTCCGGCGCGGGACGCAGCGTCAGCCTCACCGGGATCCAGGCCTACGCCAGCGCCAAGGCCGGTCAGATCGGCTTCACCCGCCAGATGGCCCACGAGCTCGGCCGGTTCGGCGTCACCGTCAACTGCATCGCCCCGGGCTTCGTGCTCTCGAACCCCACGACCATCGAGCAGTGGGAGAGCTACGGCGAGGACGGTCAGGCCCAGCTGCTGTCCGGCATCTCGGTCCGCCGGCTCGGCCAGGCCGAGGACATCGCTCACGGCGTGAGCTTCTTCGTCTCCGAGCGGTCCTCCTGGATCACCGGTCAGACCCTGTCGATCGACGGTGGCCATGCTCTCCTTTGACCCCGACGACACCGGGTACCTCACCGAGCTGGCCGGGTACGTCGCGATCCCGAGTGTCAGCCGCGACGCCACCCCGGAGACCATGCGCGCCGCGGCCGAGTGGCTCGCCGGCCAGCTGGCCTTCGCCGACGGTCGCGTCGTGCCCACCGAGGGGCACCCGGTGGTCCGCGCCGACTGGCTCGGCCGGCCCGGCGCGCCGACGATCCTGGTCTACGGCCACTACGACGTGCAGCCCACCGGGGACCTCGCGGAGTGGACCTCGCCGCCCTTCGAGCTGACCGTCGACGCCGGCGTGATGCGCGGTCGCGGGTGCAGCGACGACAAGGGGCCGGTGTACATCGTCCTCAAGGTCGCGCAGGCGTTCCTCGCGCAGGAGGGCGGCCTGCCGCTGAACGTGAAGTTCCTCTTCGAGGGCGAGGAGGAGATCGGGAGCCCGAACCTCCCGGCGTACCTCCGCGAGCACGCCGAGGAGCTCGCCGCCGACCTGGTGATCTCGGCCGACGGGGCGATGTGGCGGCCGAGCGAGCCGTCGCTGTCCATCGCGTCCAAGGGCCTGGCCACCCTCGACGTCGTCGTCGAGGGCGCCGACGACGACCTGCACTCGGGCCGCTTCGGCGGCACGGTCGCCAACCCGCTGCACGCGCTCGTCGAGGTCCTCGCGGGCCTGCACACCCGCGAGGGGAGCGTCGCGGTCGACGGCTTCTACGACGGGATCCCCGAGCTCTCGGCAGCCCGGCGCGAGGAGATCGGCCGGGTCGACTTCGACGAGGCGAGCTACCGCACCGGCCTCGGCCTCGACGAGGTGTTCGGCGAGTCCGGCTACACCACGCTCGAGCGGCTCTGGGAGCGGCCGACGCTGGAGGTCAACGGGGTCACCGCCGGCGGCAAGTACACCGTCATCCCGCACGTCGCCACCGGACACGTCTCCTGCCGGCTGGTGCCCGGCCAGCGACCCGACGCGGTGCTCGCCGCGATCACCGCGCACGTCGAAGCCGCCAAGGTCCCCGGGGTGCGCGTCAGCGTGCGCCCGGACAGCGGCAGCGTGCCGGCGTACACGATCCCGGCCGACCACCCGGCGATCCGCGCCGCCGCGGCGGCCCTCGAGGACGTCTACCCGGGGGAGGAGGTGCTGCTCGCGGTGATCGCCGGGACGCTGCCCGCCACCGCCCTCTTCGAGGACGTGCTCGGCGCCAAGACGCTCTTCTTCTCCTTCTCCACCGCGGACGAGAAGCTGCACGCGCCCAACGAGTTCATGCGGATCCCGCGGCTGCGCCAGGGGATGCGTGCCTGGGAGAGCCTGTGGCGCCTCCTCGCCGAGGGCCCGCACCGGCTGGCCCCCGTGACCCGGCCGTCTGCGGACGTCCCCACCAGCAGTGAGAGGTCGACCACCCCATGACCGACGACACCACCGAGGCCTACGTGTCCTACGGCTACCTCGAGCCGGGCGTGCTTCCGGAGATCCCGCTCGCGCCCGAGCTCGACCGGGTGCCGCCGTACACGCCGGAGCTGAGCGCGGAGCAGCAGGAGCGCGCGGACCGGCTGCTCACCGACAACATCGTGATCAGCCTCCACGACCACCCGGTCCGCTTCCCCGACGACATGCGCGACACCCCGGCGTACAACCGCACCGGCCGTCAGCACACCGCGTTCCGGGGCCTGGCCGGGTCCCGGATGACCGTGGTCTTCGACAACATGATGGACGGCACCGCCTGCGTCACCGGGAACGCACCCTGGCGCTGGTCCGACATCGTCACCGACCTGGGCATGCGCCAGGCGGACCTCGCCCACCAGGACGAGGTGGAGGTCGTCCGCACGGTCGCCGACATCCACCGCGTCCACGCCGCCGGGAAGGTCGGCCTGGTCTTCGGACTCGAGGCCGCCACCCCGATCGAGAACGAGCTGGACCGGCTCGACGTGCTCTACGGCCTGGGGCTGCGCCAGATCGGGATCGCCTACTCCGACGCCAACGCGCTCGGGTGCGGCCTCAACGAGTCGTACGACGGCGGCCTGACCGACTTCGGGCGGCGGGCGATCCACCGGATGAACGCCCTGGGCCTGGCCATCGACGTGTCGCACTCCTCGGACCGGACCGGGATCGACACGTGCGCGGCGAGCGACGCGCCCGTGTTCATCACCCACGCAGGCGCCAAGGGCGTGTGGGACACGCCGCGCATGAAGTCCGATGACGTGCTCCGCGCGATCGCGGACACCGGCGGCGTGATCGGCATGTCCGCAGCGCCTCACACCACGCTGTCCCACGAGCACCCGCGGCACACGATCCTCTCGGTGATGGACCACTTCCACTACTGCGTCGACCTGGTCGGCATCGACCACGTCGCCTTCGGGCCGGACACGCTCTACGGCGACCACGTCGGGCTGCACACGGTCTTCGGGCACCTGCTCAAGCTGGGCGCGGCCGCCGTGGGCGGGCCGAGCTTCGAGAAGGTCGAGTACGTCGACGGCCTCGAGAACCCGACCGAGAACTTCACCAACATCTGCGGGCGCCTCGTCGCCGACGGCTTCTCCGACGACGACATCGCCAAGGTCCTGGGCGGGAACATCCTCCGCGCCCTCGAGGAGATCTGGGTATGACCACCACCCGCGACGCCAGCCCCGAGCTGGCCGGGCTCAGCGCCGACTTCTTCCAGGTGCAGCACAGCGCCGACCCGTTCAGCGCGACGCAGCTGGGAGTCACCGGCTTCGACCACCTCGTGCCCGACCCGAGCCGGGCGGGGTCCGCGGCCAGCATCGCGCGGTTCCGGGCGATCGAGGAACGGCTGGCGGGCATCGACCCGGCCACGCTCGACGAGGCCGACGCGATCAACCACGCCGTGCTGGGCGCCCTCGCGTGGGGGGCGCGCTCCGACCTCGAGCACGCCCTGTGGGAGACCAGCGCCTCGGCCGACGCCTACTCCTCGCCGCAGGCGATGATGTTCATGTCCGTGCCGACCGTGACGCTCGTGGACCGGGCCGCGGTGGACGGCTTCCTGGAGCGTCTGTCGGGGCTGCCCTCGTTCGTCGACGCGATCCTGGAGCGTTACCGGGAGGCCGCCGCGGAGGGTCGGCTGCCGACCCGGGTCGGGGTCGGCCAGGCCATCGAGCAGCTGAGCGGCCACCTCGCCCTCGACGTGGCTGAGGACTCCCTGCTCGCCCCGCTCCGGGCCACCTCCGCCGCGGACGACGCGGCGCGCGAGCGGGCGACCGGGATCGTCGAGGAGTCGCTGCGGCCGGCCCTGCGCCGGCTCCTGAGCGGCCTGCAGGAGGAGCTGCTGCCGGTGGCGCGCCCCGACGACCGGGTCGGGATCCGCTTCGTGCCCGGCGGCGAGGAGGGCTACCGCGCCGCCGTACGCCGGCACACGACCACGGACCTCACCCCGCAGGAGATCCACGACATCGGCCTGGCGTGCGTCGCCGCGCTGCGCGAGGAGTGGGCCGAGCTCGGTGAGCGCGCCCTCGGGACCGGCGACGTCGCCGAGATCTTCGCGCGGCTCCGCAACGACCCGGCCCTGCGCTTCGAGGACCGGACCCAGATCGTCGCGGCGGTGACCGACGCCCTGGAGCGCGCGGAGGCGGCCCGCGACGCGTGGTTCCCCGAGCTCGACATCGCCGACTGCGTGATCGAGGAGATCAACCCGATCGAGGCGGGCAACGCCGCGCTGGCCTACTACCGGCCGCCCACCGGCGACGGGTCCCGCCCCGGTGCGCACTGCGTGCTCACCGCGCAGCCGCAGGACCGGTTCGTCTACGAGTACGAAGCCCTCGCGTTCCACGAGAGCACACCGGGTCACCACCTGCAGATCGCCTCGGCCCAGCGGCTCGAGAGCCTGCCCGACTTCCGCCGCTTCCTCGACGCCGAGGTGTGCGGGTACGTCGAGGGCTGGGGGCTCTACAGCGAGCGGCTCGCCGACGAGATGGGGCTCTACACCTCCGACATCGCGCGCCTCGGGATGCTGTCGTTCGACGCGCTCCGGGCCTGCCGGCTCGTCGTCGACACCGGCATGCACCACCTCGGCTGGTCCCGGGAGCAGGCGATGGCGTACATGCGCGAGAACACCGCCACGACCGAGGCGAACGTCCGCAACGAGATCGACCGCTACATCTCGTGGCCAGGCCAGGCGCTGGCCTACATGATCGGCCGTCGCGAGATCACCCGGCTCCGCTCGGTCGCGGAGGAGGCGCTCGGCGCGCGCTTCGACGTGCGTGCCTTCCACGGCGCCGTGCTCGGCAACGGCGCCGTTCCGCTGGGCGTGCTGGAGACGATCGTGCACGCCTGGATCGCCTCCGTCCCCGCCTGAGCGGACCCACCGCTCGTCCCCGCGTCACCTCGACCCCAGGAGCAGCCATGATCGTGAACATCAACGGTGCCGACCTCACCATCGAGACCTACGGCCCCGAGGACGCACCGGTCCTCATCGCGCACCACGGGGGCGGCGGCATCGGCTCGCTCGCCGAGCCGCGCCAGACCTTCGGGCCGCTCTCCGACGCGTTCCGCGTGATCGTGTACGACGCCCGCGGCTGCGGCACCAGCCAGGGCGTGCCGCCGTACTCCCACGAGCAGTGGGCGGCCGACCTCGACGGGGTCCGGGAGTGGGCCGGCGCCGAGCAGATCGTCGTGGCCGGCGGCTCCTACGGCGGCATCATCGCGATGGAGTACGCCCTCGCCTACCCCGACCGGGTGCAGGCGATGATCCTGCGCGACACCCTGGCGGACTGGAGCAACATGGACGCGGCCCGCGAGAACGCGCGCACCCAGACCCGCGTCGAGGTGAACTGGGAGAACTTCGACCGCTACTGGAGCGGCAACATCCGCGACGACGCCGACCTCAAGGCCTGCTGGGCCGAGCTGATCCCGCTCTACGACGTCCACTACGACCCGGCAGCGGCGGCGGCGAGCGTCGAGGCGGGGTACTACCGCCACGAGGCGCACAACTGGTGCTTCCAGCACAACGCGGTCGGCTACGACCTCAAGCCCGCGCTGCCCTCGTTGACCTGCCCGACGCTCGTCACGGTCGGCCGGGCCGACTGGGTGACCCCGGTGGCGTCCTCGGAGACCATCGCGAGCCTGCTGCCGAACGCCGAGCTCGTGGTGTTCGAGAACTCCGGCCACTCCCCGCAGGTCGAGGAGGCCGAGCTTTTCCAGCAGACGATGCGGGCCTTCCTCGCGAAGGCCGTCCCGGGGCAGCTCGCACGATGAGGGGGAGCCGCCTCGGCTGAAGCGGCCCTCCGGGCTCACGCCGGGACCGGCCGGGACATCTGTCCGATGCCACCGGGACACCGGGTGCCGGAGGCTCCCGGACATGACCTCAAACATCCGCACTCAGCCCATCCCCGCCGAGCTCACCGTCCTGGCCCGCCCCAGCCGCAAGCGCCGCGCCGCCCTCGTGGTGGCCGGCGCTATCACCTGCGCGCTGCCCCTCGTGTTCACCCTGAACATCACCCGGATGCTCGCCACGGGCGTCCTGCCCGACCACAGGTTCCACCAGCTCACCGGACAAGGAGAGATCCTCTTCGCGCTCTGGCTGTGGCCGATCATCGCCCTGCTGCGCGCCGGCTGGCAGGGCCGCTGTCCCGGCACCTGGGCGGGCTATCTGCACCTGGCCGTGATCACGGCCGGCATCGCCTGCGCGGCCGCGGCCCCCGGTGGTGGCGCCCCCTTCCTCGTTGCGGTGATCGCCATCACCGGCGCCCTGCTCTGGGCAGTGCTGCCGCAGCGGCCGCAGCTGCGCGCGACCGTGCAGGTCGACCCCCTGCTGGCGCCGGTCGCGCTGGTCAGCAGCGCCCTCCTGCTGCGCTACGCCGTCGACCAGGTCGCGCTTCAGAACGCCGCCACCACCGGCCACCACGCGCACAACCCGCACTTCTTCGACCAGGCCTGGATCGCGGTCGCCTTGACCTGCATCGCGCTGCTCGCCGCCCTGGTGCCGGCTGCCCGCAGCCTGGCACGCTGGGTGGCCGGCTCCCTGGTGACGCTCGGGGTGGCCGGGCTCGCCCTCGGCGAGAGCACCCCGCTCTTCGCCGCCTTCCTCGGCCTGGGCGTCGCCGCCGGCCTGGCCCACCTCGTCGTACGTCGTCGCCCGGCCGCGTCAGGAGCCTGCTGACGCCATCGAACGCCGGACAGGCCGTGTTCACCAGCCTTACACTCCGCCACGTGCTGGAGGAGTCGCGCCCCGAGGATGACCTCCCTCCCGGGGCGCGACCGGCGTCCGTCGGGCGGGTGACCGTCACGCCGTGGACCTTGCTCGTCGCCGCGGTCGGTGTGCTCAGCGCCCTCGCCGCGCTCCTGCTCGTCAGCGTCCAGGGGACGTGGAGCCTCGGTCCGGCCCGGCAGGTCCCCGTCGACGCCACCGTCGGGGTCACCTTCTCGGTCATGGCGGCCGTGGTGCTCAGCTCGCGCTCGTTGAACGCCGGCTCCCGCCTCCTGGGCCGGGTCCTGATGGTCGCCGGGGCCTGCTCCGGGGTGACCGCGCTGTCCACCGCACTCTCCCTGGGCGCTACGGGGCCCTCGACGCCGGCGGGCGTCGCTGTCCAGGTCCAGGGCTGCCTGTGGGTGCCGGGCTTCCTGCCGCTGCTCACCCTGGTGCCGCTGCTCTACCCCGACGGCCTGCTCCCCGGCCGGCTGTGGCGGTGGACGGCACTTGCCTCGGTCGTCGGCATCATCACCCTGACGGCCGGAGTCGGTCTCTATCCCGAGACGTTCGAGGGCCGTGCCACGCTCGTCAAGCCGCTGGTCCACCTCGGCCTGGCCCAGGCATTGGCCGTGTTCGCGGCCACGCTGCTGCTTCCCGCCACCGTGGTCGCCCTCGGCTCCCTTGTCGTGCGCTTCCGACGCTCACGCGGGCTCGTGCGCAGGCAGGTGGCTGTGCTGCTCTTCGCGGCCGCGCTGCTCGCCGTCGCCACCGCTGCCCAGGGTCTGCTGCCCACGCCGGTCGATGTCGCCGTCCAGGCGGCCGCCGCCGGGCTGCTGCCCGTCGCCATCGGCGTCGCGGTCACCCGCCACGGTCTGTACGAGCTGGACACCGCCGTCGCCCGGGCGCTGGTCGCGGCGAGCCTGGCCGTCTGCCTGGCCGGTGCCTACCTGACTCTCTTCGTCGTGCTCCAGACGCTGCCGCAGAACGGTTCGGCACTGAGCGCCGCGATCGCGGCTGGCCTTACCGGGGCGGTCATGCAGCCACTGGCCCGTCGGCTGCAGGTCGGCGTGGACCGGATGTACTACGGGGACCGCGCCGACCCGTTCGCGGTCACCTCGGCGCTCGCCGCGCGGCTGAGCCGCACGGGCCTCGACGTCGCACACGTCCCGCAGGTCCTGTGCGACGTGGTGATCGAGGGGCTGCGCCTACCCGGTGCCCGGGTCCGCCTCGCCCTGACCGGTGAGGCCGGAGCGGTCGCCTCCGCGGGCACCACGACAGGGTCCTGCGCGACGACGTTCCCGATGCTGCACCGTGGGGACGTCGTCGCCGCGCTCGACGTGTGGCAGCGGTCGGGCGAGCGTGCGCTGCATCCCCGCGACGAGGTCGTGCTCCGCGGGCTCGCCGACCAGGTGGCGCCGGCCGTCGCGGCGCTGCGCCTGCACCAGCAACTGCAACGCAGCCGGGAGGCGCTGGTGGCCGCCCGTGAGAGCGAGCGGCTGCAGCTGCGGCGCGACCTGCATGACGGGCTCGGTGCCACCCTGGCGGGCCTCCGGCTGCAGATCGAGACCGCCCGCGACCTCGCTGACCAGCCCACGGTCGGCGGCCTGCTCGGTTCGGCGGGAGACGGCGTCGCACAGGCGGTGGCCGAGGTGCGCGCGATCACCGAAGGGCTGCGTCCCGCCGCCATCGACGAGCTCGGGCTCGCCCGGGCGCTGGAGGCCCTCGCCGAGCGGGTGCGCACGCCCGGACTCGAGGTGGAGGTCGGGGTCGACGCGGGCGTCACCGCCGACCCTGCTGTCGAGGTCGCGCTGCACCGGATCGCCGCCGAGGCACTGGCCAATGTCGTGCGCCACGCCCGTGCCTCACGGGTCAGCCTGCGCGTCCGCGACGACCGGCACGTCCGACTCGAGGTCAGCGACGACGGGGTCGGCCTGGCCGCCGCCGACTCCGCTTCGGGCGGGTCGGGGCTGGGACTGGCCTCGATGCGTCAGCGCGCCGAGGAGGTGGGCGGCACCCTCGAGGTGACGTCCACGCAAGCCGGCACCACCGTCCATGCCCTGCTGCCGCACACCGTGGGAGACCTGCGATGACCACTGTCCTGCTCGTCGACGACCACCCGCTCTTCCTCGACGGTGTCCGCGCCGCTCTCGACTCGGCCCCGGGCGTCGAGGTCGTCGGCGAGGCCCATGACTGTCGCCAGGCCGTCGAGCAGGCCGTGGCGCTGCGGCCCGACGTGGTCCTGATGGACCTGAACCTCCCTGACGGCTCCGGCATCGACGCCACCCGCGAGATCCTCGCGACCGCGCCCGGGACCGGCATCCTGGTGATCACCATGTCGGCCGACGACGACGCCGTGGTCGCTGCGATGCGCGCCGGCGCACGCGGGTACGTCGTGAAGGGTTCCGGCCGGGCGGACCTCCTCCAGGCGGTGGCGACCGTCGCGGCCGGTGGCGCGGTGTTCAGCCCCACGGTGGCCGCGCGGCTCGGCGAGTTCTTCCGCGGGCTCGCCGCCCAGCCCGGCCGCGAGATGTTCCCGCAACTCAGCGAGCGCGAGCGCGAGGTGCTCGACCTCGTTGCCCGCGGCCACGACAACCGTCGGATCGCCCGCGAGCTCTTCCTGTCCGAGAAGACGGTTCGCAACCACGTCTCCACGCTGCTCGGCAAGCTCGAGGCGCCGGACCGTTCCGAGGCGATCGCTCGGGCGCGCCGCGCCGGACTCGGGCAGGAGCCCGGCTGACACGACACGCGGCGTGGCGGCGAGCGCTCGTCATGTGCAACGGAGAGGGCCGCGACCCGCGACGAGGGTCGGCCCTGCGGGGGAACGTCTTGTTCTCAGTGATCTCCGCCGGCCTCAGGCACCTTGGTCGCCGTGCACAGGAAGACGCCGAACTCGCGGTCGCCCTTGAGGATGGTGGTGGCGTCGACGAAGCCGACGTCGGCGAATCCGGCCCGGGCCAGCTGGTCGGCAAGGCGTTTCCGGTCGAATCCGTGGTGTCCGGCGAAGTCGGGCTTGTCGGCGTGGAAGGCGCCGTCGGGGTCCTCGTCGAGGTCCGCGACGGCCAGCCGGCCACCGTCGACCAGGAGGCCCGCCACGGACCCCAGCAGTCCATCGAGGTCCTCGACGTGGTGCAACGCCATGGAGCTCCACACCACGTCGTACGCCCCATCGAGCCGGTCTGTCGTCAGGTCTGCCTGGACAGCGCGCAGTCGGTCACTGAGCCCGGCGGCCTCGATCCGCTCCCGTGCGACCTGGACCATCCCGGCGGAGGGATCGGTCACGACAACGGAGCCGACCAGGTCGGCGAGCAGGATGCTCAGCCGGCCCGTGCCGGCGCCGACGTCGACCGCCTTCATCCGCGGGCTGAGGGTCACGGCCTCCCTGATGGCTTGGGCTACCGCCACCTGTCGCTTCTCGTGGCCGGGGTCGTCGTCCCACGTCGCTGCCTCGTCGTCGAATCGCTTGTGTTCGTGCATGGCCTCGACCCTAGTCCCGGCGCCCAGACGGCTTCACGGATCGGGACCTTGTCTGGCAGCCGGGTGCGTCCTAGCCTCCGATCATCGGCCCTGCGCGTAGGGCGGGGCGATCCCAGCGGAGGCGGTCAGGCATGTGGGCGCAGGTGCAGCGGGTGAGCACGGATCCGGAGAGGGAAGCCGAGGTTCTGGAGATCTTCGAGCAGCTGCGTGCCATCGAGCAGGAGGACTCCGGTCTTCTGCAGACCTTGGTCATGCGTAGCCAGAAGGATCCGACCGAGGTGTTCGTGGTCGTCGTGTTCGAGAGCGAGGAGAAGGCTCGCGCGCGCGAGGAGGATCCCAGGCGCCAGGAACCGCTGCAGCGCATTCGCGCAGCCATGGGGGACGTCTTGAACGGGCCGCCTGACTTCTTCGACTGCGACGTTCTTGTCAACAGCTAGGCGACTGAGGTCGTCAGGGGCTCGCCCGCACGGTGCCGCCGTGCGCTACCGCTCGACGTAGACGGTGAACGGCGGGATGACACCGTGCGACTCCGCCTGGGCCGCGACCTCGGGCGGCATCGCCTGGAGCATCGCCAGCAGCGCGTCGAGGTCGTCTGTCTCGAAGGTCACGGCGGCCTGGTTGCTGCCGTCGAGCGCGACGAGGTCGGTGACCCCGGTGGCGCCCGGCATCGCCGCCGCGCGTTCGTCCTTGCCGGCCAACCAGCGGTCGACCTCGCGAATGTCGTGGGTGATGATGACTCGGGGCATGTCCCAACCTCCGTGGCTGCTCGTCGTCAGCGGCCCGCTGGCGCCCCCGATGGTTCGATTCTGCATCGCGTCCAGCCGGATTGCATGACACGTTCGAGCGGCACGATCCCTACCGGACAATCAGGCGGACTCGCAGACGCAGAGCTGGAGCGGCTCATCCCCGGTGAACGGTCGGCCCGACCAGTCGCCGAAGCGATCGACGAGCCGAAGTCCGCCGAGTGAGAGCAGCAGCGGCAGCTCTTGCGGGAAGATGCTCCTGATCTCGAGGGGCAGGACCAGGAAGTCGGGCTCGGACTGAGTCGAGAGGTGCCACGTCCCGCGGGTCACCTGCGCCCGGGCGTCGTAAGTCTCAGCGACATCGACGCTCACCTCGCCACGTTCGGGATCGGTGAACGACAACGACTCCCGCGGGCGCCGTACGCCGACGGCTTCGGCCAGGAGGCGCAGGCTCGGGTTGAAGACATCGAAGGCGAAGCGCGCGCCAGGTGCCAGGTGTCGCCGGACCGAGCGGAAGCAGCTCACCAGGCCCTCGGCTTCGTGCAGGTGCAGCAGGGAGTTGGCCGCGATGAACACGAAGTCGAAGGTGCCGCCCAGGTCGAAGTCACGCATGTCGCCGTGCACCCACTCCACCGCTACTCCGCGCTCGTCCGCCTTGTGGCGAGCCTCGGCCAGCATGTCCGGTGAGAGGTCCAGGCCGACGCAGGGATGCCCGTCGGACGCGATGGGAATCAACTTGTTCCCGGTGCCGCACCCGAGCTCCAGGACACGCCCGCCCTGGCGATCGGCCTCGGCCCGGTAGAAGTCCGCTGCGGGTCTGCCCCGGGGAACATGAGGTCGTAGAGCTTCGCGTGCGAGTAGAACGCTTCGGTCATCACATCGCTCCTTTGCCAATTGTTTTGCGCTGGCCGTCGCGGCCCTGCTGATTCAAGCGGGTCACCCGAGCGTGAGGCTGAGCGCCCGGGGTGCGATGCACGATCACAGGGCCTGAGGTCACCGTCGAGCCGGCACAGGGGGCTTCGGGGCCCTTCGGCTCTGGGTTCCCCGCTGCCGGAGGTGAAGCCTGAGAGAGAGCCTGAGAGGCACCGCTCCGAACCTCCGCCGTAGTTGCGGATGGCGGACACGCTCTGCGGGAACGCTGGCTTGCATCGCGGAGAAGTGCCCCCGCTTGGTCGGAAGGAGGCCAGACGATGACGGATTTCACGCGTAGCTTCGACGTGGTGATCAACGCTCCGTTGCACGACGTGTTCGAGTACTGCCGCGACCCGCACCATCTCTTCGAGGGGTGGCGGGAGCTCGAGGTCACCGACGTCGTCCTGACGCCGGAGGGTGTCGGCACCAAGGCGCACATCGTGGGCAGGTTCGTGAAGGGGATGATGGTCGAGCAGATCGAGCGCGAGTACACCGAGTTCGTTCCCGATGAGCGGATCGTCAGCAAGGCTCATGCGCACGTGCGCTTTGCAGGACGGACCAAGGAAGTGGCCAACGGCCCGATCTTCACGTGGCTGTTCGAGGACCTGGACGGCAGCACGAAGCTGACGTTCGTGATCCTCGAGGAGGACCTCGGTTGGTGGCAGACCCTCGTCGAGTCGGTCAGCGTCGTCGTCATGGCGAAGACCATGCACACCATGCTGGCGGCGATCAAGACCGGCGTGGAGAGCCAGTCGTCAGCCGCCTGACCGAGGACCGAGCCAGGTCTCGATGGTCCGGTGCGCAGCGACGGTGCTGACCCGCAGAGGTGACAGCGCCTGGCCGGACTGGATGGATCAGTGACGGAGGTGGTCGCGCAGTCGGCGGGCGACGCTCGCCATGGTTGCCTCGGCGACGTGCTGGATCCCCGCGGAGACCCGCGAGGCCGTCAGGGCCGCCACGGCGTAGCGATCGCCCTCGGCGTGCTCGACCACACCGATCTCGTGACGGTGGTTCAGCAGCGTCCCTGTCTTCGACGACCAGGTGGCCGCGTCCGAGGCGAAGTCGGGCCAGAGTCGCTGCCTCGCGACGACGTGGTGCCCCATGAGCTCGCGGACCCGCTGGGACACGTCGGGCGCGACAGGGCTGGGCGTGGTCCACAGCCGCTCGAGCAGGTCGACGCACGCGCGCGCGGTCCCGGAGCTGGCGCGGGCGCTGTCGAGCTGCCGCACGCGGTGCCCCCCGCTCGGCGTGCCGCCGTGGGCTGCCAGCGTCTGAGCCAGCTCCGGCGTCTGGGCCAGGGCCTCGGCCGGGGTCTGGGTGAGGTCGGAGAGCCGATGACGCACGGTCAGGTCGGTCACGCCGAGCCCACGGAGGTAGTGCGTCACCTGCGCGGGACGCACCAGGTCGAAGAGTGCATCGGCGGCCACGTTGTCGCTCAGGCACGTGCTGAGGTAGACGACGTCGGCGAGCGCGATGGTGGCCGGGAACCGGAACCGGGCCAGACCTGCCGGTCCGACCTCGCGACCTCCGCCGCCGGTCAGGCACAGTGGTGTCCCCTCGCTCAGCTCGCCCCGGGCCACCTTGTCGAGGACGGCTGCGGCCAGCGGAACCTTGACCAGCGACGCGAGCGGGACCCGGGTGTCGGGATCGATCCCGATCTCCTCCCCGGAGTCCAGATCGCGCACCAGGAACCAGCCGGTCAGGCCGGCGGCGTCCAGGTCGGCCCTGAGGTCGCGCAGGAGGCGCACGGTGCCCGAGGTCATGGCCGGCCCCCGCTCCGACTCGCGTCATCAGCGCCCAGGGCCGCGGCGAGCTCGGGGCCGATCGCGGCGCGCAGCCGCTCGGAGCCGGAGCCGGCGGCACCGCTCAGTGCGTACCCCCTCGTCAGGGGCGGGTGAGCCAGCGGCGACCAGGCCAGGTCGAGGCGTCGCGCCTCGTGCTCGGACAGCATCACCAGGTCGGTGGAGGCGAGAACGCTCGCCAGCGCCGCGGCCCACGACGTCGTCACCAAGACCTGGGAGGTGCCGAGCCCGGCGGACTCCGCGGCCGCAAGGAGCGGGTCACGCAGGTGCGGCACGTCGTCCTCGGGGAGCACGTGCACCAGCACTGCCCCGCTGGTCGGGTTCCGGCCGGATGGCCGGAGCTGGTCGAGGTGGACGCGACCCGGACGGGGGAGTGCGCCGGCGAGGCCGAGCGCCACCGTCCAGTCACCCTCCTCGCCCGGCACCGCCGCCACCTGGGCCTCCACCCGTCCGCGACTCAGCAGGTCGGCCCGCGTGCGAGGCTCGGCCTCGGTGAGGACCAGGTGCATTCCTGCGTCCCGGCTGGCGAGCTCGACGGCGGCCAGCTCCCGTACGTCGCACCCGGTGGGAACGGCTAGGTGGAGCGAGCGCAGTCCGGCCTCCTCGGCCTCCAGCAGGAGCGTCTCGGAGGCCCGGACCACCTGCCGGGCGGCGTCGAGCACCCGGTGGCCCGCCAGCGTCAGCGCCGGGGACCGCCCCGACCGATCGAGGAGCGGAACTCCGAGGTGGCGTTCCAGCGCCGCGATGCGGCGGCTCGCCCCGGGCTGGGACATTCCCACGGCAGCTGCACCCCGCGTGAAGCTGCCTCGCTCGGCGACGCTCACGAACGCCTCGCATGCGGCCACCAGATCCATGGGACCAGTATGCGCAATCCGCATCGAAAGCCACATCTGAGTCGTGAACAGCATGCCGCGCGGACCGGACAGTGGTGCCACGAGGACCAGCTGCCTGATGAGGGTCGCGGTGAGCGACTTCTAGGTCACGGGAATCAGGCGTCGCAGCTGGTTGAACCGGTGCGGCCGGTCGCAGAGCTCCTCGAGCACCAGCACTGACCACCTGTCGAGGGCCTGGCCGAGCACCTCGCGATGCGCTGCCGTGATGTCGCGGCGCGAAACATTGCCGCGCAGATCGCCCAGGCGCTTCGAAATGCCGCCCTGGCGCCCGCACCCGGCACCGTGGCGGGATGGACGGAGTCCTCGTCGTCCCGAGAGAAGCGGGACGAAGCCGGCTGCTGCAGCAGCACCTGACGGATCCGCCGGCGACACCCGCACATCTCGACGACGTCGACGGCTGTCAGGTCAGGCCTGGCCCGCGGCGTGCACGCACATCGCCACCTGGACGCGGTTCACGACGCCGAGCTTGTGGAACAGCTGGGCGACGTGACCCTTGACCGTGGGCACCGACAGATGCAGCTCGGTCGCGATCTCACCGTTGCTGAGGCCACGCCCGACCGCAGAGGCGACCTCGCGCTCGCGGTCGGTCAATGCGGCGAGCCGTCGCTGTGCCTCACGCGCACGCTCCGACGTGTCGCTGTCTCTCAGGCGGGCGAGGATCGCACGCGTCACCGACGGCGACAGCATGGGCTCGCCGGCCGCCACACGCCGGACGGCCTCGACGATGTCGGGTGGCGGCGTGTCCTTGAGCAGGAACCCTTCGGCGCCGGCACTCAAGGCCTCGATGATGTGGGCGTCGGCGTCGAAGGTGGTGAGAACGATGACGCGGGGCGGTCGTGGGCGCGACATCACCGCCTTGGTCGCCCGGAGGCCGTCCATGCGTGGCATCCGGATGTCCATCAGGACCACGTCGGGCCGCAGTGAGTCCACCTGCCTGACCGCGTCGTGGCCGTCGGCAGCCTCGCCGACGACCTCGATGTCCTCCGCGCCGCCCAGCATCATGGTGAGCCCTGCCCGGACCACACCGTCGTCGTCGACGACGAGGACTCGGAGAGGTCGCTTGTCCGGGCTCCGCGCGGGGTCGGGGCTGGGGTCGGTCACGGTGTCCATGGGACCCACGTCCTGACGACGAAGTCGCGCCCCTCGCGCCCGTGCTCGAGCCGTCCCCCGCTCAGCTGAGCCCGCTCGGTCAGTCCCACGAGACCGAGTCCGGCGCCGGGGGTGGATGATCGCCCGAAGCCCAACGCGTTGCGCACGACGACCGTGACGCCCTCTTCCGCGGTGCCGGCGAGCTCGATCTCGACGTCGGCGCCCGGCGCGTGCTTGCCTGCGTTGGTCAGTCCTTCCTGGACGATCCTGTAGATCGTGCGACCGACACCGTCGGGCACTGCGTCGTCTGCGATGTGGTCGCTCCACGTGACGCGCATCCCCGACCGACGCGCCTCCTCGATGAGGTCGGCGAGATCTCCGTGCGCGGGCTGGGGGAGCCGTTCCAGCTCACCCGCCTCGTCGCGCAGCACCCCGAGCACGGCGCGCAGGTCGATCAGGGCCAGGTGCGCCGACTCGCGGATCGCGCCGGCGGTGTCACGCATCTCGTGGCAGCTGATGTCGGTGCGGTAGTGCAAGGCGCCGGCTCGAATGGCGATGTGGGAGATGCGGTGCGCGAGGACGTCGTGCATCTCCCGGGCGATGCGGGCGCGTTCCTCGAGCCGCGACCGCGCGGCACGCAGGTCGCGCTCGCTCTCAGCCGCGGCGGCGCGGCACTCCAGGCTCCAGATCAGCTCGCGGCGCGACCCGACGTACATTCCCCAGGCCATCGAAGCGGCGATCAGCGCGGCGTTGAGGACGGTGACGAGCCACGGGGGATCGGTTCTCGACCACGGGTGCAGGTGCGTGAAGACCTCGCCGCCGACGACCGCAAGAGCCCCGACCACCAGCATCGGTCGCCATCGCCGACCCGTGGCGAGCGAGACGGTCGCGAGGATGGCAGGTCCAGCGGCGAGTGACGTCAGTGCTGCCAACGCTGTCGTTCCGACCGCGACCGCCACGGGCCAGCGACGGCGGACCGCCACGAGCGCGAACGCCACCAGCCCGAGCGCCACGTCGCCGACCCTGTCGAACGCGGAACGGTCCGCGGAGGCCGTCAACCAGGACAGCAGGCTGAAGGCGAGGGCCAGCACGAGTCGCCATGCATTCCCTCGCCACCCCAACGGTCCAGCCGTTCTGCCCTGCACCTCTGGCACTCCAGGACCATGGGTCACCGAGCTGTGCGTCATGAAGAGCGCCTCGTGATCGGCGGATCGACGACGAGGGATAGGCCTGACGATCGTGGCGGCTGCTCTGAAGGTCATCCCGGCGATGCTCCTGGTGAGGGCCAGCGCTCAGCGCTACTTGATCTCGGCTCGCATGACGCGGAGCCAGCCGGCGAGGAAGGGAAGGACGATCCAGATGAGGGCAGTGACACCGATCTGGGCGAGCTGCGTGCCGGTGATGTCGAAGTCGCCGTTGACCAGGGGGGACTGGGCGGTCTGCAGGTCGACCCACGGAGCGATGTCCGACAACGACCGAACGCCGGTGAACAGGATCGTGGACGCAGTGGGCAGGACGAAGAGGGCCACGATCGCTGCTGGCGTGTTGAGCAGGATCAATCCGTACGCCACTCCCTGGAGGACGCCGAGCAGCTGGACGGCGAGGAAGAGCAGGAGCGTCGGGGCGGTGACGTCGGCGAACCCGTCCTGTCGTCCCGCCGCCAGGGTGGCGACCGTGGCGACGATCACCGCACCGGCGAACGCGACGATTCCCAGGATGATGGCGGCGACGACCTTGGCGCCGATGACCTGGGTCCGTGACGGTGCCAGCGCGAAAGTCACCAGAGCGGTGCGCTGGCTCCACTCGCTGGTCATGAGCAGGACACCGAGCACGGGCAGCAGGAAGCTCTGCGGGCCGGCGGCGAAGCCGATGAAGTTGACGAAGGTCTTGTCGGTGTCCTCGCCGATGGCGTAGTAGAGGACCATGATGCCGGCCGTCAGCGCGAGGATCGCAGCGACGAGCCACTTTCCTGCGCGGGTGTCGACGGCCTTCTGCAGCTCGACCGAGACCAGTCGCGAGAAGCGGATGCGCGGAGTGGTCTCGAAGTTGAACCGGGGCAGGGTCTGTCGGTCGGTGTTGGTGGTCATCGACGGCTTCCGTTCGTGGTCGAGAGGTCGGCCAGGGAGTCGGGGGCGGCCGCTGCGTCGCGCTGCGCTGTGGAGGTGAGCTCGAGGAACAGGTCCTCGAGCCCCTTGGCGCCGCTACGCAGGTCGGTGATGATCACCGCGTGCTTGAGGCAGATCCGGCTCACGTCCGCCGCGCTGGCAGCGACGCGCAGGCCCGCGCCCTCGGGGTCGACTCGAGGCCTTCTGCGGCGAGTGCTGCGGCCAGCTGGACGTTGTCGTGAGCGGTCACCAGTGTGCTCTGTTTGGCGTCCGCGGCGCTGAGGCTCTCCTTGTCACCCTGCGCGACGATCTTGCCGTGTCCGATGAGGATGAGCTCGTCGGCAACGAGCTCGACCTCGTGGAGCAGGTGGCTCGAGAGCAGCACGGTTCCGCCGCGTCTCGCGTAGTCCCTGAGCAGGTCACGCATCCACCGGATCCCGGCGGGGTCGAGGCCGTTGGCGGGCTCGTCGAGGATGAGGACTTCCGGGTCGCCGAGCAGTGCGTGGGCGATGCCCAGTCGCTGCTTCATGCCGAGGGAGTAGTTGCGCAGCTTGCGTTTCGCCTCGGACTCGCTGAGCGACACCTGGGCGAGCATCTCGTCGACGCGCGATGAGGGCAGGTCCATCGTCCGGGCACCGATCCTGAGGATCTCCTGCCCCGTGCGTCCAGCATGTTGCGCGCTGGCGTCCAACAGCACACCGACGTGGCGGCCCGGGTTGACGATGTCGTGGTAGTGGTAGCCACCGATGGTGGCTTCTCCGCGGGTGGCAGTCGTGAGACCGATCATGATCCGCATCGTGGTGGTCTTGCCGGCCCCGTTCGGTCCGAGGAAACCGGTCACTCGTCCCGGCTTGCAGGTAAAGCTGACGTCGTCGATGGCGGTGTAATCGCCGTAGGTGCGGGTGAGCCCCTGTACTTCAATCATGCCGCCCAGCCTGCGGCGTGGAGCGTCGGCGCACATCCGACGGCGGGCCTGACCTGGGAGATCCTTTGGTAGGGGTGCGCCCCGTCCTCGTGACGTGCCCTTTCCCTGCGGACGGCGCCCGGAGTGGCGTCGAGGAGCTCGTCCACCACGATCCTGGTGGCTGCGGCGATGAGGGCGTCGTCGGTCGGCGCGTCTGCCTCGTCGTGCGTGGTCATGATCGCCAGCAGGATGGGGCCCCGCCCGGGCGGGCGGATCACGGCGACGTCGTTGCGCGTGCCGTACGCCGCAGACCCCGTCTTGTCGCCGACCCGCCAACCCTGCGGCACACCGGCCCGGATGAGGGCGTCGCCGGTGGTGGTGCGCCGCAGCACCTGCTCCAGGAAGCGGCGGTCGGCGCGAGGCAGCACGTCGCCCAGGACGTAGGCGCCCAGGGTGTCGGCGAGGGCGACGGGCGTGGTGGTGTCCCGGCTGTCGCCCGGGACGGCGGTGTTGAGGTCCGGCTCTCGGCGTACGACGGCGGTGACGTCGTCTCCCGCGTCCTCGAGCAGGGCCTCGTCGAGTCCGGCCGGGCCGCCGAGGAGGTCGATGAGGAGATTGCCGGCAGTGTTGTCGCTGACGGTGATGGCCGCGTCGATGAGCTGGCGGACGCTGAGGCCGTCCTCCACGTGCAGCTCGGTGACGGGGGAGTAGTCGACCAGCTCGTCCTCGGTGAAGAAGAGTCGCCGCGACAACTCGGCCGGCCCGAGGTCGTCCAGGACGGCTCCGGCCGCGAGCGCCTTGATGGTGGAGGCGTAGGCGAAGCGTTCGTCCCCGCGGTACGACACCGTGGCGCCGGTGCTGGTGTCGACGGCGTGGACGCCGAGGCGGGCCCCGCGTTCGGTCTCGAGGTGCGCGAGCCGGTCCCGGACGCCGGGTCTCGCGGTGCTGGTGGACGCCGAGGTGTCGGTTGGATCGGACAGCTGTGTCCGGCTCGACGCTGCGGGCGTCGATGACGCGGTGGCGCCAGGCGCAGAACCGTCCGTAGCGCACGCGGAGAGGGCGAGTGCGCAGGCCGCCAGGGCCGCTGTGGCGGCGATCTTCCTGCTCCCGGGCCGACGGTTCGGGGGCTGAGGGGAGAACAAGCAAGGGACGGTGCTCATGCACACCACTGTGTGGCGCGGTGCCCCGCGCCGTCCAAGACGGTGGGGCGCGATGCGATGCGGATCCCGCATACGTCCGGTGGGCACGTGGGCACCGGCCGAGCCTGGGCCTCCAGCTCATCGGCGCCTGATGACCTCGGACATGGCATCGGGAACCTAGCCGCTCGATGTGAGCGCTACGCGGCAGTTACGGGCTTGGGCATATCAACAGGCACGTTGGGCAGCGTGCTCAGAGTTCACGCTCAGCGGCACGGCGCAAGATCCCAACCTGCCTGTTCAAATGCAGCAATCGGGAGATGCAACGAGGGCCCCGGCAAAGCCGGGGCCCTCGCGCTCGAACCGGAGAGTTCGAGCTCTACGAGTGACTAGATGTCGTAGTAGAGCTCGAACTCGTGCGGGTGCGGCCGCAGCTGGATCGGCAGGATCTCGTGGGTGCGCTTGTACTCGATCCAGGTGTCGATCAGGTCGGGCGTGAAGACCCCGCCGGCGGTGAGGAACTCGTGGTCGCGCTCGAGGTTGTCGAGCACGGCATTGAGCGACGTCGGCACCTGGTCGACCTCGGCCAGCTCGTCCGGCGGCAGCTCGTAGATGTCCTTGTCGATCGGCTGCGGCGGCTCGATCTTGTTCTTGATGCCGTCGAGCCCGGCGAGCAGCAGCGCCGAGAAGGCGAGGTAGGGGTTCGCCGACGGGTCGGGGCAGCGGAACTCGATCCGCTTGGCCTTGGGGTTCGAGCCGGTGATCGGGATCCGGACGCAGGCCGAGCGGTTGCGCTGGCTGTAGACCAGGCTGATCGGGGCCTCGAAGCCGGGCACCAGGCGGTGGTAGGAGTTCACCGTCGGGTTCGTGAACGCCAGCAGCGACGGAGCGTGCTTGAGCAGGCCGCCGATGTAGTAGCGCGCCATGTCGGAGAGGCCGGCGTACCCGGTCTCGTCGTAGAACAGCGGCTCGCCGTTGTTCCAGATCGACTGGTGGCAGTGCATGCCCGAGCCGTTGTCGCCGAAGATCGGCTTGGGCATGAAGGTCGCGGTCTTGCCGTTGCGCCAGGCGACGTTCTTGACGAGGTACTTGAACTTCATCACGTCGTCGGCGCTCTTGAGCAGCTCGTCGTAGCGCCAGTTGATCTCGGCCTGGCCGGCGGTGCCCACCTCGTGGTGGGCGCGCTCGACGTGCAGCCCGGACCGCTCCATCTCGATGACGATCTCGTCGCGGAGCTCACCGAAGTGGTCGGTCGGGGCCACCGGGAAGTAGCCGCCCTTGTACTTCACCTTGTAGCCGAGGTTGCCGCGCTCCTCCTCACGCCCGGTGTTCCAGGCGCCGGCCACGGAGTCGATCGCGTAGAACCCGGTCTGGGCCTTGGTCTCGAAGCGCACGTCGTCGAAGACGTAGAACTCGGCCTCGGGGGCGAAGTAGGCGGTGTCGCCGACGCCGGTGCTGGCGAGGTAGGACATCGCCTTGCGGGCGATGTTGCGCGGGTCGCGGCTGTACGCCTCGCCGGTGATCGGGTCGTGGATGAAGAAGTTCACCACCAGCGTCTTCGCGACCCGGAACGGGTCGAGGTAGGCCGTGGTGGGGTCCGGAAACAGCGACATGTCGGACTCGTGGATCGCCTGGAACCCACGGATCGACGACCCGTCGAAGCCGAGCCCGTCGTCGAAGACGGTCTGGTCGAAGGAGGACACGGGCACCGTGAAGTGCTGCATCACGCCCGGCAGGTCACAGAACCGGACGTCGACCATCTCGACGCGCTCGTCCTTGATGTACTTCAGCAGCTCGTCGCTGTTAGCGAACATTCGTCGTCCTCCTTGACCGCGGGGGCGGTCGGGTCTTCAGGCGTGATCAGTAGATGCCGCGCTGCACCACTGACCCTGAACCTAGGCAGCCGGGATTTCTTGACCGTATCTGGTTTGTTTCCTGCGTGTAACAGCCCGTCCGCCGGAGCGCGGTGACCGGCTGCTCGGTACCGTGGGGACGTGAGCGAGAGAGCGACCACCCCGCCGCCGTACGCCGGTGCCCGGCTCGGCCTGCCGCCCGTAGGCCCTCGCTCCGTCGCCTCCTGGGGTCGCCGGCTGGCGGCGCTCACCATCGACTGGTTCGCCTCGCTGCTCGTCGCCACCGCGCTGTTCGGCACGGGGGTGTGGGGCCACGGCTGGGAGACCTGGGCGCCGATGGGCGTCTTCTTCGTCGAGCTGACCGTGCTGACCGCGCTGACCGGCGGCTCCTTCGGACAGCTCGCGCTGCGGATCGCCGTGGTCCGCGTCGACGGGGGACCGGTCACGCTGCTGCACACGCTGCTGCGCAGCCTGCTGATCTGCCTGGTGGTGCCGCCGCTGATCTACAACCGCGACAACCGCGGCCTGCACGACCTGGTCGTCGGCACCGTCACCGTGCGCCGCTGACAAAGGGAGCCTGGAAGTCCCAGGGCTCAGGCCCGCTCCATCCGGATCTGCGCGACGTCGATGTAGCCGGTGCGGAAGCCGGCCTCGCAGTAGGCGAGGTAGAACTCCCACATCCGCCGGAACCGCTCGTCGAACCCGAGCGCGGCCACCTGCTGCCAGTCGGCGGTGAACCGGTCGCGCCAGAGCCGCAGCGTGTGCGCGTAGTGCTGGCCCATCGGCCGGATGTCGGAGACGTGCAGGGTGGTGTGCCCGGCCAGCGTCCGCTCGATCGCGGTGACCGAGGGCAGCAGCCCGCCGGGGAAGATGTACTTGTGGATCCAGGTGTACGTGTCCCGGGTCGCCTCGAGCCGGTCGTGGTCCATCAGGATCGCCTGGATGGCGACCTTGCCGCCGGGGGCGAGGAGCGAGTCGATGGTGGAGAAGTACGTCGGCCAGTACTTCTCGCCGACCGCCTCGATCATCTCCACGCTGACCACCGCGTCGAACTGGCCGGTCTGGTCGCGGTAGTCGCGCAGCGCGATCTCCACGCGGTCCGCGACACCGGCCGCGTCGACCCGCTCCTGGGCGAGCGCTGCCTGCTCCCCGGAGATCGTCAGCGTGGTCACCCGGGCGCCGCGCTCGGCCGCCCGGATCGCCAGGGTGCCCCAGCCGGTGCCGATCTCGAGGACCCGCGAGCCGGCCCGGACTCCGGCGGCGTCGAGGATCGCGTCGACCTTGCGCAGCTGCGCCGGCTCCAGGGCCGCCCACTCCGGGGCCGGGTCCAGGGTGTCGAACAGCGCCGAGGAGTAGGAGAGCGACGGGTCGAGGAACGTCGCGAACATCTCGTTGGACAGGTCGTAGTGCGCCTCGATGTTCTTGCGGGCGCCGGCCTTGGTGTTCTCCGGGTTCAGCCCGCGGGGGAGCACCGTGTGCCGGAGCCGGTAGAACGCCGGCTTGATCAGCCGGGTGAGCCGCTCCGCGAACGGCGACAGCGCGTCGGCGAGGTCGGTGCCGGGCGCCGTGGACCACTCGCCGGCCATGTAGGACTCGCCGAGCCCGATCATCGGGCTGCGGGACAGCCGGGCGAAGAAGGCCCGCGGCTGGTCGATCTGGATCAGCGGCAGACCGGCGGTCACCGGGGCGCCGTACACGGTGCCGTCGGCCAGTCGTGCGGTGACCGGGACGTGACGGAGGATCCGGGCGACGACCTGCTGGGCGACACCGCCGCGGATGCCGTACGCCGGTGCCGGGCCCAGCGCGCTCGCCGAGCTGGTCACCGGCCGGGTCGCCACCGGCTGCCCGAAGGACGTGCGGGGGTCGTCCTCGAGGGGGTCGCGGGAGTCGCGGGAGTCGATGGTGGTGGTCATCGTGCTGAAGCCATTCCTTCCGGGGCCTGGTGCGGGCGGCGCTTGACGACGGGCAGCCGGCGCAGCCACAGCCGGATCCCGTGCCAGCGGATCAGTGCCGACACACGGTGTGAGGGGAGCGGGTTGCGCAGGACGGCGCCGAGGGTCCGGGCCGAGGTTGCGGGGACGAGGTCGCCCTTGATCGTGGCGGTGAAGACCGTGCGGTCGCGCTGCGTGAGGCTGATCGCGACCGAGACCTTCGACTCCGAGAGCCGGGTCCGGATGTCGTAGCGGCCCTCGACGGCGAAGAACGGCGAGACGTAGAACTCCTTGTCGACCGCCGCGGTCGCCCCGCCCGCCACCGCGAGCGGGTAGCAGTGCCGCTCGCCGTAGGTGTTGTGCACCTCGGCCAGCACGCCTTCGAGGCGGCCGTCGGCGTCGAGGCAGAAGTACGTCGTCAGCGGGTCGAACACGTAGCCGAGGGACCGGGCGTTGGCGAGCACCAGCACCCGGGCGGCCGACCAGCCGAGGTCCTGGGCGCGCAGGAACGCGTGCACCTTCTCCAGCAGCGGCCGGTCGTCGTCGCCGGCGAAGTGGTCGACCGGGCGGATCGAGGCCAGCGGCCGCAGCCAGCGGGGGAAGGCGGCGTCCGGGTCCGCGGCGTCCACCAGCCACATGGTGGTGCCGTGCTCGAAGGTGTAGGTGAACGGGCTGGTCCGACGGTGCCAGACCCGCGCCCTGACCCGGGCGGGGGCTGCGGTCACGGTGCTTGCCGTGTTTCCCGTGCGGCCCAGGTGGCGCCGAGGGCCTCGGCCGCCCGCACGCCCGAGCGACAGCCGTCCTCGTGGAAGCCCCAGCCCTGGTAGGCGCCGGCGAACGCCAGCCGGTCGGTGTTCAGCGTGGCCAGCCGGCTCTGCGCGGCCACCGACTCCGCGGTGTAGGTGGGGTGCGCGTAGGTCATCGTGGCGACCACGCCGCTCGGCGTCGCGCCGTCCTCGGGGTTCAGCGTCACCAGCAGCGGGTCGGACTCGGCGTGGCCCTGGAGCCGGTTCATCCAGTAGGTGACCCGGGTCCGGTCGGTCAGCGTGTCGCAGTCCTCGAGCCGGTAGTTCCAGGCGGCCCGGCTGCGGGGCAGCTCGGGCAGGAACGAGTCGTCGCGGTGCAGCCAGGTGGTGTTCTCGGAGTAGCCGAAGCTGCCCAGCAGCTGCTGCTCCTCCTCGCCGGCGTCGGTGAGCAGCGCCAGCGCGGTGTCGGCGTGGGTGGCCAGCACCACCTTGTCGAAGCCGTGGTGCTCGCCGGTGGCGGTGTCGACGGTGACCGCGTCGGGCTTGCGGCTCACCGCGGTGACCGGGGCGCCGACCCGGACCACGTCGAGGCGCTCGGTGACCGCCCGGACGTAGGACCGGGAGCCGCCGACCACGGTGTGCCAGGTCGGGGCGTCGCCGAGGGTCAGGAAGCCGTGGTGGCTCAGGAAGGCGAAGAG
Organism: Nocardioides mesophilus; assembly: GCF_014395785.1. Lineage (GTDB taxonomy): Bacteria > Actinomycetota > Actinomycetes > Propionibacteriales > Nocardioidaceae > Nocardioides_B > Nocardioides_B mesophilus. The sequence continues at coordinate 359,562 of NZ_CP060713.1, read as the reverse complement.
GTACGCCGCCGGGTAGGCCAGCGCGTCCGTGTGGCCCATCGACCACACGCAGGAGACCACCGGCAGGGCGTAGTGGGTGACGAAGTGCTGGTCGAAGCCGTGCTGGTCGAGGAACTGGCCGTAGGTCAGCTCCGAGCCCGCCGCCTCGCGGTCGCCGTCCAGCAGCGCCAGCGCCTCCTTCTGGAACCTGCGGATCGAGAGCAGCAGCCGCCAGAACGTCGGGTCGAGGAGGCGCCGACGCTGGGCGAAGATGCCTCCGGCCCCGGTGCCGCCCTTGTAGCTCAGCCCGCAGCCGGCGCAGGAGATGCTCATGCTCATCTCGGTCGGGCGGGTCTGCACGCCCAGCTCGGCGAAGAGCCGGCGCAGCAGCGGGTAGGTCCGGTCGTTGAGCACAATGAAGCCGGAGTCGACGGGCACGGTGCCCGCACCGGTCTCCACGTCGTGGGTGTGCGCGTGCCCGCCGACCCGGTCCTCGGCCTCGAACAACGTCACGTGGTGGGTGCGCTGCAGCAGGTAGGCCGCGGTGAGCCCGGAGATGCCGCCGCCGACCACGGCGACGCTCGGCCGATCGGCATGGCTGACCTGGGTGGAGTCCGTCATGCAGGGTGTTCGGACGTCGCGGCTTCGTGGATGGGTGGTCTGCACAGCGGCATCGACGTACCTCGTTCTCCCTCGTTGGCGCGTTCTGCGCGCTTTGCTCCGCACGGCTGGAGCCGGCCCTACCCTGATCACGACCTTAGATGAAGGGGGACGCCCGATGCGCCTCACCCGGCTGGTGGCCACCGCCGCCACCTCTGCACTGCTGCTCGGCGTCGCCGCCTGCGGCGGGGACACCGCCGAGGGCGAGACGGCCGCGGCCGGCTCCGCCGCTCCCTCCACCGGTGCCCACGCCGCCTCCGAGGACCCGTCGACGGACGCCTCCGCGGACCCCGACCCGAGCAGCTCCGCCGGCGCCGACGACGCGGACGGGTCCGACGGCTCCGGCTACGACGCCGAGGAGCTGCTGGCGGCCATGAAGGCAGCGGTGCTGGACAAGGAGAGCTCGCACCTCACGATGGACATGAGCGGCGGCGGGCAGCCCAGGACGACGGCCGAGGGTGACGTGAGCTACGAGGGCGACACCACGTCGATGCAGCTGACCATGGAGCTCCCGCAGGCGGGCGCCGACAAGGTGGAGATGCGGCTCGTCGACGGGATCCTCTACATGGCGATGCCGCCGATGACCCCGAAGGGCAAGTTCCTCGAGATCGACACCACCGACCCGAACAGCCCGATGGGCGACCTGGGCGGGATCACGCAGGGCGACCCGCTGTCCACGTTCAAGGCCTTCGACGCGGGCCTGCAGAAGGTCCGGTACGTCGGCGAGGAGTCCGTGGCCGGCGAGGACCTGGACCACTACCTGCTGACCGTGGACGCCAAGAAGGCCGCCGCGGCCCAGGGCGCCGGCGCCGAGGCCATGCCGCCGGGGACCACGACGATCGACTACGACCTGTGGCTGGACTCCGAGGACCTGATGCGTCGGATGGAGTTCTCCCAGGGCGCGGGCTCGATCGTGATGACGATGTCGGACTGGGGCAAGCCGGTGACCGTGAAGGCGCCGCCGGCCTCGTCGCTGATGCAGCTGCCGGGCACCCGCTGAGCCCGGGGGCCGCGGTGGCGACCAGCCTCAGCGGCCCCGCATGTTCTGCCGGGAGCCCTTGAGGCTGGTGGGGATCGGCCCCTTGGGGAGCGGGATGTTGGACCGGGTGGCGTCGAGCGCCTTGAGGCGGGCCAGCACGTCGGTCATCTCGGCGGGCTTCACCTGACGGCCGAGCTTCTGCACGTGCTTGTTGAGCTTGCTCACCGGGACCGCGCCGACGTGCTGCGCGGGGTCGCCCACGATGACGTCGTGGATCGGGGTGTCGGCGGCGACCCGCTCGTGCTTGCGGCGCTCGGTGGCCAGCAGCGACTTCAGCCGGTTCGGGTTGCCCTCGCCGACCAGCACGATGCCGGGCGGGCCGACGACGCGGTGCACGATGTCCTGGTTCTTGTTGAACGCGATCGCCGGGTCGGTCTTCCAGCCGCGACGGAGCGTGCCGAGAGCGGCCGCGGCGGCGCCGGGCTGGCCCTCGATCTGGGCGTACGCCGACTTCTGGGCCCGCTGCCCGAACACGATCAGGGCGCCGAGCAGGCCGAAGAGCAGCGCGCTGACGATGTCGAGGGCCCACCACGGCGGCGGGATCAGCCGGAACAGCACCAGCGCCACGGCGGCGACCACCACGAAGACGCCGGCGAGGATCAGGCCGACCTTCGGGTCGGTGCGCCGCGTCATCTGGTAGCTCGCGACGATCTGCTTCAGGCGCCCCTGCTTCTCGGGGCCGGCGGGCTTCTCGGACTTCGCCATCAGGGCTGCCTCTGTCTTCTTCACTGCTGGGACGGACGGGTCATTGTCTCAGACCCCGGGGGCGTCCTGCGTCAGACCGCCGCGCGGGCAGCCATCGCCTGCTGGTAGAGCCGACCGGCGCGGTAGGAGGAGCGCACCAGCGGCCCGGACATGACGCCGGAGAAGCCGATCTCGTCTGCCTCGTCCTTCAGCTCGACGAACTCCTCGGGCTTCACCCAGCGCTCCACCGGGTGGTGGCGCAGCGAGGGGCGGAGGTACTGGGTGATCGTGATCAGCTCGCAGCCGGCGCCGTGCAGGTCGCGCAGCGCCTGCGAGATCTCCTCACGGGTCTCGCCCATGCCGAGGATCAGGTTCGACTTGGTGACCAGGCCGAAGTCGCGGGCCTGGGTGATCACGTCGAGGGAGCGGTCGTAGCGGAACGCCGGCCGGATCCGCTTGAAGATCCGCGGCACCGTCTCGACGTTGTGCGCCAGCACCTCGGGACGGGACTCGAACACCTCGCGGAGCAGGTCGGGCTTGCCGTTGAAGTCGGGGATCAGGTTCTCGACCCCGGTGTCCGGGTTCAGCTCGTGGATGGCCCGGACGGTCTCGGCGTACAACCAGGCGCCGCCGTCGGGCAGGTCGTCACGGGCGACGCCGGTGATGGTGGCGTAGCGCAGGTTCATCTGCTGCACGCTCTCGGCGACCCGGCGCGGCTCGTCGCGGTCCAGCGGCTCGGGCCGGCCGGTGTCGATCTGGCAGAAGTCGCAGCGGCGGGTGCACTGGTCGCCACCGATGAGGAACGTCGCCTCCCGGTCCTCCCAGCACTCGAAGATGTTGGGGCAGCCGGCTTCCTGGCAGACCGTGTGCAGACCCTCGGACTTCACCAGGTCCTGGAGCTGCTTGTACTGCGGGCCCATCTTGGCCCGGGTCTTGATCCACTCCGGCTTCCGCTCGATCGGCGTCTGCGCGTTGCGGACCTCGAGACGGAGCAGCTTGCGACCTTCCGGCTGGATGTCACCGGCTCCTGCGGAGGGCTGGGTGGGTGCTTGAGTCACGGGCCCAACTGTACGCCGCGGCCCGCAGCGCCTCCCCAGGTGTCGGCGGAGCCCCCGAGGCTCACGCCACGTCGCGGCGGCGGAACAGCACCAGGGAGAGCGCCAGCGTGACGAGCAGCAGCACCCCGAGGTAGGTCGCGCCCTGGGCCAGGTCCAGGACGTAGGTCTGGTTGCACATGTTGCCGTTCGGCGGGCAGACGATCGACTCGTCGTAGATCTCGGTGCCGTCGCGCAGCCAGGCGAACACGTTGTTGCCCAGGCCCCACTGGCTGACCCGGTCGATGGGCAGCGCGGCAGTGAGCGCCTCGCCGCCGATGGCGTAGGCGAAGAGCACCGCCAGGGTCGCCACGGTGCTGCGCAGCAGCATGGTCAGCGCGTAGCCGCCGAGCGCGCCGACGCCGGCCAGCAGCACGCCGCGCGCCGACAGCCACCGGACCTGCTCCTGCACGGTCGCACCGGTGCTGAGCCCGCGCGACTCCACCACCAGGTAGAGCACCAGCCAGAACACCGAGACGATCACCGCACAGGCGACCATCACCCCGAGGGTGACCGCCGCCGCCTTGGCCGCCCAGACCCGCCAGCGACGTGGCTCGAAGAGCAGCTGGTTGCTGATCGACCCGGTCGCCCAGTCCGCGCCGGCGAACGTCGCGCCGATCACGACGGCCAGGGCGGTCAGGATCATCAGCAGCCCGAGGCCGCGGTCCTCGAGCTGGCTGGCCAGCGACAACGTCGACCGGGAGAGGTACCAGTCGGCCCGCGGCATCATCTCGGCGCAGGCGGCCGGGTCCTCGGAGCCGATGTACTCCTCGGGTCGCCGCTCGCACCGCTTGAGCTCGCGCTGGAAGCCGGGGCTGGCGGCCTCCTGCTGGGCCTGCGCGACCGCGCGGGCGCGGTCCTGGGCGCTGACCGGACGGGTCTCCCAGACCGCGGTGCCGACCATCACCCCCATGATCACCGTGGCCGCCAGCAGGACCAGCACGATGGCGCGCCGGGACCGGAAGCGGGTGAGCTCGACGCCGAGGAGCCTCATGCCGCTCCTCCCGCCACGAGCTCCTCGGGCCGGGCCCGGAGGGTGGTGTCCTTGGTGAGCTGGAGGAAGACCTGCTCGAGGTCGGGCCGCAGCGGGGTCAGCTCGGAGACGAAGAGGTCGTGCGAGGCGAGCAGCCGGGTGAGGTCGGCCGGCTCGTCGACACCCTCGACGAGCAGGTGGGCGCCGTCGCGGCGTACGGCGTAGCCGGCGGCCTCCAGGTGCCGCGCCCCGCGGGCCGGGTCCGGAAGGCCGACGCGTACGGCGGCCGCGGTGCTCGCGCCGATCAGCGCGTCGACGCGCCCCGACGCCAGCAGCCGGCCCTCGCCGATGATCGACACCGACTCGCAGACCTGCTGCACCTCGGCGAGGATGTGCGAGCTGAGCAGCACCGTGACGCCGCTCTCGCCGAGCCCGCGGATCATGTCGCGGATGTCGCGGATCCCGGCCGGGTCCAGGCCGTTGGTGGGCTCGTCGAGGATCAGCAGGTCCGGCGACTTCAGCAGCGTCGCGGCGATCGCGAGCCGCTGCTTCATGCCGAGGGAGTAGCCCTTGAACCGCTCCCGCTCGCGGCCGTCGAGGCCGACCTGGGCGATCGCGGCCTCGACGCTGCGCTGCGAGACGCCGATCGAGCGCGCCAGCAGCTCGAGGTTGCGGCGGCCGGTGAAGGTCGGCACGAACTTGGGCTGCTCGACGACGGCGCCGATCCGGCCGATCACCTGCGGCAGCGCCCGGGGGACCGGCTGCCCGAACAGGCGCATCTCGCCGCCGCTGGCGCGGGCCAGGCCGAGGAGCATCCGGATCGTGGTGGTCTTCCCGGACCCGTTGGGGCCCAGGAACCCGTGCACGCCGCCGGCCGGCACGGCCAGGTCGAGGTCGCGCACGGCGACCACGTGCCGGCCCCGCCGGGTCCGGAACTGCTTGCGCAGCCCGGACGTCTCGATGACCAGCTCCGACATGCGTCCCCCTTGGTGTCAGGGCAGAAGCATGGCGGAGAACGCGCTCAGGCGCGCGGATTCAGCACCGGCACGCGCAGCGTGTCGTGCGGGGTGCCGGGCGGGGTGCGACCCGGCTCCGGCTTGGCGGGGTAGTCCGGGGTCCGCTCGTAGGGCTGCCAGGCGAGCAGCCGGCGCAGGTGCCGCTCCATCACCGGGGCGGTCTCCGGCACGGTGACGTCGCGTCCCAGCTCCCGGCTCAGCGAGGTGACGCCGGCGTCGGCGATGCCGCAGGGCACGAAGGTGTCGTACCAGCCGAGGTCGACGTCGCAGTTGAGCGCGAACCCGTGCATCGTGACGCCCCGGCTGACCCGGATCCCGATCGCGGCGATCTTGCGCTCCGGACCGCGGTCGTCCTCGGCGACCCAGGCGCCGCTGCGGCCGGGCACCCGCGCGGTGGCCACGCCGAGCTCGGCGCACGCGCCGATCAGCGCCTCCTCGAGCCGGCGCACGTAGTCGACGACGAAGACCTGGTCGGGGAGCTTGACGATCGGATAGCCGACCAGCTGACCCGGCCCGTGGAAGGTGATCTTGCCGCCGCGGTCCACGTCGACGACCGGAGCGCCGGGGACCTCGGGCCGCTCGTGCGGGTCGGTGCGCTTGCCGGCGGTGTAGACGGGCGGGTGCTCGAGCAGCAGCACGGTGCCGGGGCCGCCCGCGACGACCTCCGCGTGCACCTGCCGCTGCAGCTCCCAGGCGGCGACGTACTCCACCGCGTCCTCACCGAAGCCGACGGTCCGGAACTCGAGCTCGCTCACGGGCCCGAGACTACGCCGGGGCCGGACCGGGCCGGCAGCGACGTGGCGATCTTCGCCACGCTCCGCGGTGCGACCGCGTCGAGGAGTCCTGACCGGCCGGGCCTGTGGATGAGCGCAGCGGCGGTCGCCGCTCCTGCGCCACAGTGGGGCGATGCGCCCGCTGCCCGGCCTCTGCGCCCTGTCCCTGCTCGTGCTGGTGCTCGCCGGGTGCGGCTCCGGCTCCCCGCCCGCCTCCGTGCGCAGCTCCGCGCCGGGCGCCGGGGCCCGGGCGGTGCGCGCCGCTCCGGCGGCCGAGGGGCGCGTGGTGGCCGCGGCCCGGGTGCTCCGGCGCTGGGACGCGGCGCGGGCGGTGGCCTACTCCCGGGGCTCGGTGCCGCTGCTGCGCCGGTTGTACGCCGACGGCGCCGGGGCCGACGACGTACGCCTCCTGCGTGACTACGCGAGGCGGGGGCTGCGGGTGCAGGAGATGACCACCCAGCTGCTCGCGGTCGAGGTGCTGCGGCACCGGCCCGGGCTCTGGCGGCTCCGGGTGACCGACCGGCTCAGTCACGCCGTCGCCGTCGGCGCTACGGGGCGCGTGCTGCTGCCGCGCGACGACGCGTCGACCCGGACGGTGCAGCTGGTGCGGCAGGGCGGGCGGTGGCGCGCGCAGCGGGTCAGCGGCCCAGCGCCGCCGTGATGATCTGCTCCTGGGTGCGGTGCTCGAAGACGAAGCCGGCCTCCTCGAGACGCAGCGGGACCACCCGCGCGGAGCCGAGCAGCTCGCTGGAGACGTCGCCGAGCGCCTTGCGGATCGGCCAGGCCGGAGCGCGGAGCTTGCTCGGCCGGTGCAGCAGGTGCCCGAGGGAGCGGCCGAACTCCGCGTTGGTCGCCGGCACCGGACCGCTGAGGTTGTAGGCGCCGCGGCACTCCTCGTGCTCGGCGAGGAAGGTGGCCGCCCGCACCCAGTCGTGCAGCGAGATCGTCGAGAAGTACTGCTCCCCGCTGCCGACGGGGCCGCCGAGCCCGAAGCGGAACATCAACGACAGCGGCTTGAACGCTCCGCCACCGGGGCCGAGCACGACTCCGGTGCGCATCACCACGACGCGGGCGCCGGCGCTCTCGGCGGCGCCGGTGGCGTCCTGCCAGGCCCGGGTCACCTGACCCATGAAGCTCGGCGCGTCGGTGGGGGAGTCCTCGGTGAGGACCAGGTCGCCCCGGTCGCCGTAGCCGGCGATCCCGTTCTGGGCCAGGAAGGCCGGCTTGCGCTCCGACCGGGCGATCGCCTTCGCCAGGGTCCGCGTGGTCAGCACCCGGCTGTCGGTGAAGACCTTCTTGTAGCTCTCGCTGAACGGCAGCCGCACCAGGGATGCCCCGGAGAGCGCCGCGACCGCGTCGGCCTGCTCGATCACCGCGGGGTCGACGTGACCGGCGTAGGGGTCCCACTTCGACTCGTCGGCCGACATCGGCTCGCCGCGGACCAGCCGGGTCACCTCGTGTCCCTGCTGGGCGAGGTGGTCGCGCCAGGCGGTTCCGAGGTAGCCGGACGCACCGGCGAGCACGAGCTTCATGTCGCTGAGCCTACGGATGTCCGGCAAGCCGGCACCCCCTGGACGCGACGAGGCCCGCTGCCGGTCGGCAGCGGGCCTCGTCGGTGCAGCAGGGGTCAGACCTCGAACTGGCCGGCCTCGAGCCGGGCCTTGACGTCGCTGAGGAACCGGGCGGCGTCGGCACCGTCGACGAGGCGGTGGTCGTAGGTCAGCGCCAGGTAGACCATGTTGCGGACCGCGATCGTCTCGCCGAGGTTGGCGTCGTCGATCACCACCGGACGCTTCACCACCGCGCCGGTGCCGAGGATGGCCACCTGCGGCTGGTTGATGATCGGGGTGTCGAAGAGCGCACCGCGGCTGCCGGTGTTGGTGATCGTGAACGTGCCGCCGGCGAGCTCGTCGGGACCGATCTTGTTCGACCGGGTCCGCTCGGCGATGTCGGCGATCTTGCGGGCGAGGCCCGCGATCGAGAGGTCGCCGGCGTCCTTGATGACCGGGGTCAGCAGGCCCTTCTCGGTGTCGACGGCGATCGCGACGTTCTCGTGGTCGAAGAAGGTGACCTCGCCCTTCTCGGTGTCGAGCGTGGCGTTCAGCGACGGGTGCTCCTTGAGCGCGTCGATCGCCGCCTTGGCGAAGAACGGCATGAACGACAGCTTCACGCCCTCACGCGCCGCGAAGTCTTCCTTGGCGGCGTTGCGCAGCCGCGCGATCGGGGTGACGTCGACCTCGACCACGGTGGTGAGCTGGGCGCTGGTCTGCAGCGACTCGACCATCCGCTTGGCGATGACCTTGCGGAGCCGGCTCATCGGCTCGGTCCGGCCGCGCAGCGGGCTCGGGGTGACCGGAGCGGCGCCCGACGCCGCGGCCGGTGCGGCGGCGGGAGCGGGAGCAGCCGGGGCCGCCGCCTTCTCCTGGGCCGCCTTGGCCGCGTCGAGCACGTCCTGCTTGCGGATCCGGCCACCGACCCCGGTGCCGGTCAGCGAGGCGAGGTCGACGTTGTGCTCGGCGGCCATCTTGCGCACCAGCGGCGTCACGTAGGCGCCGCCGTCCCCGCCGCCGTCACCGGCGCGGGCCTGCCCGGTCACGCCGGGACCGGCGCTCGCCGGAGCCGGGGTGGGGGACTGCGCGGGGGTGGGAGTGGGAGCAGCGGCCGGCGCCGGGGTCGACTCGGCCTGCGCGGCCGGCGCGCTCTCGCCGCTGGACTCGGCACCGGCGTCGGGCTGCACCTGGGCGGCGGCGGGGATCGCCTCGCCCTGGCTGCTGGCGGTCGCGGCGCCGTCGCTGGACGCCTCGTCCTCCGTCGGCTCGGGCTCGGCCTCGGGCTCGCTGGGAGCCGCGGCCTCCGGGGCCGGGGCGGCCTCGCCGCCGCCGGAGGGAGCCGCCTCGCCGGAGCCGACCACGGCCAGCTCGGCGCCGACCTCGACGGTCTCGTCCTCCTGGACCTTGATCTCCAGCAGCTTGCCGGCCACGGGGGAGGGGATCTCGGTGTCGACCTTGTCGGTGGAGACCTCGAGCAGCGGCTCGTCGACGGCGACGTCGTCTCCGACCTGCTTCAGCCAGCGGGTCACGGTGCCCTCGGTGACCGACTCGCCCAGGGCGGGCAGCGTCACGGACGTGCCGGAGCCGGAGCCACCGGAGGTGCCGGCCTCGGAGGCCGCGGCCTCCGGCGCGGTGTCGGCGGAGCCGGTCTGGGTCTCCTGGGCTGGCGGCGCGCCGTCGGTGTGCGCTGCCGGCGGGTTGGTCTCGGTCTCGGTCTTGCGGTCGCCCTCGTCCTCACCGTCGGAGGAGGCGGCTGCGGCCGGGGCCTCGGCGGCGGACTGCTCCTCCTGCTGCTCCTCGGAGGGGGCGGACTCCTGCCCGCCGCCGTCGGAGGAGCCGGCGGACTCGCCCTCGTCGCCGACCGTGCAGAGCTCGGCCCCGACCTCGACGGTCTCGTCCTCCTGCACCTTGATCTCGAGCAGGGTGCCGGCGATCGGGGAGGGGATCTCGGTGTCGACCTTGTCGGTCGAGACCTCCAGCAAGGGCTCGTCGACCGCCACCTGGTCGCCGGGCTGCTTCAGCCAGCGGGTGACGGTGCCTTCGGTGACGGACTCGCCGAGTGCCGGAAGGGTGACTGAAGTCGCCATTGAGTTCTTCGCTCCTTGAGGGGGTGCTTCGCTGGGGGAGTCGGGGGTGAGTCTATGAGTGGACGTGCAGGGGCTTGCCGGCGAGCGCGAGGTGGGCCTCGCCGAGTGCTTCGTTCTGGGTCGGGTGGGCGTGGACCAGGGGCGCGACGTCCTCGGGATGCGCCTCCCAGTTGTAGATCAGCTGCGCCTCGCCGATCAGCTCACCGACGCGCGCGCCGACCATGTGGACGCCCACCACCGGCCCGTCCTTGCGGCGGACCAGCTTGACGAAGCCCTGGGTGCGCAGGATCTGGCTCTTGCCGTTGCCGCCGAGGTCGTAGGTGAGTGTCTCCACCGCGTCGTCGCCGTACCTCTCGCGGGCCGACTTCTCGTCGAGGCCGACCGAGGCGACCTCCGGGTCGCTGTAGGTGACCCGGGGGATGCCGGTCTCGTCGATCGGCGCCGGCTCCAGGCCGGCGAGCTCCTCGGCGACGAAGAGGCCCTGCTGGAAACCGCGGTGCGCCAGCTGCAGGCCCGGGACGATGTCGCCGACGGCGTAGACGCCCTCGACGTTGGTGCGCAGCCGCTCGTCGGTGAGGACGAACCCACGGTCCATCGTGATGCCCTGCTCGTCGTAGCCGAGGCCCGCGGTGCTGGGCCCGCGGCCGACCGCGACCAGCAGCAGCTCGGCGTCGATGGTGTCGCCGCCGGCGACGGTGACCCGCACGCCGGTCTCGGTGTGCTCGACGGACTCGAACGGGGTGCCGGTGCGGGCGGTGATGCCGCGCTTGCGGAACGCGCGCTCGAGGGCCTTCGACGACGCCTCGTCCTCCCCGGCGACCAGCCGGGGGAGCGCCTCGACGATCGTGACGTCGGCGCCGAACGAGCGCCACACGCTGGCGAACTCGCAGCCGATGACGCCGCCGCCCAGCACGATCACGGACGCCGGGACGTGGTCCAGGGTGAGCGCGTGCTCGGAGGTCAGCACGCGGTGGCCGTCCACCTCGAGGCCGGGCAGCGACCTGGCGTAGGAGCCGCTGGCCAGCACGACGGCCCGGCCGACGTACCGCCGGCCGTCGACCTCGACGGTGTCGCGGGCGACCAGCCGGCCCTCGCCCTCCACGACGGTGATGCCGCGGCCCTTGACCAGGCCGGTGAGTCCCTTGAACAGACGGGTGACGACACCGTCCTTGTACTTGTTGACCCCGGCCATGTCGATGCCCTCGAGCGTGGCGTTGACGCCGAACTGCTCGGACTCACGGGTGGAGTCGGCCACCTCGGCCGCGTGCAGCAGCGCCTTGGTGGGGATGCAGCCGACGTGCAGGCAGGTGCCGCCGAGCTTGCTCTTCTCGACCAGGGCGACGCGCAGCCCGAGCTCGGAGGCCCGCAGCGCACAGGCGTAGCCGCCACTGCCGGCGCCCAGGATCACTACGTCATAGGTGTCGCCGGCCCCGTGGGGTCCTGCGGTGCTGCCCTCCGCCATGTCGCGTCGTGTCTCCGCTCCACTGCCCGAACACAGGGAATCTCCCCGCTCTCGCATTCCCCGTCATCCTTGCACCAAACCGACACGCGACGACACCGGGTGTCGCGCGGGAACCACCGCGTGGTGTGTACCGGTGAGTCACACTGGTGACATGGGCCTGATGGACCGGTTCCGCCGTGGCGGTCCGACGAAGATGCGCCGACCCCGAGGGGCCGGTCCGACGACCGTGCGTGCCTCCGACAGCGCCGACCAGCGTCACCTGACCGAGTTCGCCACCACCCGCCGCGGCGTGGAGGGCTTCGTGGAGCCGCGCACCGCGGTCTCCGACGTCACGCTGCTGCTGGTCGCCCACGACGGCGAGTGGACCCGTCGGCGGGTGCCGTCGGTGGAGTGGGCGCACAAGTTCGCCAACAAGCTCGGCGTCCCCTCGTACGACGCCGCCGTGGTCGGCTACCCGGCCCGGATGCGGGAGTTCAACCGCCGCCAGAAGGAGTCCGGTCAGACCTGACGCGGACCCCTTCCGGGGCTAGGACTTCTCGGCCGCCATCTCCGTGGCCAGCTCCACCAGCGTCGCCACGGCCACACCGGTGGCGCCGCCGGTGACGTGGCCGTAGGGCGAGCGCTTGTTGAAGCTCGGGCCGGCGATGTCGAGGTGCGCCCAGGGGGTGCCGTCCTCGATGAACTCCTGGAGGAACGCCGCGGCGTAGAGCGCGCCGCCGAACAGGTCGATGTTGTGCTGCATCAGGTCCGCGATCTTGCTGTAGGTGCGCACCTTGACCGGCATCTCCTCGGTGATCGGCAGCTGCCAGAGCGTCTCACCGACCCGACCGCCGGCGGCACGGACCCGCTCGACGAAGGCGTCGTCGTTGCCGAGGACACCGGTGACCCGGTCCCCGAGCGCCATCTCGCAGGCCCCGGTCAGCGTCGCGACGTCGACCAGCACGTCGGGCTTCGACTCGGCCGCCAGCACCAGCGCGTCGGCGAGGACCAGCCGGCCCTCGGCGTCGGTGTTGAGGACCTCGACGGTCTTGCCGCCGTACATCGTGAGCACGTCGCCGGGCCGGGTCGCGTCGCCGGAGACCATGTTCTCCGCCATCGGGACGATCGTGGTGACCGCCACCGGCAGCGCGAGCTCGGCGATGGCCAGCGTCGCGTTGACGACCGCGGCCGCACCGGCCATGTCGGTCTTCATGGTCTGCATCGAGGTGCCCGGCTTGATGCTCAGGCCCCCGGAGTCGAAGGTGATGCCCTTGCCGACCAGCCCCAGGTGCCGGGTCGCGCCGCGCGGCTTGTAGGTCAGCTTCACCAGCCGCGGCGGGTTCGCCGAGGCGCGCCCGACGCCGATGATGCCGCCGAACCCCTGGGCCTCGAGCTGGACCTCGTCGAGCACCTCCACGGTGATCTTGCCGCCCTTGTGGGCCTTGACCGCGGCCAGGACCGCCTCGGCGAAGGCCGGCGGCGCCAGGTCGCCGGGGGAGTGTTCACCCAGTCGCGGGTGCGGGCGACGGCCGCGGCCACCGTCTGCGCCTCGACCAGGGCGGTCACCGCGTCCTTGTTGCGGGCCACCGGGCTGAGCACCACGACCTCGCCGGGCCGGTCGTCGCCGTTGCCGCTCTTGTAGTCGGTGAAGGCGTAGCCGCCGAGCTCGAAGCCCTCCACGACGGCGCGGACGAAGGCCGGCTCGTGGGCGGGGAGGGCCAGCGTGGCGCTGGCGCAGTTGGTGACGGCGCGGGCGGCCGCCCCGGCGGCCCGTCGTACGGCGTCCGCGGTGAGCCGGTCCTCGTCGCCGAGCCCGACCAGGATCAGCAGCGGGGACTTCAGCACCCCGCCGGTGGGGATCTTGGCGACCTCGCCGGCCTTGCCCTTGAAGCCCAGCGCGGCCAGCAGCGGCGTGAACTTGCGGCCGTAGGCCTCCGCGACCGGCTCCCCTCCGGGAGCGGCCTGCAGGCCCTTCTTGGTCGACATCACCCCGATCACGACCACGTCGGTGCGGGTCTTCTCGGGCGAGCCCTTGCGGAGGGTGTAGGAGATCACGCAGGTCCGTTCGTCGGGTGCGGCTGGGACGGTGACACGTCAGTGACGGGGTGGTCCTACCCCGTCTGGTCGCATGCTAGCCGCCGTCCCGGGCCAGCCCGGCTGGGGTAGGTTCGGCGCCATGCAGCAGCCCACGCCGCCGAGCCCGCTCACGACCTCGCCGCTCCACGAGCGGCATCTCGCGCTCGGCGCGAAGATGGCCGAGTTCGGCGGCTGGGAGATGCCGCTGGAGTACTCCACCGGCGTCCTCAAGGAGCACGCCGCGGTCCGCGACGCGGTCGGCGTCTTCGACGTCAGCCACCTCGGCAAGGCGTCGGTGCGCGGCCCGGGCGCCGCGGCGTACGTGAACGCGACGCTTAGCAACGACCTCGGCCGGATCGGGCCCGGCCGCGCGCAGTACACGTTGTGCTGCGACGCGGCGAGCGGCGGCATCGTCGACGACCTGATCGCCTACCTGCACGCCGACGAGCACGTCTTCCTGGTGCCCAACGCCGCGAACACCGCCGAGGTGGTGCGCCGGCTCCGCGCCGAGGCGCCCGCCGGCGTCGAGGTGGTCGACGAGCACCGCGACAAGTGCGTGCTGGCCGTGCAGGGCACCCGCTCCGACGAGGTGCTGGCCGCCCTCGGCCTGCCCGTCGGGCACGACTACATGTCCTTCGTCGAGGCCGACTTCGCCGGCCACCGGGTGGTGGTCTGCCGCACCGGCTACACCGGCGAGCGGGGCTACGAGCTGGTGGCGCCGAACGCCGCCGCCGTCGCGCTGTGGGACGGCATCCTGGAGGCCGGCCAGGAGTACGGCGTCACGCCGTGCGGCCTGGGCGCCCGCGACACGCTCCGCACCGAGATGGGCTACCCGCTGCACGGGCAGGACATCAGCCTCGACGTCACACCGAACGAGGCCCGGCTGGGCTGGGCGGTCGGCTGGAGCAAGCCCGCGTTCTGGGGCCGCGACGTGCTGCTGGCCGAGAAGGAGGCCGGCCCGAAGCGGGTGCTCCGCGGGCTGGTGGCCACCGGCCGGGGGATCCCGCGGCCGGGGATGCGGGTGCTGCTGACCCGCGACGTACCGCTCGGGCTGGTCACGTCCGGGACGTTCTCGCCGACCTTGCGCAAGGGCGTCGGGCTGGCGCTGATCGCAGCGCAGGTCACCGACGGCGCCGAGGTGTCGGTGGACGTGCGCGGGCGCCCCGAGGTGTTCACCGTGACCCGGCCGCCGTTCGTGACCCCCGCGGTCCGGGAGGACTGAGGGCGGTCCGGTCGGCCGCGGAGTCCGTCGGTCGGCTCAGCCGCGGCGGCGACGCAGCAGCGGCACCGCGAGCGCGGCAGCGGCCAGCACCACCAGCACGCCGACCACCACCGGCCAGCCGAGCCCGCCGTCGGACTGCTGGGACTCCGACGCGGTGCCGGTGTCCCCGGTGTCGCCGGCGCTGGGCGACGGGGAGCCGCCCGGCAGCGCGAACGCGACCGTCGGCTCGGTGGCGGGCGGCGCGGCCTTCGCCACCGGGTCGCCGCAGCCGGTGGCCGGGTAGCCGTCCAACCCGCACATCAGCCCGCCCTCGCTGCGCACCTGCACCACCTCCTGCAGCACCTCCAGGCCGTCGGCGTCGCCGGGGACCACCACGCACTCGGCGCGGGGGTCGGGCACCGCTACGTCCTTCGGGGCGTCCGCCTCGGTGCCGAAGTCGATCAGCACCGCGACGCGCTTCTCGCCGGTCGCCGCCTTCTCCCCGCCGCACACCGTGTCGAAGTTGACCGCGTGCAGGTCGGCGCGCGGGTAGATGCCCCGCGCCGCCGTCGACGTCCCGAACCGCCAGCCCTCGACGGCGCCGTCCTTGGGGAGGTAGTCGGCCGGGCCGGTGCCGGCGAGCGTCCAGCCGTCCGGACCGATGTGGGCGTAGTTCCAGTAGCGGTAGCCCTCCTGGGCGTTCGCGGCGGTGGACCCCGCGGACAGGGCGGCGGCCGCGGCGAGGAGCACCAGCAGGACGGCGAGGAGCGCGGCGATGATCCGGGACGACGTACGGGAGCGGGCGGCCATGGCAACGAGCCTCCCCGAGCCCGGCGCCGGCGTCAAAGCCGGGAGTCGGCGGGCGGCGTTAGTCTCGCCCCATGACGAACTCCCTGGAACCGTCGCCGTTCGCCGCGGGCGAGACCACCTCTTCCAGCGCCTGGCGCTGGCGGCTGGAGGACGCCGCGGGGACCGAGGTCACAAGCTCCGAGGGCTCGCCGAGCTTCCCCTCGCAGAGCGACGCCGAGACCTGGGTGGGCGAGGTCTGGCGCGACCTGGCCGACGACGGGGTCGACCAGGTCACGCTCTTCGAGGGCGACCGGCAGGTCTATGGGCCGATGAGCCTGCACGCGGCCCAGTAGGCACGCGGGGCCACCGGCCCACCGGTCAGCGGACCGGGCGCTTCTCGGGGGACTGCGTCTTGGCGGCGTCCCGCTCGACGGCGTCGCCGAGGACCTCGTCGATCTTCTTCAGCAGGTCGTCCTCGAGCTTCACGCCGGCGGCCTTGACGTTCTCGGTCACCTGCTCGGGGCGCGAGGCGCCGATGATCGCGGCGGAGACGTTCGGGTTCTGCAGCGTCCAGGCGACCGCGAGCTGGGCCAGGCTCAGCCCCGCCTCGTCGGCGAACGGGCGCAGGTTCTGCACCCGGGTGAGGATGTCGTCGTCGAGCCAGCGCGACACCATGTCGGCGCCGCCCTTCTCGTCGGTGGCCCGGGAGCCGGCCGGGTGCGGCTCGCCCGGCTTGTACTTGCCGGTGAGCACGCCCTGGGCGATCGGCGACCAGACGACCTGGCCCATCCCGAGCTCCTCGGAGGTGGGGACGACCTCGGCCTCGATGACCCGCCAGAGCATGTTGTACTGCGGCTGGTTGGAGACGAACGGGATCCGCAGCTCGCGGGCCAGCGCGTGGCCGCGACGGATCTCCTCGGCCCGCCACTCCGAGACGCCGATGTAGTGCGCCTTGCCCGAGTGCACGACGTCGGCGAAGGCCTCCATCGTCTCCTCGAGCGGGGTCTCGTAGTCGAACCGGTGGGCCTGGTAGAGGTCGACGTAGTCGGTGCCGAGCCGCTGCAGGGAGCCGTTGATTGACTCCATGATGTGCTTGCGCGAGAGGCCCGAGTCGTTGTGCTTGCCGGGGCCGGTGGGCCAGTAGACCTTGGTGAAGATCTCCAGGCTCTCGCGGCGCTCGCCCTGGAGCGCCTTGCCGAGGACGGTCTCCGCGCGGGTGTTCGCGTAGACGTCGGCGGTGTCGAAGGTGGTGATGCCCTCCTCCAGTGCCTGGCGGACGCAGGCCAGCGCGGCGTCCTCCTCGACCTGGGAACCGTGGGTGAGCCAGTTGCCGTAGGCGATCTCGGAGACCTTGAGACCGCTCTTACCGAGGTTGCGAATATCCATGGTTCGGAACCTACCCAGCCGCGGTGGTCGGTACGCCGTGGGCCGCCGCACAGTGCCGGGCCGGCGGCCGGGGGTGCCGGGTGGTGGGCCGGCTGCTGGGCCCGGGGCGGCTCGACGGCTGTCGATGACTACGGTGGCCCCATGCTCGTAGCCTTCAGCATCAGCCCCGTCAGCGGCGACGACACCGGTGGTGTCAGCGAGGCCGTCGCGGAGGCGGTCCGGGTCGTGCGCGCCTCCGGCCTGCCGTGCGAGACCAACGCGATGTTCACCAACGTCGAGGGGGAGTGGGACGAGGTGATGGCCGTGGTCAAGCAGGCCGTCGACGTCGTCGCCGCGGTCTCCCCGCGGGTCGGCCTGGTGCTCAAGGCCGACATCCGGCCCGGCCACACCGGCCAGCTGCGCGCCAAGGTGGAGCGGGTCGACCGGCTGCTCGCCCCCGGCGACGACTGAGCCGGCTGAGCCACCGGGCCCCGGCCGGCGCCCGGACCCGGGCGGCCGAGCCGGCCGCCGTACCGCCGGGGCGGTGGGTCAGTAGCGCTCGGGCAGCTTCTGGCCGAGCTTGACCTTCGACTTCGGCAGCCGCAGGAAGCGCAGCTGGAGAGAGCGCAGCAGCGCGTAGGACGTGGTGCCCTTGTGCGACTCGTCGGGGAAGCGTCGCTTGAGCTCGCGCTTGAGCCGCCAGACCAGCAGGATCGTGTCCAGGGCGACCAGCAGGATGGTGGCGCTCCAGAGCCCGTTGGCGAACGACGGCGCGAAGCTCTGGCTGACCATCACCACGATCAGCAGCGGCAGCAGGAACTCGGCCATGCAGAGCCGGGAGTCGATGAAGTCGCGGACGAACCTCTTCACCTTGCCCTGGTCACGGGCCGGCAGGTAGCGCTCGTCGCCGCTGCGCAGCCCCTCACGCGTCTTCGCGTTCTGCTTGCTGCGCTGCTCACGGGTCAGCTTGGCGGCCGACTTCTTGTCGCGGCCGGCCTTGGCACGCTCGCGTGCGGCGGCCTCCGCCTCCTTGCGGGAGGGGGTGGGTCGGCCCTTGCCGGCCTCCCGCGACACGGTGGCGGTGGTGGTGACGGGCTCGGACTTCGTGCGACGGAACAACGCTGGTCTCTCCGGTCGGGCGGGGCGGTCGGCGCCGTACGTCGTGGTGACGGGCACCGGGATGAGGACAGCCTACCGACCGGAACCTTCTCCCCGCGCCGCCCGTTCTGACCGTAGGGTGGTGAGGACGATCCGTCACATCTACCTGCCGAGACAAGGAACGAGGGGGTCCCGCCCGACATGAGCCTCATGAAGCGCATCAGCCTGATCTTCAGGTCCAAGGCCAGCACGGCGCTCGACCGGGCCGAGGACCCTCGCGAGACGCTCGACTACAGCTACCAGCGTCAGGTCGAGCTCCTCGCCAAGGTGCGTCGGGGCGTCGCGGACGTCGCCACCAGCCGCAAGCGGGTCGAGCTCCAGGTCGCCCAGCTGCGCCAGCAGGAGAACAAGCTCACCGACCAGGCCCAGAAGGCGCTGGCGATGGGCCGTGAGGACCTTGCCCGCGAGGCGCTCACCCGCAAGTCCGCGATCACCGCGCAGGTCGGCGACCTCGCCGCGCAGCAGGCGCAGCTCCAGGGCGAGGAGGAGAAGCTCACGCTGGCCTCCCAGCGCCTGCAGGCGAAGGTCGAGTCGTTCCGCACCCGCAAGGAGACGATCAAGGCCACCTACACGGCCGCCGAGGCGCAGACCCGGATCAACGAGGCGTTCTCCGGCATCTCCGAGGAGATGGGCGACGTCGGCCTCGCCGTGCAGCGTGCCGAGGACAAGACCGCCCAGATGCAGGCCCGGGCCGGTGCGATCGACGAGCTGATCGCCTCCGGCGCGCTCGACGACGCCAGCTCGATCAACCGCGGCGACGACATCGCCCGCGAGCTCGAGGCGATGTCCTCGCAGTCCGACGTGGAGAGCGAGCTGGCCGCGCTGAAGGCCAAGTCCGCCCCGCAGAGCATCGAGGCCGGCGACAGCACGCCGCAGGCCGAGCTCACCGCCCAGCAGGGCGAGCAGCAGAAGCAGGAGGGCCAGGCATGATCATCCGGATCCTGGGCGAGGGGCAGCGCGAGATCGCCGACTCCGAGCTCGACGGCCTGAACGCCCTCGACGAGAAGCTTGAAAACGCGGTCGAGTCCGGCGACGAGGCCACGTTCACGGAGGCGCTGGCGGCGCTGCTGACCGCCGTACGCTCGGCCGGCTCACCGCTGGCCGACGACAGCCTCGAGGACTCCGACCTCATCCTGCCGCCGTCCGACGCCACCCTCGACGAGGTGCGTGCGTTGCTCAGCGACGACGGCCTCATCCCCGGCTGACTGCCGGTCAGGAGCTGCAACCGTGGCACGTACCCGCTTCCTCAAGGACACCGGCCTCACCGCCCGGATGACGCTGGTGATGTTCCTCATCGGGGCCATCTTCGTGGGGTTCATCGCGATCCTGATCGCGCTCTCCGGCAACAACGGGGGCCTGGCGCTGGTGATCGGCGTCGTGGGACTCGGGGTGGTGTGGTTCCAGTGGTACAAGTCCGACACGCTGGCGATGAAGGCGATGCGGGCCCGCGAGGTCAGTCCGGAGGAGGCGCCGGAGCTGCACGGGGTCATCGACCGGCTCTGCGCGCTCGCCGACATGCCGAAGCCGCGGGTGGCGATCAGCTACACCGACCTGCCCAACGCGTTCGCCACCGGACGCTCCCCGAGCCGGGCCGTGGTCTGCGTGACCACCGGCCTCCTCGACCGGCTGAGCGCCGAGGAGGTCGAGGCAGTCCTCGCCCACGAGCTCTCGCACGTGGCGCACCGCGACGTGCTGGTGATGACGATGGCCTCGTCGGCGGGAATCGTCGCGGCGATGGCCACGCGCGGTGCGCAGTACGGCGCGATCTTCGGCGGCAACCGGCGCAGCGACAACAACGGGGCTCCAGCGTGGCTGATCATCCTGGTGGTCAGCATGGTCACCTACGCGATCTCGTTCGTGCTGACCCGGCTGCTCTCGCGCTACCGCGAGCTGTGCGCCGACCGGTCCGGTGCCTTCCTGACCGGCAAGCCGAGCGCGCTGGCCAGCGCACTGACCAAGATCACCGGCGAGATCGCCCGGATCCCGAACCGCGACCTGCGGGCCTCGCAGTCGATGAACGCGTTCTTCATCGCCCCGGCGATCAGCGGCGCGTCCTTCAACACCCTCACCTCGACGCACCCGTCGCTGGAGCAGCGGCTCGAGCAGCTGGCGAAGATCGCGGCCGAGCTCGGCCGGCCGATGGACGGCGGCTTCCCCACCCAGCCGGGCCTGGGCCTGTGACGCCCGTGCTCGCTGCGCCACTGGGGTCGCCCGTGCCCGCTGCGCTGCTCGTCCTTCGCGGGGTGGGGGAGCGATGAAGATCCTGGACGCGTTGATGGGACGGCGGAAGCCGACCCGCAACAACCTCGACGACCTGTTCGCGCTGCCGACCGCCGCGATCACGCTGCAGACGGCCGCCAACTTCGTGCCGACCGGGTCGGGCGCGGTCTGCTTCCGGCAGGCCGAAGGACCGGCCTTCGCCGCGGCGGAGTCCGAGATCGTCGCGGTCCTCGACAACGACGAGGACCCCGATCTCGAGCGGCACGTGGACGACTACGGCTTCACGTGGCTGGTCTCGCGCCAGGAGGATCCGTCCGCGCTGGTCACCGACCTGCACGCGGTCAACACCGCGCTCGAGGCGCAGGGCTTCGGGCCGTCGTTGCTGTGCTCGCTGATCTCGTTCCGGGACCCGTCGGGCCGCTCGCTGGCGCTGGTGTACCTGTACAAGCAGGGGACGTTCTACCCGTTCGCCCCGAAGTCCGACGGCCGGACCCGCAACAACCTGCTGGAGCTGCAGGTGCGCGACCTGGTCAAGACCGACCTGCACATCGAGCCGGACCTGCAGCGCTGGATGCCGGTCTGGGGCGCCCCCGGCCTCTGACCCCCTGCCGAGTCGGCGCATCTGCAGCGCCAGACAGTGCCGAGTCGGCGCATCTGCAGCGCCAGACAGTGCCGAGTCGGCGCATCTGCAGCGCTCAACGTGCCGATCCGGGACGGGAGGGCTGCAGTTGCGCCGACTCGACGGGTGGGAAGGCTGCAGATGCGCCGACTCGGCACAAGGGGATGGGGTGGGGTGCGGGGTGGGGGTCAGTCCTTGGCGGCGGTACGGGCGGGCAGGTCGAGCATCCGCTGCAGGGCCACCTTGGCCCACCGCTCGGTCTCGGGGTCGACCTGGATCTGGTTGACCACCTGGCCGGCAACGAGGCTCTCCATCGCCCACACGAAGTGCGGCAGGTCGATCCGGTTCATCGTCGAGCAGTAGCAGACCGTCCGGTCCAGGAACACGATGTTCTTGTCCGGGTGCGCGTTCGCCAGCCGCTGCACCAGGTTGAGCTCGGTGCCGATCGCCCAGCTCGAGCCGGGCGGCGCGGCCTCGATCGTCTTGATGATGAACTCGGTGGAGCCGACCAGGTCGGCCCGGGTGACCACGTCGTGGCGGCACTCGGGGTGCACCAGGATGTTGATGCCGGGGATCTTCGCCCGCAGCTCGTCGACCACCTCGGGGGTGAACCGGCCATGCACCGAGCAGTGCCCGCGCCACAGGATGACCCGGGCCTTCTCCAGCTCCTCGCGGGTGAGGCCGCCGTGGGGGCGGTGCGGGTCCCAGACGACGCAGTCCTCGAGCGACAGCCCGAGCTGCAGCACGGCGGTGTTCCGGCCGAGGTGCTGGTCGGGCAGGAACAGCACCTTCGCGTCGGGCGTCTGGTCGAACGCCCACTCCAGCGCCACCTGGGCGTTGGAGGAGGTGCAGACGGCGCCGCCGTGCCGGCCGCAGAAGGCCTTGATGTCGGCGGAGGAGTTCATGTAGGTCACCGGTACGACGGAGTCCGCGACGCCGGCGTCGACCAGCGCGTCCCAGGCGTCCTCGACCTGGCCGGCGCGGGCCATGTCGGCCATCGAGCAGCCGGCCGCGAGGTCGGGGAGGATCACCTTCTGCTCCGGCCCGGTGAGGATGTCGGCCGACTCGGCCATGAAGTGCACGCCGCAGAAGACGATGAACTCCGCCTCCGGCCTGCCCGCGGCGTCGCGGGCCAGCTTGAAGGAGTCGCCGGTGACGTCGGCGAAGGCGATCACCTCGTCGCGCTGGTAGTGGTGCCCGAGCACGAAGACCCGCTCACCCAACGCCTCCTTTGCGGCCCGGGCACGGGCGACGAGGTCGGGGTCGGAAGCGGCCGGAAGCGCCCCGGGACAGTCCACCCCGCGCTCGGAGCGCGGGTCGGCGTCGTGTCCGAGGACGAGCAGGGGGAGATCGATCGTGCTCACGTGACGATTCTCGCACGCAGCGCCGAGGAGTCACGGGGCATATCGCCCAGGGCCGAGCCGAATCAGAGCACGTGCCCGCTGGGCAGGTACGGCGCCGGCGGCTTCATCTGCCGGGTGGCGAGGTAGCCCGCGGTGTGCAGCTCCATCCGCGCGGTCATCCCGATGTCGACGGCCCACGGGTTCGCGGCCGTGAGGTGCCCGATCGCCGCCTGCTCACCGGGTGGGGCGGCGGCCAGGGACTCCCAGAGCAGGTCGACGGCGGTACGCCGGTTCGTGGCGGCCAGCAGGTGGGCGCCGCCGCCCTGGGCGACGTACGCGTACCCCTGGCCCGTCGAGCGGTCCACGACGACCAGCCGATGGTGACGCAGCAGGAACTGGTGGTCCACCCCGTGGGCGGCGTCGCGGACCCGCCGGTCGACGGAGTCCATCAGCTCGACGTCGGCGGCGGACCCGTCCCGGACCCGCTCGACCACCGGCAGCACCTCCCGCGGCACCGGGCCGCGCAGGAACATCATCGGGTGCAGGGTGAACCCGGCCGCGTGGTAGCGCCGCAGCGCCAGCGGGTCGTCCGACGCCGAGATCAGCCCGCGCAGGCAGCCGCGGCCGTGCTCGAGCGCGGCGAGCAGCAGCTGCTTGCCCACCCCGTGACCCTGCAGGCCGGGCCGGACCACGAAGGTGGACAGCACCCAGAGCAGCTCCCGCCGCAGCGCGATCGCCGCCCCGATCGGCCCGGAGGCGTCCTCGGCGACGAAGCAGCCGCCCGGGCCGGTGGCCAGGAAGTGCTCGGCCCGCGACCGCCAGGTGGCCGCGGCCGCCTCCGAGCGGGGCGCCGGCTGCGGCCAGTGCGCCCGGTGGGTCCGCACGTCGAAGTCGTAGAAGCCCTCCCGGGTCAGCAGCTCCACGGCGGGTACGTCGTCGGGCTGCATCGGCCGGATCCAGTAGTCGACGCCCACCCGCGTCAACCTACCGATCCGGCCGCTCCGGCGCGCGAGCTCGACGAGGAGGGCAGGATGAGCCCATGCGCGTGCTCATCGCCCCGGACAAGTTCGCCGGCACCCTGACCGCCGTGGAGGCGGCCGCCGCGATCGCGGAGGGGTGGCGACGCCGATCCCCGGACGACGTGATGGACCTGGTGCCGATGGCCGACGGCGGCCCGGGCTTCGTGGACGTGCTGCACGCCTCGCTCGGCGGCGAGCTGCTGGCGGTCACGGTGACCGGGCCCTACGGCGACCCGGTGCCGGCGACCGTGCTGCTGCACGGCGGCCGCGGCGGCACCGCCTACGTCGAGAGCGCGCAGGCCTGCGGGCTGCACCTGACCCCGGAGGCCGAGCGCGACCCGGAGCGGGCCACCTCGCGCGGCGTGGGGGAGCTGCTGGTCGCGGCGCTCGACGCCGGCGCCGGCACGGTCGTCGTGGGGCTCGGCGGCTCGGGCACCAACGACGGCGGTGCCGGGCTGCTGGCCGCGCTGGGCGCGGTGGCCGAGCCGGCGGACGCGCTGGACTGCGGCCCGAGCAGCCTGGCGACCCTGGAGAGCGTCGACGTCTCAGCCGCCCGCGACCGGGTCGCCGGGGTGCGGCTGGTGGCGGCCACCGACATCGACAGCCCGCTGCTCGGGCTGATCGGCACCACGAACCTCTACGGCCCCGGCAAGGGCGTCGCCGCGGACCGGCTGCAGGCCGTGGACGCCACGCTGGAGCGGCTCGTCGGCGCCACCGACAAGAAGGTCGCGCTGGCCAGGGGCGCCGGTGCCGCGGGCGGGCTGGGCTTCGCGCTGCTGCTCCTCGGCGGCACCCGCGAGCCGGGGATCGGACTGGTCGCCGAGGCGGTCGGGCTGGCCGAGCGGGCCCGGCAGGCGGACCTGGTGGTGACCGGGGAGGGCGCGTTCGACTTCTCCTCCCGCTCCGGCAAGGTCCCCTACGGCGTCGCGGCGGTGGCGGCGCACGCCGTACGCCCCTGCATCGCGCTCGCCGGCCAGGTGCTCATCGGCTCCCGGGAGATGCGGGCGCTGGGCGTGGAGTCGGCGTACGCCATGGTCGACGTGGTGGGGGAGCAGGCGAGCTTCGCCGACCCGGCGGGCAGCCTGGCCCGGCTCGCCGAGCGGGTCGCCCGGACCTGGTCGCACTGAGCCCCGCGCCACAAAGGGTCCGGATCGAACGGGGCTGCTTGGGAATACCTGCTCGTGTGCGACCATTGAGAACAGCACCACCCGGAGTCGAGTTTTGGGAGCGAGAAGATGACCGAGCAGGTCGAGAGCACCACAGAGATCCGCACCGACAGCATCAACCTCAGCGACACCGCGGCCGCGAAGGTCAAGGCGCTCCTCGAGCAGGAGGGCCGCGACGACCTGGCACTGCGCATCGCCGTGCAGCCGGGCGGCTGCTCGGGTCTGCGCTACCAGCTGTTCTTCGACGAGCGGAACCTCGACGGTGACGTCGTCACCGACTTCGACGGCGTGCACGTGGTCGTCGACCGGATGAGCGTCCCCTACCTCAGCGGTGCCGTCATCGACTTCGTGGACACGATCGAGAAGCAGGGCTTCACGATCGACAACCCGAATGCGACCGGCTCCTGCGCCTGCGGCGACTCGTTCCACTGAGCTCCCAGGCAACGACCCTCTGTCCCTCGCGGGACAGGGGGTCGTTGTCGTTCCACACCCGCTCAGGTGCCGTCGTCGGGCGGTGACTGCAGCGGGAGTACGGCGCCGCCGCGGGAGCCGTCGCGAACTGTCCGGTCGCCCAGCGGGGCCGCCAGCGCGACGTCGACCGAGCCGATCACCGCGAGGTCGATGCAGGCCCGGTCGCTCGCGCCGGGGCTGTCCGCGTCCGGGGCGGGTACCCGCGGGATCGTGACGGTCACCGACGCCGCGGTCTCGACCACCCGCGGCCGGCCGGCGGTGCCGTAGCAGTCCGGCACGCCGTTGACGTAGACGATGCTCAGCCGTCGCGGCCCGTCCACGTGGTAGCCGGTCGCGGCGATCGTGCCGAGGTCGACGTCCGCTCCGGCACCTCCGGGGTCCGCCGTACCCGCGTTTCCCGGCGCAGCCGAGCCCGCGTCGCCGGGGCCGGCCGAGCCCGCGTTCCCGGGTGCCGAGCCCGCCCCCGGCGCGACCGCCCGACCCGCACCGGGTCCGGGCCGCTGCTGCTGCCAGGCGAACGCGATCCCACCGACCACCAGCAGCACCACCAGGGCCGCCAGCAGCGGCACCAGCCAGGAGCGTCCGCTGTGCGCCGGTGCGGGGGCGGGGCCGTCGGGGGCGCCGGCGCCACGGGGCGGGATCTCGTCGCTCATGGTGGTCAGACGTCCCGGAGCCGGGTCCGGTTCCCGCCGACCGCGGAGCGGACGTTCAGACCGCGCAGCAGACTCTGGTGACTAACCGCTCGGACTAGTCATACCGGTTGATTGAGATGATCCGGACAGGTCATGGCGACGCGCCGTGGGCACCCGGTTGGCTGGGTGCTCGTCTGCGGGGCGGAGCCGGGGGGCCGCCCCGCTCCGTCTGCTCTGGAGGGGCTTCATC
Organism: Nocardioides mesophilus; assembly: GCF_014395785.1. Classification (GTDB taxonomy): domain Bacteria; phylum Actinomycetota; class Actinomycetes; order Propionibacteriales; family Nocardioidaceae; genus Nocardioides_B; species Nocardioides_B mesophilus. The sequence continues at coordinate 333,957 of NZ_CP060713.1, read as the reverse complement.
CATGATCCGTTCACGTCCATTCGCACTCGCCTGCGCCGGCCTGGTCTCGGTCGCCATGGCCGGGACCGCGACCGCCACCGTCGGGGCCTCGGCGGCCGAGTCCGGCGCCACCGCGGCCCGCGTCGGCGGCCTCAACGGCCCGCGCGGCTTCGACATCGGCGCCAGCGGCCTGACCGTCGTCGCCGAGGCCGACGGCACCATCAGCAAGGCGTTCCGGTTCGGCGACCGGCGCGGCACCACCAAGAAGATCGCCTCGGTCGGGCCCGAGTTCCTGGCGCCCTCGGTCGCGGTCGGTCCGGACGACTCGGTGTGGGTGCTCACCGTCGGCGGCGAGTCGTCGAGCTCGGGCACGCTGTTCCGCAAGGCGCCCGGCCGGCCGCTGGAGAAGGTCCGCAACATCTCCGCCTGGGTGGCCAAGCACCACCCCGACCCCTACGACCTCGAGAAGGCGCCGACCGAGAGCAACCCGTACGGCGTCGCGGTCGGCCGGGACGGCAACGCCTACGTCGCCGACGCCGCCAACAACGCGGTGCTCCGGGTCAGCAAGGCCGGCAAGGTGGCGGTGGTCGCGGAGGTCAAGCCGCGCAAGGTCGAGCTCCCCGAGCCGGCCACCCGCGCCGCCTCGGTGCCCAGCGAGGCGGTCACCACCGCGGTCACCGTCGGGCCGGACGGCTCGGTCTACATCGGTGAGCTGCGGGGCGGGCCGGCCTTCCCCGGCGACTCCCAGGTGTGGCGGGTCCGTCCCGGCGCCACCGGGGCCGTGTGCCGCCCGGCCAGGCCGGACACCGGAGCCTGCAAGCGGTACGCCGACGGGCTGACCTCGATCGTCGACCTCGACACAGGTCGCGGCGGATCGCTCTACGTCGCCGAGCTGTCCAAGATGGGCTGGATGTCGATGGAGAGCGAGACCCCGCCGCCCGGCTCCGAGATCGGCGCGGTGATCCGGATCAGCCACGACCGCACCATCCGTCGCGAGCTCGGCGAGGGCAAGGTGATCATGCCGGGCAGCGTCGCGGTCGGTCGCGCCGGGAACGTCTTCGTCAGCGGCCCGATCTTCGGTCCCGGGTCGATCTTCCGGGTCCGCTGAGCCACGCACCGGCCCTCCCGGTCGCCCGCTGACCTCGGTCGCGGCCCGGGAGGGCCGGTGCGTTCGCAGCCGGGAGAGCAGGTTGGGCCCGGGCAGCCGCCCGCCACGCTCAGCCGCCCGGTCGCGGCGCCCATCCTGCTCTCCGAGATGCGAGCGGGAGCGGGAGCGGGAGCACCGACGGTGGGTGACCGCACGGGCGGGCGGTGCGGGCCCGTTCGTCGCGTTCCGGGGCGATGCCGCGGTTGCATGACCCGTCGGACCGGGCCGCAACGGGCGCCGTCCGGGCCATTGATCGGTACCCGGTCCGGGCGATTCGCTGGTCGGGACGGCGTGGAGGGTTCCCCCTCCACGGAAGCTGCTCGACCGGGAGTCACCATGAGACGAACACGAATCCTTGCGCTGCTCTCCGCCGGACTGGTCGCTACCTCGGTGGCGGGTCTCAGCGCCGTCGGCGCCGCGTCCGGAGTCGAGGCGAACGCCGCGGCACGCGCCGCGATCCCGGACCGGATCGACGGGCTGAACGGTCCGCGGGGCCTGGACATCGCGGCCACCGGCCGCGCGGCCGTCGCCGAGACCGGCGGCGCGATCAGCCTGATCGTTCGCTCCGGCCCTGCCGCCGGCACGCTGCGCCACCTCGGCCACGTGCCCACCGACTTCCCGGCCGCGGTGGCGATGGGACGGCGCGGCTCGGTGTGGGCGCTGACGACCGGGCACGAGGGGAAGGGATCGGCGACGCTGTTCCGCTTCGACCGGGACGGCACGCGGCACAAAGTGGCGAACCTGGCGCGGTGGGCAAGCCACCATCCGGACCCGTTCGACCTCGAGAACGAGCCGACGGACAGCAACCCCTTCGGCCTGGCCCCCGGCCCGCACGGCTCGATGCTGGTCGCCGACGCCGGCGCCAACGCGGTCACCCAGGTCTGGCCGAGCGGCAGGATCGAGCTGGTGGCCCGCGTGCAGCCCCGGGTGGTCCGCGTCCCCGAGGCGATCCAGACCGCCCAGAACCTGCCGGCCAAGGTGCCGGCCGAGGCGGTCACCACGTCGGTGGCGATGGGGGCGCACGGCGCGGTCTACATCGGCGAGCTGCGCGGCTTCCCGGGCACCCCGAAGACCTCCGAGGTGTGGCGGGTCCGGCCCGGTGCCCGCGGCGTGGTCTGCCGGCCGGCCGCCCCGTTCAGCGGTCCCTGCAAGCGGGCCGCCGACCGGCTCACCTCGGTGGTCAGCCTCGACCTGCGCAGTGACGGCGCGCTCTACGTCGCGGAGCTGTCCAAGCTGAGCTGGGTGGCGATCGAGTCCAAGCCGCCGGTGCCCGGCGCCGACATCGGGGCCGTGATCCGGATCAGCCCGGACCGCACGAACCGCCGCGAGCTCAAGCCCGGTCAGGTGCACCTGCCCGGTGAGGTGGCCGTCGACAGCACCGGCAGGGCCTACGTCAGCGGTCCGATCTTCGGGCCCGGCTCGGTCTTCCGGGTGGACTGAGCCTCGCCGCCGTCAGGTGGCGGCCGCGCAGACACAACGGAGGCTCCGCACCGGTCGGTGCGGAGCCCTCCGCCTGCGAGGGGGCGGCCGGGGCCTCAGTCCAGGTGGAGGTGCAGGGCCGTGGCGAGCCGGGCCGCCGCCTCGCTGATCTCGAGCGTCGGCTTGACCACCTCGCGCGGGTAGTCCTCGAACCGGATGCTCGGGGCCGGCCGGAGCAGCGCGGTCACGACGCGGCAGTCCGCATGCATCTGCTCGGGGGTCGCGGCATCGTCGTACGCCAGACGCTGGTAGGTCATGACTCCACCGTAGGGATTACCGGCGGGTACTCCGACCCGCCGTCACCGGTAGTCTGCGCGTGTCCAGACAATCGGCCTCCCAGGACTGGGGGGCGCCCGTGTGAGGATCCCCCCGTGTCACTGCTCGTCACCGGCTCCATCGCCACCGACCACCTGATGTCGTTCCCCGGCAAGTTCGCCGACTCCCTGGTCGTCGAGCAGCTCGACAAGCTGTCGGTCTCGTTCCTGGTCGACGACCTCGAGGTACGCCGCGGCGGGTGCGCGGCCAACATCGCCTTCGGCCTGGGCAACCTGGGCCTGCGGCCGGTGCTCGTCGGCGCGGTCGGCGAGGACTTCGTCGACTACCGCGCCTGGCTGGAGCGCCACCACGTCGACTGCGAGTCGGTGCACGTCTCGGACTCCAAGCACACCGCCCGGTTCGTCTGCACCACCGACGCCGACATGGCGCAGTTCGCCTCCTTCTACGCCGGCGCGATGACCGAGGCCCGCGAGATCGAGCTGAAGCCGATCGCCGACCGGGTCGGCGAGGTCACCTACGTGCTGGTCGGCCCGAACGACCCCGACGCGATGCTGCGGCACACCCAGGAGTGCCGCGACCGCGGCTACCGGTTCATCGCCGACCCGAGCCAGCAGCTGGCCTTCGGCGACGGCGAGCTGATCCGGGACCTGATCGACGGCGCGACGATCCTGTTCGCCAACGAGTACGAGTCCGCGCTGATCGAGAAGAAGACCGGCTGGACGCCCGAGGAGATCCTCGAGCGGGTCGGCACCAAGGTCGTCACCCTCGGCGCCGCCGGCGTGCGGGTCGAGCGGGTGGGGAGGAGTCGATCTTCGTCAAGGCGGTCCCCGAGATCCGCAAGGTGGAGCCGACCGGCGTCGGCGACGCGTTCCGGGCCGGCTTCCTGGCCGCGCTGGAGTGGGGCCTCTCCCTGGAGCGGGCCGCGCAGGTCGGCTGCCTGCTCGCGGTGTACGTCGTCGAGCGGATCGGCACCCAGGAGTACGTTCTGCACCAGGAGGCGTTCGTCCGCCGCTGCGCCGAGACCTACGGCGAGCAGGCCGCCGCCGAGGTCGCCGCGCACGTGAAGACCCCGCGTCCCTGAGCCACGGCCGCAGACCGGTGTGAGATGGACGTCGACGTCGAGCTCGACTGCCGGGGGATGCGCTGCCCGCTGCCGGTGATCCGGCTGGCGAACAACATCGGCGACGTCCCGGTCGGGTCCACCCTCGGGGTGGTCGCCGACGACCCGGCCGCCCGGCCCGACGTGCCCGCCTGGTGCCGGATGCGCGAGCAGGAGTACGTCGGCGAGGACACCGCCGCCGACGGCACCCCGCGGTACGTCGTCCGCCGGCTGCGCTGAGCGGCCGGAGCGCGCCGAGCCGGGCGGGTCAGGGCCGGAGCGCGGCGACCAAGCCGGGCAGCACGTCGAGGAACGAGTCCACGTCGGCCTCGGTGCTGTCCCGGCCGACCGAGACCCGGATGTTGCCGTGGGTCAGCGCGCCCATCGCGGCCAGCACGTGCGAGGGGGTCAGCGCCGAGGCGCTGCAGGCCGACCCCGAGGAGACCCCGAACCCGCGCCGGTCCAGCTCGCGGACCAGCGCCTCGCCCTCGACGTAGAGGCAGGAGAACGTCACCACGTGCGGCAGCCGGTCCACCGGGTCGCCGACCACGTCGACGTCGGGGACCTCCGCTGCCACCCGGCCCCGGATCCGGTCGACCAGGGCCGCCTGCCGGGCGTTGGTCTGCTCGCGCTCGGCCAGCACCGCCTGGAGCGCGGCGGCCGAGGCCAGCGCGGCCGGCACGTTCTCGAAGCCGGCGACCCGCGGGTCGGTCCGGTCGTCGGTGGGGAACGGGGCCCGCCACCGGGCGCCCTTGCGGACCAGCAGCAGGCCGATGCCGGCCGGGCCGCCCCACTTGTGCGCCGACGCGGCCGCCACCGACCAGCCGGGCGGCAGGTCCAGCCGGCCGGCCGAGGCGGCCGCGTCCACGAACAGCGGCACGTCACGCTCGGCGGCCGCCTCGGCGATCGCGGCGACCGGCTGGGTGGTGCCGACCTCGAGGTTGGCCGACTGCACCGCGAGCACCCCGGTCGGCTGCTCGTCCAGGACGGCGGCGACGGCGGCGGGGGAGACCCGGCCCTGCGCGTCGACACCGACCACGCCCGTCGTACCGCCGTGCTCGGCCTCCCACCAGGTCGCCGCCGCGAAGACCGCGGAGTGCTCGACCGCCGAGTGCACCAGCCGCCGCGAGGTCCGGGCCCGGCCGCGGAGCAGCCCGAGCACCCCGAGATGGACCGCCGTGGTGCCCGAGGAGGTGAAGCTGACCTCATCGGGACGGACCCCCAGAAGTCCGGCGGTGACCTCCCGGGCGTTGTCGAGCAGCAGCCGGGCCGTCCGGCCCGGGCCGTGCAGCCGGACCGGGTCGGCGTACCCCTGCTCCAGGCACGCCAGCAGGGTCTCGCGGGCGGCGGGATGCAGCGGCTCGGAGGAGGCGCTGTCGAGGTAGCCGCGTGGAGAGGTCACACCGTGAAACTACCGGCCGACCTGACCACGGATCGCCGCAAGCGCAGTAGTAGGGTTCTGCCTGTCCGCCGCACTGAGAGAGAGGCTCGTTCGTGGGTCTGCAACTCCCCCCGCGCCTGAGGAAGGTCACCCTGCTGACGGTCGCGTCAGCGGGGCTCCTGCTGCTGGGTGCCTGCTCGGCCGATGACCAGGCTCAGATCAAGCGGTTCGCCCTGCCTGAGCCGGCGACCGATCGGGCCCAGCACGTCTATGACCTGTGGCACGGGGCGTGGATCGCGGCGCTCATCATCGGCGTCCTGGTCTGGGGCCTCATCCTGTACGCCGCGTTCGCCTTCCGGCGGCGCAGCGACGACGAGGTCCCGGTGCAGACGCGCTACAACCTGCCGATCGAGATCCTCTACACGATCGCGCCGATCATCATCGTGCTGGTGCTCTTCTACTTCACGGTGACCGTGCAGAACCAGGTGCTCGCACCGGCGGCCAGCGAGAACGGCAAGGACGTCTCGGGGGACCACCAGATCGAGGTCGTCGGCTACCAGTGGTCGTGGTCGTTCAACTACCTCAAGGACGACGCCCTCGACGGCTCCACCAACGTCTTCACCGCGGGCACCACCGGCGACCGGCCGACGCTCGTGCTCCCGGTCGGCGAGAGCATCGACGTCACGTTGGTCTCGCCCGACGTCATCCACTCCTTCTGGGTGCCGGCGTTCCTGTTCAAGATGGACGTCGTCCCCGGACGCCACAACAGCTTCACCTTCACCCCCACCGAGAAGGGCACCTTCGACGGCCGGTGTGCCGAGCTCTGCGGCACCTACCACTCGCGGATGCTCTTCGACGTGAAGGTGGTCAGCCCCGAAGACTTCGCCACCTACCTGAAGTCCCTCGAGGACCAGGGCAACGTGGGCATCGCCCGCGGTGGTGAGAACGTCGACACGAAGGTCGGACTGGAGCCGAAGTCCCAGGCCGACGCCACCACGACGGAGGACGCACAGTGAGCGCCACCGCAGCCCGCACGACAGCGGCCGGAGCCGTGACCCGGCCCCGGACCCTGGGCCAGAACATCGTCCGGATCGCCACCACGACGGACCACAAGCTGATCGGCAAGCTCTACCTGACGACGTCGTTCGTGTGGTTCCTCATCGGCGGCATCATGGCGCTGATGATCCGCAGCGAGCTGGCCTTCCCCGGCAACCAGGTGGTCAGCGACGAGGTCTACAACCAGCTGTTCACGATGCACGGCACGATCATGCTGCTGCTGTTCGCGACGCCGCTGTTCTTCGGCTTCGCCAACGTGATCATGCCGCTGCAGATCGGCTCGCCGGACGTGGCGTTCCCCCGGCTGAACATGTTCAGCTACTGGCTGTTCCTCTTCGGCGGCCTGATCGCGGCGTTCGGGTTCCTGACCCCGAGGGCGCCGCCGACTTCGGCTGGTACGCCTACACGCCGCTGTCCAACGAGGTCCGCTCGCCCGGTGTCGGCGGCGACCTGTGGATCATGGGCCTGTGGATGGCCGGCCTCGGCACGATCCTCGGTGCGGTCAACTTCATCACCACGATCATCTGCATGCGCGCCCCCGGCATGACCATGTTCCGGATGCCGATCTTCGTCTGGAACACGCTGGTCACCAGCCTGCTGGTGCTGATCGCGTTCCCGATCCTGGCCGGCGCGCTGCTCTCCCTGGAGGCCGACAGACAGCTCGGGGCGCATGTCTTCGACGCCGCCAACGGCGGGCCGATCCTCTGGCAGCACCTGTTCTGGTTCTTCGGCCACCCCGAGGTGTACATCATCGCGCTGCCGTTCTTCGGCATCATCACCGAGATCCTCCCGGTGTTCAGCCGCAAGCCGGTCTTCGGCTACGTCGGCCTGGTCGCGGCCACGATCTCGATCGCGGTGCTCTCCGCCGCGGTGTGGGCCCACCACATGTTCGTCACCGGCGCGGTCGACCTGCCGTTCTTCTCCGGCATGACGTTCCTGATCGCGGTGCCCACCGGAGTGAAGTTCTTCAACTGGATCGGCACGATGTGGGGCGGGTCCATCTCGTTCGACACCCCGATGCTGTGGTCGATCGGCTTCCTGGTGACCTTCCTGTTCGGTGGCCTGACCGGTGTCATCCTGGCCAGCCCGCCGCTGGACTTCCACCTCAACGACTCCTACTTCGTGGTGGCGCACTTCCACTACGTGGTGTTCGGCACCGTGGTGTTCGCGATGTTCGCCGGCTTCTACTACTGGTGGCCCAAGTTCACCGGCAAGATGCTCGACGAGCGGCTCGGCAAGATCCACTTCTGGCTGCTGTTCATCGGCTTCCACACGACGTTCCTGGTGCAGCACTGGCTCGGCGTCGAGGGCATGCCGCGTCGCTACGCCGACTACCTCGCCTCCGACGGCTTCACCACGCTGAACCAGGTGTCCACCGTCGGCGCGTTCCTGCTCGGCGCCTCCACGCTGCCGTTCCTGCTCAACGTCTACCGCTCCGCCCGCGGCCCGATGGTCGAGCGGGACGACCCGTGGGGCTGGGGCCGGTCGCTGGAGTGGGCAACCTCGAGCCCGCCGCCGCGGCACAACTTCGTGTCGATCCCGCGGATCCGCTCGGAGTCGCCCGCGTTCGACCTCCACCACCCGGAGATCGCCGCCATGGAGATGGAGCACAACCCCGCCCTGGGCGAGCACAACGGTGTGGACGCGCCGAACGTCGAGGGTCGCAACGAGCACCTGCAGGCGAACATGGGCTCCGACGAGTCGTACAAGGATGGTGACCCCCGATGAAGGCCGAGGCATGGCTCTTCGCGATCTGCTCGGTCTTCTTCGGGCTGGTGGCCCCGGCCTACTGGTTCATCACCTATGACTGGACCGGCGCGTCGGCCCTGACGATGACGTTCCTGCTGATGCTGCTGGTGACCTTCTACCTGTGGGCGCACGCCCGCCGGATGGAGCCCCGCCCGGAGGACCGGCAGGACTCCGAGATCGCGGACGGCGCCGGTGAGCTGGGCTTCTTCCCCCCGCACTCCTGGTGGCCGCTGTGGTGCGCCGCCACCCTGGGCGTGATCGTCTTCGGCACCGCCATGGCGCAGTGGTGGATGGTGATCATGGGCTTCGGGCTCGGTGCGATCGCGATGTGCGGCTGGATCTACGAGTACTACCGCGGCGAGCACGCCCACTGACGGGTCCGGGGAGCGGCTGTCTGGACCGGTCCCTGGCGGCTCAGGGCCGGTGTCCGCGCCGCCCCGGCGGGGGCGGCGCGCCGTACCTCGGGAGCAGCGTCGTACGCCTGCAGTTCACCGCATCGTGACGCCAACGTGACGGTTCCCACCGGTCGGGAATGCGGGATGGGCGATCAGCGGTTGTTACTCTGAAGAGCGCCCAGACGTTGCTCGATGAGGGGAATTCATGCTTTATCGCCACGGAAGATCCGCGCGTGCCCATGCACGCCGTCGTGCTGTCCTTGCCGGAGCTGCCGTCCTGTCGGTGGCACTGGCCGGCTGCACCGCGGCCGCTGACAGCGACGGTCCGGCCGCGGCCGGGTCCCCGAGCGCAGGGCAGTCGGAGTCCGCGGCGTCCCCCGAGGCCCCCGCGGTCTCGGTCGCGTCCATCAGCGACAACCTGCCCGCCGGCGAGGCGGGCGTGCCCGTCGACCAGCAGGTCAAGCTGACCGCCGACCAGGGCACCTTCCAGAGCGTCGAGGTGACGTTCGGCGCGAAGAAGGAGAAGCTCGCCGGCGAGCTGTCCGAGGGCGACCGGGTCTGGACCTCCACCGACCGTCTCGAGCCGGGCCTGCTCTACACCGTCCGCTCCGTCGCCGTCGACGCCGACGGCCTCACCAAGCGCGACAAGACCTCGTTCCGGACCGAGGACCTCAGCCTCGACCAGCAGACCTACCCGAGCATCGCGCCGCTGGGCGGCGAGACTGTCGGGGTCGGCATGCCGGTGATCGTCAGGTTCGACGTGCCGGTCACCGACCGCGCCTCGATCGAGAAGCACCTCAGCGTCTCCTCCTCCCCGGCGCAGGTCGGCGCGTGGCACTGGATCAGCGACAACGAGGTGCACTGGCGCCCGAAGACCTACTGGAAGCCCGGCACCGACGTCCGCGTCACCGCCGACATCAACAGCATCCCGGCCGGCAACGGCATCTACGGGCAGCTGAGCCGGAGCACCTCCTTCCACGTCGGCGACGCGATGGTCAGCAAGATCGACGTCGCCGCCCACCAGATGCGGGTCTTCCGCAACGGGGAGCTGCTGCGCACCATCCCGATCAGCGCCGGCAAGCCCGGGTTCACCACCCGCTCGGGCACCAAGGTCATCATCGAGAAGTTCCGCAGCAAGCGGATGGACGCCGCGACGACCGGCATCTCCCCGGACAACCCGGAGTACTACAACCTCTCCAACGTCGAGTACGCCATGCGGGTCACCTACTCCGGTGAGTTCCTGCATGCGGCCCCGTGGTCGGTCGGGTCCCAGGGCAACGCCAACGTCAGCCACGGCTGCGTCGGGATGAGCACCGCCGATGCCGGCTGGCTGTTCAACCTGACCAAGCGCGGCGACGTCGTCGAGGTCACCGGCACCGACCGGGAGATGACGCTGACCAACGGCTACGGCGACTGGAACGAGACCTTCCAGGAGTACCGCCAGGGCTCCGCGCTCAGCTGACCTGCGTTTCGATCCACCCGTTTAGTCCCGCCCCGCCGCTTAGTCCCGCCCCGCCGCCGAAATCGCGCACAGCCGCGATTCTGGCGGTGGGGCGGTGTCGTTCCGCGGCCGTTTTCGAGCACAGCCGCGGTTGCGGCGGTGGGGCGGTAGCGTACGGGGCCGGTTTCGAGCACAGCCGTGAATCGGGCGGCCACACGACGCCGTGCCGCGGCCGATTCCGCGCACAGCTGCGCTGGTGGTGCGGCGTCAGTCCACCGGGAAGTACGGACGCCAGTCGTCCTTCAGCCGACGCGGTACGCGCCCACCTCGGACGATGAGCGCCTGCCGGACGCGGCGCAGGGTCTTCTCCGGCTCCCGGTAGGTTCCGAGCAGCCCACCGCACCTCCCCCGCGGCCGTACCACCGCTGGCGGATGAACGAGGACCCCAATTTCAATGTCCTGATGGGCGACTACTGTCTCGCCTGCGGCGTGAAGCGATTCCCTCCCCGCGACCAGCCGCTCCAGATCGCCAGGGCGCAGGCGTCCTGCCCTTGGGAGGCAACCCGCGACCTGGGGCTCTGCGAGCACACCGTGGTGAGTAACGGGCAGCCGGGACTCTGCGACCGGCCGATCGTCAACCCCATCATCGAGGTGTGCGACCGTCCCGGCGACCACGAGGCGGACTGAAGGAAGAAGGTCGTGTACAGAGACAAGGACCCGGACCGGGAGCGGCTGATCGAGGTGCTGGCCGAGGTGCACGGCTTCACGCTGCCGCTGCGCACGTTCCAGCAGATGGCGATGGAGCAGATCTTCCACCGCGAGCTCGACGCCATCCTCCCTGCCGGCTGGAAGCCCGACCTGGCCTCGCTGCAGATGCAGTACGACTCGTCCCAGGCTGCGCTGCGCGAGGTGATGACTCGAGCAGACGGCCCAGCGGTACCTGCAGGCGCTGATCCTCGGCGCGGCCACGGTCCGCGTCCACGTAGACGACCTTGCCGTCCGGGTTCTTGACCCACCACTGCTGGGTCCCGAGCCGTTCTCGACAATGAACTTCACTTCTGCTTTTTCCTGATCTGGATTTGAACCTTAAGACGCCGGGGACGCCGACGGGCCTCGGGAGTGAGATTCCACTTCCCGAGGCCCGTCAGGCACTTCCGGCACGTGCACCCAGGTGGGTGCAGGGTCATTCGTACTCCTCGGCGTCGCCGCGCGTCGCGAGTTTGGTGACCTCGCTGACACCGGTCGACTGTTCCATGCGGTCGGTGAGCCGATGCATGTCGTCGAGGGCGGACTCCAGCCCGTAGAGGTCGTCGTTGGTGCTGGCGTCGAAGCCGTCGGACATGATGTCCAGCATGTCCATCGAGTACTCCAACGCAACTTGACAGTCCTTGGCGTGGTTCCCGATGACAGGTGCGTCGGCGGCGATCCGTGAGAGCCCGAACCCTGCCGCCACGCCTACAACGGCAGCGACCGGGACCGCCACGCCGAGGCCGATGAGCAGGCCGGTGCGGGCCTTCGGCTGGCGCGGCGGCGTCGGCTGCGACGGGGAGGCGTCCAGTTGCTCATCAGAACGCGTTGAGGATCTCGTAGTCGGTGAACTTGCGGAAGTCGTCCAGGCTGGAGCACTCCAGCGTGGTGGTCTCACCGGGACGGACGGTCTGGCCGATGCAGTCGAACGTGGTCACGAGGTCGTTGCCGTTGGTGAGGCGGATCTCCAGCCACGGGTCGTCCTCGGAATCGCTGGTGTTCTGCACGCGCAGGTCGACGGACTTGAACATGCCGTACTCCTGGCCGAACTTCGGCTTGTTGAGGATCGTCCAGTTGCCGACGGTGTTGCCCGCGGGCTTGGACTCCTCGGCGGCGGGCTCCTCCTTGGCCGGCTCCTTGGTGTCGCCGGCGTCCTCCGTGGCGGGCTCAGCGGTGTCCTCGTTGGTGCCGGAGATCGACTCCTCGTCAGCGCTGGTGGAGTCGCTACCGCCGCCGGAGATCGCGCCGATGACGATGATGAGCAGGAACACGGCCCCGAGGCCGATCAGAAGCTTCTTGAACATGGGTGGGTACCCCCCGGTTGATGTGGTGATGGGATGGGTGCGGCGCTGGGACGACGGCAAGGACATTAGCCGTCGTACTTTTACTTTTGTGCGATATTACGGAAAGTGATGCAAACCGTGCATCACAGGGCAAGGCGCAGGGTACGGGGACCGGAGCCCTCGGTCACCCTGCCCTCGGCGATGAGCGACTTCAGATGCCGCCTCACCGTGCTCTCCCCGAGGCCGGTGGCCTCGGCCAACTCCCCGCGGGTGGGGGAGTATCCGTGCTCGGCGGTGTACCGCTCGATGGCCTCGCACAGGGCGTCCAGGGCCGCGGTCTTCTCACGCTGCTGGACCCAGTTGTTGTCGGCCATGGCCTGATCCTAGCCAGCGAGGTCGTGGTACCGGGCGATTCCGGCCTGGGTGGCGGGACGGCCCGTCCGGGTCCGTGTCATCAGCCCTGGTCCATCAACAACCGCTCGGTGTCGGCCAGCCCGCCGACTACCTGCAGCCGGTCCTCCATGGCCTTCACGCCGGCCGTGCCGTCGAAGTCCTGGATCCCGCGGGAGAAGACCTTGGTGAGCATCCAGCCGTGGTAGTCGAGCCACTCGTCGCGGTCGACGTCGTTCTCGTGCTGCTTGTCGTCGTCGCGGTGGTGCCGCCCGTCGTACTCCACCGCGAGCTGCAGCTCCGGATAGCTCAGGTCGAGCCGGTAGCGGACCCGGCCGTCGTCGTACAGCAGCTTGAAGTTCACCCGCGGCTCGGGCAGCCCCGCGAGCACCAGGAGCATCCGCAGCCGGCTCTCCATGGGCGAGTCGACCTCCGCACGGACGTACGTCGCTGCCCGGCGCGCGGCCCGGGCATGAGGATCGTGGCTGACCGCCATCGCGTCGACGAGCTCCTGCCTGCTGACCAGCCCGAGCCGGACCATCGCGTCACCGACCACGACGAGCTCCACCAGGTTCAGCAGTCCGGCCAGCTCGAGGAACAGGTCCAACGGCCGACTGACCGGCAGGCCCGCGACGAGGCAGGCGCGGCTCAGCTCGGCGGCCAGGTGGGGGACCACCTCGCGTCGGGCGCGACGGTCCTGACGTCGGCGTACGGTCACGTGCTCGTCGGTGCACCGCGCCGGCACCGGTAGGCGGTAGACCCGCGCCGCGCTCGCATGGCTCGCCCAGGCGCCGTCCGGGTGGACGAGCAGCGCGGCCTCGATGCGTTCCCGGGCACGCACCGGGACCCGGGCGGCGATGTACACGCCGTGGAGGATGCGCCGGAACAGCGGCCCGCGCAGCGTGGACCGGGTGAGACCCGCGGCGAGTCCCGCAGCCACGGTGAACGGGCGGTTGGTGTCGAGGGCGGCGTCCTTCAGCGCGATGCTCATCTCGGGAGCGTGCCGGATTTCCGGGTACGACGTCGGCCGCTGTCCACAGCCCCGCGACGGCTGCAGGAAGTCGGGCGGCAGCGACCCGGGTCCAGAAGCGCGGCTGTGCTCGATTTCGGCGGCGGGTGGCGCGGGTTGGGCGGCCGGAACTACGGCTGTGCTCGGCTTCGGCGGCCGGCAGGACGGGTCGGGCGGCCGGAACAGCGGCTGTGCTCGATTTCGGCGGCGGCGGCGGTGGTGGCGGCGGTGTCTCGGGCCGCGGGCGGCGTACGACGTGCTGAGGCCCCCGCAGCAGGACGCTGCGGGGGCCTCGAGGAGCTGGAGCGGGGGAGCCGGAGCTAGTGCTGCCGGAGCTCCTCGCCCTCGGTCGAGTGCCGACCGTCGAACTGGTGCCCGTCGGCGGGGCGGCCGTCGAGCTCGTACTCGCCGGTGTAGTCGCCGACGATGTGCTGGTGCCCGTCCTCCGCGGCTGCCAGCTCGTGCGCGGCGTGTTGCTGCGCCTCCTCGAGCTGCGCTGCGGTCGGCTTCTGGACATTGTGCGAGAACCAGAAGTGGTTGAGCTTGACCCGGAGGCGGCGCAGCTGGACCTTGCGGTTGGCCACGCCGTTCTCGTCGGCCGCCGTCGGCAGCTCCATGATCGGGTCCCGGTCCCGGGCGGTGAGGGTGTAGGCCTCGTCGACCGAGATGGGGGAGTGCTTCTCGGCGTAGGCGCCCTCGGGGGAGCGCATGATCACGCCGGTCTCGTAGCCGTGCAGCAGCATGGCCTCGTCGGCGCGCTGGAGCGAGATGCACCAGCGACGCGTGATGATGAACGCCAGCACCGGGCCGACGAACACCGCGACGCGCATGAACCAGGTGATGTAGTTCAGGTTCAGGTTGAACAGCACCGCGAGGATGTCGTTGCCGCCGGCCATCCAGAGCAGGCCGATGAAGGTCATCAGCGCGACCATGGTGGCCGTCCGGTTCGGGGCGTTGCGCGGCCGCTGGAGCAGGTGGTGCTCCCGCTTGTCGCCGGTGATCCACTGCTCGATGAAGGGCAGCACGAGCAGGATCGTGAACATCACGCCGGGCAGCACGATGATCGGCAGGAAGACGTTCCAGCTCAGCGTGAAGCCGAAGAGGTGGGTCTCCCAGCCCGGCATGATGCGCAGCGCGCCGTCGGGCCAGCCCATGTACCAGTCCGGCTGGGAGCCGGCGGTCACCTGGGAGGGGTCGTAGGGGCCGTAGCGCCAGATCGGGTTGATGGTGAGCAGGCCACCCATCAGCGCGGTGAGGCCGAAGACGATGAAGAAGAAGCCACCGGCCTTCGCGGCGTAGATCGGCAGCAGCGGGTAGCCGACCACGTTCTCGTTGGTCCGGCCGGGGCCGGGCCACTGGGTGTGCTTGTGGAAGACCAGCAGCAGCATGTGCGCGCCGATCAGCGCCAGCAGGACGCCTGGGATCAGCAGCACGTGGGCGGTGTAGAGCCGCGAGATGATCGCGTCGCCGGGGAACTCGCCGCCGAAGAGGAAGAACGACATGTAGGTGCCGACGACGGGCATCGACTTCATGAAGCCGTCCGCGGCCCGGATGCCGGTGCCCGAGAGCAGGTCGTCGGGCAGCGAGTAGCCGGTGAAGCCCTCGAGCGAGCCGAGCAGCAGCAGCAGGCACCCGATCACCCAGTTGAGCTCACGCGGCTTGCGGAACGCGCCGGTGAAGAACACCCGCATCATGTGCACGAACATCGCGGCGATGAACAGCATCGCCGACCAGTGGTGGATCTGCCGCATCAGCAGGCCGCCGCGCACGTCGAAGGAGATGTGCAGCGTGGAGGCGTAGGCCTCCGACATCTGCATGCCGCGCAGTTGGTCGTAGGGGCCGTTGTAGACGACCTCGGACATGCTCGGCTTGAACCAGAGGGTCAGGAAGGTGCCGGTGAGCAGCAGGATCACGAAGCTCCACAGCGCGATCTCGCCGAGCATGAAGGACCAGTGGTCCGGGAAGACCTTGCGGATCTGCTTCTTGGCCAGCGTGGCCAGGCCGAGCCGCTCGTCCAGCCAGGTGGCGGTGCTGCCGACCGGGTTGCCCTTCTTGGCCCTGGCGGCCGTCTTGCCGTTGGACGTCGCATAGCTCATCGATCACTCACCACGTTCCCAGTAGCTGGGGCCGACCGGCTCCAAGAAGTCGCTCTGGGCGACGATGTAACCCTCGTCGTCCAGCATGAGGGGCAGCTGGGGGAGTGGCCGGGCCGCCGGCCCGAAGACCACCTTGCCGTTGTCCGCCAGGTCGAAGGTCGACTGGTGGCACGGGCAGAGCAGGTGGTGGGTCTGTTGCTCCCACAGGGAGATCGGGCACCCGACGTGGGTGCAGATCTTGGAGTAGCACAGGATGCCGTCGATGCCCCAGTTCTCGCGCTCCTTGGTGGGCGTGATCTCGTCGGGCCGCATCCGGACCATGATGACCGCGGCCTTGGCCTTCGCCTGGAGCAGCTCGGTGCCCTCGAAGAGCGGCTCGCCCTCCTCGTTCTCCTGGAAGAACAGACCGGGCTCACCGTTGACCAGCTGGCCGATGACCACGTCGGAGGGCTTGATCGGGATGCCGGAGACGTCGTTGACGACCCGGACGCCCTTGGCCCACACGGTCTTGGACAGCTTGTCGCCGGGCAGCGGGCCGAGGTCGCGCAGCGCGACGATCGCGGGGAGGCCGAGGGCGGCCAGCGCACCGATCATCGAGTTGCGGATGAGGGGGCGCCGGCCGATGCCGGAGTCGCTGACGCCGGCGTTGAACGAGGCGATGGCCTGCTCGCGGTCGCTCTCGGGGGAGGCGGCGGGGTGCCGCATCTCGACGATCTCGACGTCGCTCATCAGCTTGCGGGCCCACTGGATGGCGGCGATGCCGATCAGCAGCAGCGCCATGCCGAGGGTGAGCCCGAGGGTGACGGTGGAGGCGCCGAAGCCGAGGATCGAGTCCCAGTCGTCGCCGATGTCGAAGACGAAGTAGCAGACCACGAACAGGACGGCGAAGACGCTCGAGAGGCCGAACATCGTGGCGATCTGCCGCTCGGCGCGCTTCGCGGCGGCCTCTTCGACGTCGGTGGGGCGTGGCTCGTGCTCGTGAAGCCCCGGGTTCGGGATCGGCTCGTCCATCGGCTCCCGCCGGACGAGGTCCCGGGAGTGCTCGTCGCTCACGCCTTGGTTCCCTTCTTCGAACGCACGGAGTGCGAGGCGATCCAGACCGCGAAGCCGACGCAGGCACCGATGCCGACCAGCCAGGCGAAGGCACCCTCGGCCACCGGGCCGTAGTTGCCGAGGCTGGCGCCGCCGTAGTTCGGGGTCTCGTCGAAGCTCTTGAGGTAGGCGATGATGTCGCGCTTCTCGTCAGGCTTCAGGACGCCGTCGGAGAAGACCGGCATCTGCTGCGGGCCGGTGATCAGGGCCTCGTAGATGTGCTTGGGGGTGACGCCGTTGAGGCTGGGGGCGTACTTGCCCTGGGGCAGCGCGCCGCCGGAGCCGGCGAAGTTGTGGCAGGCCGTGCAGTTGGTGCGGAAGAACTGGCCGCCGCGGACGATCGAGTCGTTGAGCTCGTCCTCGGGGATCGTGCTCGGGTCGTAGGCGCTCTGCTGCGGGACGGCCGGGCCGGGGCCCAGGGAGGCGACGTACGCCGCCAGCGCCTCGATCTCGGCGGGGGAGTAGGTCACGTCCTTGACCGGAGCCTGCTGGCCGGGACGGGCCATCGGCATCCGGCCGGTGCCGACCTGGAAGTCGACGGCGGCCGCGCCCACGCCGGCGAGCGGCGGGCCGTAGATGGTGCCGTTCTGGGTGCTGACGCCCTCGCCGTTCTTGCCGTGGCAGGAGGCGCAGCCGACCAGGAACAGCTGGCGGCCCTGTTCGACCGTCGACTGGTCGGAGGCCTCGCTGGAGGCCTGCGCAGGGGAGAGGGCGGCGTACGCCCCGCCGGTCATGAGCAGTCCGAGAAGCATGACCACAGCACCGGCGTACCTGCTCCGGCGCCGGGCGGACAGCCGGCGTGAGAGCCGGTCGGTCAGGAGTCGCACGAATAGTCCTCGTATCTGGTTCTGGTGACTAGGTGACTACTTGATCAGGTAGATGGTCGCGAACAGACCGATCCACACCACGTCGACGAAGTGCCAGTAGTAGGACACGACGATCGCGCTGACGGCTTGCTCATGCGTGAACTTGCGGGCCATGAAGGTGCGGCCCAGGACGAGCAGGAAGGCGATGAGCCCACCGGTCACGTGCAGGCCGTGGAAGCCGGTGGTCAAGAAGAACATCGTGCCGTAGGCCGAGGACGGAATCGTGACGCCCTCGTGGATCAGCTCGGCGTACTCCAGCGCCTGGCCGCCGATGAAGAAGGCACCCATGACGTAGGTCAGCACGAACCACTCGCGCAGCCCCCAGCCCTTGACCTGGAACAGCCCGCCGCTGCGGCCGACCTGGCCGCGCTCGGCCGCGAAGACGCCGAGCTGGCAGGTCAGCGAGGACAGCACCAGCACCGTGGTGTTGACCGTCGCGAACGGCACGTTGAGCAGCTGGGTCTCCTGGCTCCACAGGCCGGGGGACACCGCGCGGATGGTGAAGTAGCTCGCGAACAGCGCCGCGAAGAACATCAGCTCACTGGAGAGCCAGATGATCGTTCCGACGCTGACCATGCTCGGTCGGTCGTGGTGCCCGTGGAGCCGGGATGCCGGGATCGCAGTCGCTGTCGTGGCCACCTCGCCATTATGTCGGGAACCTGGTGACAACGACATGGCGACCCCCCTAGTTCCGTGGTTGAAAACTTCACATCGGCTATTTACGGGGCTCTCAGCCGGTGTCGCGGGTCGGATCCCGCCGCGCTCAGGCGGGCGGCGGCGACCTAGGCTGGAGGCCGTGAGCATCTTCGCCGACGCCTCCGAGCTGACCGGTCTAGCGCCGTTCAGCCTGGGCCGGGTCTTCACCGGCTGGACGCTCGATCCGTTCCTGTTCGTCGCGCTGGTCTGGGTGGCCGGTGCCTACCTGTACGGCGTCCGGGTGCTGCACTCCCGCGGGGACCGGTGGCCGGTGATGCGCACGGTCAGCTTCGTGGTGTTCGGGATGGGGATCTTCGCGTTCGCCACGATGTCGGGGCTGGGCGCCTACGACACCGCGCTGCTCTCGGTGCACATGGTCCAGCACATGCTGCTCTCGATGGTGGTGCCGCTGCTGCTGGCGTTGGGGGCGCCGGTGACGCTGGCGCTGCGCACGCTGGCGGCCCGGCCGCGGTCCTGGCTGCTGGCGGTGCTGCACTCCCGGGTCGCCCAGGTGCTGACCTTCGCGCCGCTCACGTTCACGCTGTTCGTGATCAGCCCGTGGGCGCTCTACTTCACCGGCTGGTACGACGCGTCGCTGCGGTCGACCTTCGTCCACGAGATGATGCACGTGCACCTCGTGCTGGTCGGCTCGCTGTTCTTCTGGCCGCTGGTCGGCGCCGACCCGGTGCCGGGCCGGGTGGGCTACCCGTTCCGGCTGCTGATGGTGTTCCTGACGCTGCCGTTCCACGCCTTCCTCGGGGTCACGATCATGGGCCAGCAGGAGCTGATCGGCGGCTCCTGGTACCGCGCGCTGCCCGAGGCCGCCGGTCTCACCTGGCTGCCCGACCCGGCCGCCGACCAGCACCTGGCCGGCGGGATCCTGTGGGGCTCCGGCGACCTGGTCGGGCTGCTGTTCCTGGCGGTGCTGTTCACCCAGTGGGCGCGCTCCTCGATGCGCGAGGCGGCCCGGGAGGACCGGCGGCTCGACCGGTTGGAGAACCGGTAGCATCTGCGGCGTGACCGAAGCGCAGAGCGACCAGCCGTTGAAGGTGCTCGTCTACAGCGACGACGCGAACACCCGCAGCCAGGTGATGCTGGCCCTCGGACGCCGCCCGCACCCGGACCTGCCGGAGCTGGAGTACGTCGAGGTGGCGACCGAGCCGGTCGTGATCCAGCAGATGGACTCCGGGGAGATCGCGCTGGCCATCCTCGACGGCGAGGCCACGCCCGCCGGCGGGATGGGGATCGCCAAGCAGATGAAGGACGAGATCTTCCGCTGCCCGCCGATCCTGGTGCTCACCGGCCGCCCGCAGGACGCCTGGCTCGCCACCTGGTCGCGCGCCGAGGCCGCCGTCCCGCATCCCATCGACCCGCTGCAGCTCGCCGAGGCCGTGACCCGGCTCCTCAAGGCGCGCGTCCCGGCCTGACCGGCCACCCGCCGATGACCGACCACAGCTGGCCGGAGGTGCTGTCCGCGCTCGTCGCGCGCACCGACCTCTCGACCGAGCAGACCGCCTGGGCGATGGGGGAGATCCTCGCCGGCGAGGCCACCCCCAGCCAGATCGCCGGCTTCGCGGTGGCGCTGCGGGGCAAGGGCGAGACGATCGACGAGCTCGAGGGCCTCGTCGCCGCGATGTACGCCAAGGCCACGCCGCTGAAGGTGTCCGGGCGCGTGCTCGACGTCGTCGGCACCGGCGGCGACCGGTCGATGTCGGTGAACATCTCCACGATGGCCGCGATCGTCGCCGCCGGCGCCGGTGCGCACGTGGTCAAGCACGGCAACCGGTCGGCGTCGTCCAAGGCCGGCTCCGCCGACGTGCTCGAGGCGCTCGGGATCCGGCTGGACCTGCCCGCGGACCAGGTGGCCGCGGTGGGGGAGGAGGTCGGGATCACCTTCTGCTTCGCCGCCGCGTTCCACCCGGCGTTGCGCCACGCCGCCGTACCGCGTCGCGAGCTCGGCATCGGCACCACCTTCAACTTCCTCGGCCCGCTGGCGCACCCGGCCCGCCCGGAGGCGCAGGCGATCGGCTGCGCGGACCCGCGGATGGCGCCGCTGATGGCCGGCGTGTTCGCCCGCCGCGGCGTCGACGCCTGGGTGTTCCGCGGCGACGACGGCCTCGACGAGCTGACCACCACCACCACCTCGCAGGTGTGGGCGGTGACCGGCGGCGCGGTCGAGCAGTTCACGGTCGACCCCGCCGACTTCGGGCTCGGCGGCGGCACGGCGGAGGGCCTGCGCGGCCGGGACGCCGCCTACAACGCCGACGTCGTACGCCGGCTGGTGGCCGGTGAGCCGGGTCAGGTCCGGGACGCGGTGGTGCTCAACGCCGGGGCGGCGCTGGCCGTCCACGCCGCCGAGGCCGGCCCGATGGCCGACCGGCTGAGCGCCGGGATCGCCCGAGCGCAGCAGGCCCTCGACTCCGGCGCCGCCGCGGATATTTTGGACCGCTGGGTCGCCGCCTCGGCCGAAGCGTCTAGCTGACCCAGCCGGTTACTCCGACGGACTGGCGTCAGTCGAGGCCGAGGGAGAAGGCCGACTCCAGGTCGTGCTGGGAGTAGGACCGGAACGCGATGTGGGTCTCGGTCGCGCTCACGCCGGGGACCTTATTGAGCTTGTCGGCCACCACAGCGGCCACGTCTTCGTGGTTGCGGACCCGCACCAGCGCGATCAGGTCGATCTGCCCGGTCACCGAGTAGACCTCGCTGACGCCTTCGAGCGCTGCGATCTCCTCGGCGACCTCGGGGATCCGTGCGACGTCGGCCTTGACGAAGACGATGGCAGTGATCATGACGTCACGCTATCGGACCGGTTGGTGCTCGGGCCGCAGCCCGCGGCGATCCTCGAACGGCACGAGGCTCTCGCGCGACTCGCGCACGGCGTCGTGGAGCTTGAGGTGCTTGGTCGCACCACCCACGGGGCAGGTCCAGTCGCCCTCGACATGGACGAGGCGGACGCCGTCGGACTCGAGCCACCTGAGGAGCTTCTCGCTCTCCTCGGCCGTCGCCGCCGGTGTGGGGCCGGGTCCTGGGACGACCGTCTCGGCGGATGCCCGAAGGCCCAGGACCCAGTCGCCGGCGTGAGCACCGTGGGGGATCACGCCCGCGGCGGCCAGCCGACCGTGCCGGATGACATGGACCGCCCACCGGTCGTCCTCGCGTCGGGCCGCGACCACCTCCGAGCAGCGGGTGAGGGCCTGGAGGCGCTGGGTTCGGGCGGTGCCGCGGAGGAATGCGGCGAGCCGGTCCCGCCAGGACGAGGCGTCCTCGAACCGCTCGGACGAGGCGAGAAGCTCCATCCGGGCGGTCAGCGTCGCCACCACGAGGTCGGGTCGGCTGGACAGTGCGACCCGCAGGTCGTCGACGGCTGCGTGATAGGTCTCCGCGTCGACGCTGCCGTCGCAGGGAGAGAGGCACTTGCCCATCTGCGCAAGAGCGCAGGCGGTGAGCGACGGCTTCTTCGCCATCCTCCCGCCGCACTGGCGGATCGGGAACGCCTCGTGCAGCGCCAGCAACGATCGTTCGGCGGTCCGCTTGGAGCCGAACGGTCCGACGTACTCGGCGCCGTCGTCGAGGACCTGCCGGACCAACGACAGCCGGGGCCACGGCTCTACGGTCAGCTTGATCCAGTGGACCCGCTCGGGGAACCTCGAGCGGCGGTTGTAGCGGGGCTTGTGCTCGGCGATCAGGCGGAGCTCCCGGACCTCGGCCTCGAGTGGCGTCGTGCACTCGATTCCCTGGACAGAGGCGGCCAGGTTGACCATCTCCCCCATGCGGGAGCGAGTCTCCGAGGCGGTGAAGTAGCTGCGGACACGGGAGCGCAAGTCCTTAGAGGTGCCGACATAGAGCACCCGGCCTCGTTCGTCCTTAAACAGGTACACGCCCGGGGCATGCGGCAGCCCCTCGGCCAGGTGGCGCTTGCGTCGCTGGGCCGTGCTGACTCGGGCCGAGAAGGTCGCCAGCTCCTCGAGCGTGTTGACGCCGAGGTTCCCCAGCCGCTCCATCAGTCCGTGCAGCACATCCACCGTGGCGCGCGCATCCGACAACGCGCGGTGGTTGGGCGTGGTGGCGCTGCCGAACAGGGTGGCGAGGGAGCCGAGCTTGCAGTTCGGCGTCTCGTCGCGGGTCACGACCCGACGGGCCAGCTTGGCGGTGTCGAGGACCTCGAAGGCCGGCCAGGGGCGTTGCTGCTGTGCCGCGAAATGTTTGAGGAACCCTACGTCGAACGGAGCGTTGTGCGCCACCAGCACGGTGCCCCGGGCGAACTCCAGGAACTGGGGGAGGACCTGCTCGATCCGGGGGGCGGTCGCCACCATGGAGTCGGTGATCCCCGTGAGCACCGCGATGAAGGGCGGGATCGCCTGGTGCGGGTTCACCAGGGTCTGGAACTCACCGAGCACCTCTCCGCCGCGCACCTTGACCGCGCCGATCTCGGTGATCATCGAACCGCCCTGAGCGGATCCGCCGGTGGTCTCCAGGTCCACCACGCAGAAGGTGGTGTCGCGGAGCGGGCGGCCCAGCTCGTCGAAGCTTCGCTGGCTCTCCCAGTGGGGTTGGTGCCGCTGGTCGGCGGTCTCCACCGGTGCGCTGCTCATGAACCGGACGTTAGATCGCACCGCCGACCATTTCGGCTCGCCACGCGGCATACGCTGGCCACAGAAGTCCCACCGAGCCGAGGAGTCCGCATGTCGACCGCCCTGCCTGACGCGAGCAGCCGGTGGCGCTGCGGTGGCTGTGGCAACCTGACCCGCTTCGACGTCACCCGGACCCGACGGACCACCGAGTTCTGGCACTTCGACCTGGCCGGGGAGCACCTGGTCGAGGAGTCGCGCACGGACGAGGAGTCGGTCGAGCGCGTGGCCTGCCGGTGGTGTGGTCGTTCCGACGCGGTGGAGATCGTGGCGCGCAACGAAGTCGACGCCGGCAGCTCGTGAGCGCGGGCGAGGCAGCGGAGGGCAGCAGCGGCGCGGACGTGTCCCCGCTGTTGCCGGGGCCTGTCCGGGTGCGGGTGATCGCGCTGGCTGCCGACGCGCTGGGAAACCTGCCGGCCGAACAGCTGCCGGCACCGTTGAAGCGGGTTGCCTCGTTTGCGTCCAGTCGTCGTGCCAAGCTCGCCGGAGCCCAGATCGCCTCTGTCCTGGAGACCGACGAGCGTTTTCGTGACCGGGTCGCCACCCTGGTCCGCCCCGAGGTGACCGGTCTGGTCGACGCCCTCGAGGCGGGGGATCTCCCGGCGGCTGCAGACCCGGTCGAGCTGGCCGCGGTCGCGTTCCTGTTCCGCCCCGACGGGTGGCAGCAGATCGTCGAGAGCGCGGTGTCAGCCGTGGTGCGGCAGCACGAGAGCGCCTCCTCCCGCCAGGCTGAGGAGCAGATCGAGCGGCTTAAGGCCCAGGTCGAGACCGCTCACGAGGAGTCCCGCAGCTCGCGGTCCCAGCACCGCGAGGAAGTGGCTCGGCTGAAGGCCGATAACAGCGCTCTGCGGCACAAGCTCGGCGACGCGCGCATGCGCCTGAAGGAAGCCGAGGAGGAGGCTGCGCGAGCCCAGGACGAGGCCATGGTCGCCCGACGTGGTGTGAGCAGCGCGGCGGCCGCCGGTGAGGCGGAGGCGCGTCGGCTCCGCAGTCGGGTCGAGGAGCTCGAGGGCGAGCTGGCGGGACTCCGTCGGGCCGAGCGCGCGGGCCGAGGCCAGGAAACCCTTCGGGCCCGCCTCTTGCTCGACACCTTGCTGGAAACGGCTCAGGGTCTGCGGCGCGAGCTCGCGTTGCCGGCAGTGGAAGGATCACCGGCCGACCTCGTCGAGGCCCACGTCGCCGAGCAGGGCAGCAGGGTGTCCACCGCCCATGGGTCGATGGCCGTCGACGACCCGGCGCTGCTCGAGCAGCTGCTCACGATGCCACGGATGCACCTGATCATCGACGGCTACAACGTGACCAAGTCCGCCTATCCGGAGCTGTCGCTGGAGAAGCAGCGTGACCGCCTGATGAGCCGGTTGGCGCCGCTTGCTGCGCGCAGTGGAGGCGAGACGACGGTCGTCTTCGATGCCGCGGACAAGACCGAGAGACCGTTGGTGAACCGACCACGCCACGTACGTGTGCTCTTCAGCCCGGTCGGAGTCATCGCTGACGACGTGATCCGGGAGCTCGTGGCCGCGGAACCGACGGGACGCCCGGTCGTCGTGGTGACCAGCGACCAGGCCGTCGTGCGCGACGTGGTGCGTGCCGGGGCCCGCGCCGTCGCCGCCGCAGCGCTGTCCCGCCTGCTCGCACGGGCCTGAGATCCGTCCCGGGCTCCGAAACTGTCGGAGCATGCTGTCAGCGTCCTTCCAGACTACTTCCCCGGGAGGATTCCAATGAGCGTGCACATCGACTGCGACACCTGCGTCGTGAGAGGCCTGGCCTGCCACGACTGCGTGGTGACGGCCCTGCTCGGTCCGCCGCCGGAGCTCGGCTTCGACGAGGACCAGCAGCGGGCCCTGGAGGTGCTGGCCGGCGGAGGGCTGGTGCCGCCACTGCGGATGGTTTCGCCGATCTCTGGGCCCGATGTGGCGTCTGCCTGACAACCCCTTGCTCGCCTTGGGCAGTCTTCGCATTTCACGCAATGGTGAGGATCCGGCGTGGTACCAATGTCGAATGACGCTGGGTCTGTCGGTTGTCGTGCCGATGTTCAACGAAGAGGAGGTCGTGCCCCTCTTCGTCCAGCGGCTGCGTCCCGAGCTCGATGCGTTGAGTCACGACGGTGTGAGCGTGACCTACGAAGTTGTGTGTGTTGACGATGGCAGTCGCGACGGCACCGCCGAGCTCCTGTTTGCGGCACGAGAAGAATGGCCCCAGTTGAGGCTCGTGCGGCTGCTGCGCAATGCCGGCCACCAGGCTGCGCTGACCGCTGGTCTTGATTCGGCACGTGCGGAGTACGCCGTCACTATCGACGCCGACCTCCAGGATCCTCCCGAAGCCATCGGGCAGATGTATTCCATGGCGGTGTCGGATGGGCTTGATGTTGTCTATGGCGTTCGTTCGGATCGGTCGAGCGACACGATGGTCAAGCGGTGGACCGCGCACAGCTACTACCGGGTGATGCGTCGTCTATCGGGCCCGCAGTTGCCGGACAACGCCGGGGACTTCCGGCTGGTGAGCCGCCGTGTCATCCACGCGCTGTCGGCTCTGCCTGAGCACGGTCGTGTCTACCGCTTGGTCATCCCCTGGTTCGGTTTTCCGTCTGGCCAAGTGACGTATGTGCGAGACCGTCGTGCTGCAGGACGGACGAAGTATCCGCTCAGCCGCATGGTCTCTTTGGGGCTCGATTCCGTGACAGCCTTTTCAGCCGTGCCACTCCGCTTCGCCACATGGGCCGGGATGCTGGGCACGGGGTTCGCCTTGTTCGCCATGGGGTGGGCGCTCTGGGGCTCGTTCGTCGGTGGCACCGTTCCTGGTTGGACCTCCACCGTCGCAACCCTCGGTTTGCTCGCGGCGGTACAGCTCCTATGCCTCGGCCTCTTAGGGGAGTACGTGGCGCGGATCTTCGTCGCCAGCCAAGGGCGGCCCACCTACCTTGTCGGCTATGACAGTCTCCACCACCCGCACCCCGCCCTTCGTCACGAGGTGACGGGTTCTCCGACCTATGCGCCGCGGTATTCCGGGGGAGCCGGCCCCAGCCGCAATGACCGTTCAGGATCGGCTGCGTGACGCCGCGGGTCTCAGTAGTTGTCCCGACGTACAACAATGCCGACCACATTGCGGCGACCATGCGTTCGATTCTCCAGCAGTCGTTCGCCGACTTCGAGTTAATCGTGTCCGACCACGCTTCGACAGACGGCACGTGGGAGCTACTGCAGCAATTCAGCCATGATCCGCGTATCCACCTTGAGCGAATCTCATCGGGCGGGGGAGCCGAGCGCAACTGGAATCACGTGAGCAGCATGGCTTCCGCCCCGTTGTTGAAACTCGTCTGCGGCGACGACCTGCTGGACCCAGAATGCTTGGTCCTGCAGGTCCAGGCCGTCGATCGGGGTGGAGCCGGCGTCGTGATGGTGGCGGGTCGTCGCGACATCGTGGACGCCCGCGGAGCTGTCGTCACCAGGGCACGTGGCTTACCTAGGATGAAGGGCCGTGTGTCTGGCTCGGACGCAGTCCGTCGGACGATCAGATCAGGCACGAATGTCTTCGGTGAACCCTGCGCCGTCTTGCTGCGACGTGACGCGTTGGAGGCTGTCGGGGGGTGGGAGGGCACCCACGGCTACGTGATCGACCTCGCGACCTACGTCAAGGTGCTCGCATGCGGCGACTTGATCGCGTTGGAAGATGCTGTGGCGTCCTTCCGGCTCAGCGCCGGTCAGTGGAGCGTTCGCCTGTTGGCTGAACAGGTCGGCCAGGTCGACTCGCTCCGTCGAACTGTCGCCACCCTGTACGGCGCGGACTTTGCGTTGACCCGCGCAGACCTGCTCACCGGTGCAGTTGCCACGAGAGTTCAAGCGAGAAAGCGGCGGCTTGCCTACCAGGTTCTGGCCAGACGTCTGTGACCTGTGTGACTTCTGTGACACCTGAGGCGCGAATTCGCCGGATTGCTCCACAGAGGTCGCGGACATGCCGAAGTTTGGTTTGCCGACGCTCCGGATCACGCCTAGCCTGGGTAACTCGAGCGCCTGTCACAGCCGACCAGACCGGGTCGGCTCAGGCGCTGCGCTGAGTCTGGACGATGCCGGGGGTTGCGGAGTCCGGAGCCGGGGAACCACGTTCCTGGGGTGAATCGCGTGTGGCTGACCGTCGGGAGACGGCCGGTCGTGTGTGTAGGGCTTCTTTGCCGCCCGAACCCGTCAGCTAACTCGGTAGGCGTCACGACAAAGAGGAGACCGTCCGCTCGTGCTGAACGGCCGGAAGCGCACCGCATCTGTTCTCGCCACCCTGTGCATCGCCGCCACGAGCGGTTCGGTGCTGTCGGCGACGCCTACCTTCGCGGAGCCGAACATCGACGATGTCCAGGCCCGCGTCGACTCCCTCTACGAGCAGGCCGAGAAGGCCTCCGAGCGCTACAACGACGCGCGCCTCGAGCTGACCGATGCCCGCGGCCGGCTGGCTGCCTTGGACGCCGACCTGCGCCGCCAGCGCGACAAGGTCGACGCGGTCCGCGACGAGGTGGCCTCCGCCGTCGTCGCGCAGTATCAGGGCCAGGCGCTCTCCTCCGCCACCCAGGTGATGCTGTCCGACGACCCGGACACCTTCCTCGACCAACTCACCACGATCTCCGGCTTCAACGACCAGCGCGCCGCGATGATGGCGGACTTCGCGGTCCAGGCCAAGCAGCTGGAGATGCGGGAGGCCGCCGCGCAGCGCGAGCTCGACCGGATCGCCGAGACCAAGGCGCAGCTGGCCGACGACAAGGCCGAGATCGACGACAAGGCAGCGGAAGCCGCCAAGCTTCTCGACCGCCTGGAGGCCGAGCGGGCCGCCGCCGCGGCCGCGGCGAGCCGAGACGCGCAGCGCACGGCGGAGGCCGCCCCGGAGGCTGCACCGGCGGCCGAGCCGACAGCGGAGCCCGCAACCGCCAATGTCTCGGTCTCCGGCAGGGCGGGCGCCGCGGTGTCGTACGCACTGGCCCAGGTCGGCGACGCCTACGTCTACGGCGCCGCCGGTCCGAGCGCCTTCGACTGCTCCGGCCTGACCATGATGGCCTGGGCGCAGGCCGGCGTCGGTCTCCCGCACTCCTCAAGCGCGCAGATGGGCTCGGGCACGCCGGTGTCCCAGTCCTCGCTGGCCCCGGGCGACCTGGTCTTCTACTACTCGCCGGTGAGCCACGTCGGCATTTACATCGGCAACGGCCAGATCGTGCACGCGGCCAACCCGAGCTCGGGCGTCACGGTCGCCCCCGTGTTCTCGATGCCGTACTCCGGTGCCGTCCGACCGGGCTGAGGCTCTCGACGAGGCCGGTCACTCACGTTGGTGGGTGGCCGGCCTCGTGCTGTGTGTGGGGGTCGCGCTGATCGCCTATGTCTTCCTGTCGCGACCCCAGCTGGCCGACCTGCCGCCGGCCCGGCCGGGCACCGCACTCGACACCCGCGACGACGCGGCGGCCGAGCTGCTCAACGACCTGACCGCCGCGCTCGACGGCGGCTCGCCCGCCGCCCTCGCCGCGCTGGCCGCCCCCGGAGATCCGGCCGCGGCTCGCGAGCTGGCCCAGATGAAGGCCAACGTCCGGCGGCTGGGGATCACCGGTCTCTCGATGCGCTACGTCGACGACGACACCAGCCACCGACCGGCTGTCGCGCAGGGCCTTGCCCGTCGGGCCTGGGTCGGCGACGTCCAGCTGCGCTGGCGGGTGGCGGGCTTCGACCGGAGCAGCAGCGAGATGGAGGTGACGATGACCTTCCTGCAGACACGGGACGGCGCGGCGTTCGTCTCGGCTCGGCTCGACTACGGCGACCCGGCGCCGCTCTGGCTGCTCAGCAAGCTCGCCGTCGAGCAGAGCCGGACCTCGCTGGTGATGAGTGCCAAGAGGCCTGGGGTGGTCGGGTACTCCCGTCTCGCAAACCAGGCGGTCCGCGACGTCCGCAAGGTGCTGCCGCGGTGGCCGGGCCCGCTGGTGGTCGAGGTGCCCTCGTCCCAGGGTGAGCTGGAGCGCTTGCTCGGCGCCGAGCCGGATACCTACGCCGCCATCGCCGCGGTCACCACCCCTGTGGACGGCTCGAACACCGGCGACTCACCCGTGCACATCATGGTCAACCCACCGGTCTTCGGGCCGCTGGGGGAGAAGGGCGCGCAGATCGTGATGAGCCACGAGGCCGCGCACGTCGCCACCCACGCGGCGACCTCCAGCATGCCCACCTGGCTGCTCGAGGGGTTCGCCGACTACGTCGCCCTCGCCTACGTCGACCTCCCGGTCGAGGTGACCGCGAGCCAGATCCTCGCGCAGGTCCGCTCCGACGGAGTGCCCGACCACCTGCCGAACCAGGACGACTTCAAGGCCGACAGCAAGGACCTCGGCGCCTCCTACGAGGCCGCCTGGTTGGCGTGCCGACTGCTGGGGGAGACCTACGGCCGCGAGCGGCTGCTCCGGTTCTACGAGCAGGCCGACCGGGACGGCAACACCGAGGCCGCGTTCCGTCAGGTGCTCGGCACGAGCGAGTCCGTCTTCACCGACCAGTGGCGCGACTACCTGCGCCGGTTGGCTCGCTGAGCCCCGGTTGGACCGGACCTGGCAGGCTGTCTGACGTGGAGCAGAGTCGACCGGGCATCGCGAGGCGGACCGCGTGGTTGATGGCGGCGTTGGCGACGCTGGCCCTGGTGGTCGTCGCAGCGCTGTGGGTGCCCTGGTCGTGGGTGCCCGGAGGTCGGTTGGTGCCGCTGTCGCCCGGCGACCTGTTCACCAAGTCCGAGCTGGCGCGGGCCGAGCGGTTCTCCGACGCTCGCCGATGGCTCGGCTGGACGTCGTACGCCGTCTCGCTCGCCACCGCGGCGGCCCTCGGGTTCACCCGGTGGGGGGCGCGGCTGGTGCGGCGGTTGGAGGGAGGCCGCCGGTGGCCGGTGACCGCCGTGCTGGCCGTGGGTGCGGTGCTGCTCATCGGGCGGCTCGTGACCCTGCCGCTGAGCCTCCTGCTCCGCCGTCTCGGTCTCGAGTACGGACTGACCGACCAGGCCTTTACCGGCTGGCTGCGGGACCTGACCGTGTCCTTCCTGGTCAGCTGGGTGGCCACCAGCATCCTGGTGCTGCTGATGATCTTCTTCGCCCGGTGGCGGCCGCGGACCTGGTTCGTGTGGGCTGGCGGGACGGCGGCGGTCGTGGCCGTCGCCGGTTCCTTCCTCTACCCGATCGTGGTGGAGCCGCTCTTCAACAACTTCACGTCCATGCCCGACGGCCCGCTCCGCACGTCGATCCTCCGGCTCGCCGAGACCGAGGGGGTGAGGGTCAGCGACGTGCTGGTGGCCGACGCGTCGCGGCGTACGACGACGCTGAACGCCTACGTCTCGGGGTTCGGCAGCACCCGGCGGGTCGTCGTCTACGACACGCTGCTGCAGGCGATGACGCCGGCCGAGGCGCGGGTGGTGATTGCCCACGAGCTCGCCCACGCCAAGCACGATGATGTCCTTGTGGGGACACTGATGGGGGCGCTCGGCGCGATCGCCGGGGTGGCAGTCCTCGCGCTGCTGCTGGACAGCCGGCGACTCCAGGAGCGATCGGGCTCGGCGGGTACTGCCGACCCGAGGAGCATCCCTCTGGTGCTGGCGCTGGCCGCCGTCGGCAGCCTGCTGAGCAGCCCCGCGGTCAACGCGGTCAGCCGCTCCATCGAGATCCGGGCCGACCGGGACTCGCTCGCAGCCACCGGCGCCGACGCGGCCTTCATCGACATGCAGCGCCAGCTGTCCCTTCGAGCGCTGCATGACCCGACGCCGCCGGCCTGGAGCCAGTGGTTGTTCGGCAGCCACCCGACGGTCCTGGAGCGTGCCGGGCTGCCGAGCTCGCTGGCGGAGGCCGGCAAGTGAGCCGGGTCCTGTTTGTCACCAACGACTTCCCGACCCGGCGTGGGGGTATCGAGACCTTCATCCTGGCGTTGTGCGAGCGGCTGCCCCCCGATGAGGTCGTCGTCTACACCGCCTCGATGCCGGGCGACCGCGACTACGACGCAAAGCTTCCGTTCCCGGTGTACCGGGACCCGGCCGCGACCTTGCTGCCCACGCCGGCGGTGGCCCGCCGTGTGATCGAGGTGATGCAGCATCACGACTGCGACCGGATCGTCTTCGGGGCCTCCGCGCCTCTCGGGCTGCTCGCGCCACGGCTGCGACGGGCCGGTGCCCGACGCATGGTAGCGCTCACTCACGGCCATGAGGTGTGGTGGGCGCGGGTGCCCGTCGCCCGCCGACTGCTGCGACGCATCGGCGACTCCATGGACGTGATGACCTACGTCAGCGAGTGGTGCCGAGACCGCATCGCACCAGCACTGTCACCCCAGGCAGCCGCCCGGATGCAGCCGCTCTCTCCGGGTGTCGACACCGAGCGCTTCTACCCCGGCTGCGGGGGAGCGGAGGTGCGCGCCCGGCTCGGTATCCCGCCGGACGCGCCCGTGGTCGTGTGCACTGCCCGCATGGTGAAGCGCAAGGGGCAGGACACGCTGGTCAAAGCCTGGCCGCAGGTGCTCGCGGAACGTCCGGATGTGGTGCTGCTGCTGGTGGGTGACGGTCCCCATAGGGCCGCCGTTGAGCGGATGGCGCGACGGCGCCGACTGGGCGACTCGGTCATCTTCACGGGCTCGGTGCCCTGGGAGGAGGTCCCCGCCTACACGGACGCCGGCGACGTTTTCGCGATGCCGTGCAGGACGCGACGGTTCGGACTAGAGGCGGAGGCCTTCGGGATCGTGTTCCTTGAGGCGCAGGCGTGCGGGCTGCCAGTGTTAGTGGGATCCTCCGGAGGGACCAGGGAGACGTTTCGTCCGTACGAAACCGGACTGCTCGTGTCCCGCAGAGACAGCGAGAAGCTTACCCATCTTCTCCTGCGGCTTATAGAGCAAGTTTCGACGACCAGTCGAGAAGCGTGCTTCCTGACGTGGGCTCGCGACCACGATTGGCGAGTGTCGAGCCTACGACTGCAGAATGCCTTGGCAGAATCACTTGTGTGAATCCATCAAGATCGGACCGGCTCGTCCGTCTCAGGCGTTCTCACATTTTCGGAGGCGCGGCAGCAGCGTTCGCGGCGGTGGGATCGATCGTGGTGGTACTCGCCTGCTTCGGTGTGCATCCGGAGCAGTCACTGATCTACCTTGTGTACTGGACCTTCGTTATCGCGTTACCAGGAAGGGTCGTCTGGTCTCGCGTCGTCGACCGTCTAGGTTCAGCTAATCCCGACGTTGTCCAATTGCGGACTCGTTTAGAAGGTTGGGTGTGCGGCGCGATCGTTGGCTACATGTTGGAACTCCCCTGTTACATCATCTTTCGATGGGCGGGGTTCCCCAGGCTCTACATACTGCCGGCACTTCTGATATGCGGCTACGCAGCGCTGCGGCTCCTCAAACGCCCTGAATTTGCTGCTCCTGTGGTGCTGCCCCGGCTGGCGGCGTGGAGTCTCGGTGCACTGGTTGTCTACCTGGCGGTGTGGTTCGGCCTGCGGGTATTCGCCATACTTCCGCTTGGAAGTGCTTCCATCGTCGATCCGGACGAGATGTTTCACCTTGCACTTATAGGTGAACTTCGTTATCACTTTCCTGCGAGTTACCCGTACATCGAGTATCCGGGCAGTTTGACGTACCAATGGTTTTTCCACGCGCACGCGGCGGCGAGTTCATGGGCGACGGGACTGTCACCGGAAGTGCTTTACAGGCGCATTGACCCGTTGGTACTGAGCGTGCTGACGGTAATCGGTGCTGCGGTTCTCGCAATGCGCGTTTCGGGTCGAGTGTGGGCAGGTCTGCTCGCCCCGGCCATTCTGGTTCTCGTTGGCAGCTTCGACGTGACGGGGTCCGCTATCGGCGAAGCGGTACCCGAGGAGAGATTCCTACAAGGGATGATCTTGGTGCACAGCCCGACGCAGACCTTTGCGTTCGCTTTGGCGGTGCCGATGCTGTTGTTGACATGCGAAATCTTGCGCATGCGAGTAGTTCCACTGAGCACTTGGGCGCTCCTGCTGCTCGGTTCGGTTGCGTTCTCAGGCGCAAAAGTGACCTTCCTCCCGATGTTCGCGTGCGGCTACGTCGCGGTATTAGCTCTCCGCCTAACCCGTGGTCTGCGCACCTCCTCACAAGCATGGGCAGGGTTGCTCGCCACTGTGGGTGTTGTCATGTTGAGCGGCTTGGTTCTTTACCACGGTGACACGCAGACATTGAAGTTCGCTCCACTCCAAAGCGCGAAACACTTTATGTCGGCTCTCGGCATGCAGGGAAGTGGGCTCTCTGGGCAACTTCTAGTGACTGCTGCCTTGCTGGCCATGTGGCTCGTTCCGGCGGTTGGTGCCTTCGGCGTGTTCGCGAGCCCAGAAACAAGGTGGGACAATCGCGTTTGGTGGCTCAGTGGCGCGGCCGCAGCGGGATACGGAGCCACTTTTCTTCTGGGCCACGGAGGCAGTAGCCAGCTCTATTTCGGGCGCTCCAGCGCTCTGCCCGCATGTGTCCTAGCGGCTTGGGGATTGCAAAAGATGTACGAAGGTATGGTCACACGGCGCTCAGTGGCGATTGCAGCGGCTGCGGCTATGGCCGCGGCCCTGGCTCTCTTCGGAGCACGGGCAATTACGGAGCACTGGAAGGCACCGGCCCCCGTCGACGGAAAATTGGTCGAAAGCCCCGTATTGCGACTCTGGATGAATCTCCCAGCACTGGCGATTATCGTCGTCTTACTGATGCTTGCAAAGCTGGTCGTGCGTGACGCGAGCCGAGGGCGAATTCAGATCCCGCTGCGGCTCATCGTGGTCGTGGTCACCGGGCTGGGACTTGCCCGCTCTATCGCCTTCGTCACCGGTCACGTGCCACACGATAAGGCTCCGAGTGCGGAGATGACGTACGGGCATGATGGGCGGCAGGCAGCGCTGTGGCTGTCGGATCATTCCGCGCCCGGTGAGACAGTGATCACCAATGTGCACTGCGGACCGGCGTTCCCGACGCCTGAAGACTGCGATGCTCGGCATTTCTGGATGTCGGCGCTCACTCAGCGTCGCTTTGTCATCGAGGGCTGGGCCTACACGGCCAAGTCGAGGCCCTGGACCGAGGGCTTCTGGGGGACCCGAAGCTCTTGTCGGACAACGATGCGTTGTTCACGCATCCGTCCAGCGATGGTTGGAATGCGTTCCTCGATGATCATCCTGCTAGCTGGGTGCTCATGGATTCGCGCGGACCAGGGGCGATAGTTGACCTACGAAGGGTGCAGGGACTGCAGGTGGTATTCAGAAGGGGACACTACACAGTCCTGAGTGTAGAGCTCGGCTGAGCTCAGGGACAGGCGTTGGATCCCGAGAAGTCGCCGGAGGCCAGACTCTGGCAGGTATCTGCGTAAGTAGCGCCCGTAAACCTTCCAAGTGAAAAGAGCACCATCACTAGGACAGCAGCGATCGCCGCCACGAGGAAGCTGTACTCGACTGCAGATGCGCCGCGGTCATCCCAGCGGGTGATGCGTCTTGGCATATTCGCCTCCTTCAAAATGCAAAAGGCTGGGTGACGACGGTCGCCGTCACCCAGCCCTTTACCAGCCGATGGATCAGGAGGGGCAGCTGGCAGGCGTGGTGGAGTAGCTGCCTGACTGCAGGCCGCTGCAGGTGTCCTTGAAGCCCTGCTTGACGAACTTGCCGATCGCGAACACGATCAGGACGATGATGGCCGCGATCGCTGCAACCAGCAAGCCGTACTCAACGGCCGAGGCGCCCTTCTCGTTGTCGCGGCGGTGAACGAGGCGCTGCATGTACTGAAGCATGGTGGTATCTCCCAGAGTTGTTCGGCGGAACCCGCAGGTGGATCCCTGACACACCAAGAATGATGGAGGATCAACCGCCACAACATCGGTGAAACGGCTGAACTGGGGACACAAAAGGACGATCCGGAACTAGCACTTGATAGCCCGTGTGGGCCATCTATTGCACTTGTGCGGACACCAGTCCTCACTTGTCCGACAGGAGACCGGCACGGATCGCGTTCATGATCGCCTGGGCGCGATTCGCCGCTCCGAGCTTTTCGTAGATCTTGGAGATGTGGGTCTTCGCTGTTGACTCGCTGACGAACAGCTGACGGGCGATCGCCGCCACGCCCAGGCCTTCAGCGAGCAGCTTGAGCACTTCTGACTCGCGCGGCGAGAGCTGCGGGCCTGAGGGACTCATGCGGCGTCGCATTGCGTCCGCAAGGCTCGCGGCCGTGAAAGAACGAGGAGACACTATGGCGTGGCGTGCTGCGGCCACCACGTCGTCTGAGGGCACGTCTTTCGCCACGAAGGCCGAGGCGCCCGCGTCGAGCGCTTCGAAGAGCTGCTCGTCCCCGGCATACATGGTCAGCACCACGATGCCGATCGAGGAATTGCCCTTGCGTACGGCGCGCACCAGATCCAGACCGGTGCCGTCCGGTAGCCGCACGTCGGTCACCACCACCGCGGGGGCGAGTTGCGCCACCAGATCAATGCCTGCTGCGACGCTGGCAGCTTCGCCGACGACACAGAAGTCGGGATGCCGCTCGAAGGCACGGGCCAGACCCTGGCGAATCAGGTCATGATCGTCGACGAGCACTACGGTGTGGGCCGGCGCGTTCACGTGGACCTCCTGAAGGGATCGGATGTCAGGCCAGGGTGTGCTCGTCGACGCCCACCCTAACCGTGACAACGGTGCCTTCAGCACCGTCAGCGCCGTTGACCGTTGCGATGTCAAGATCAGCGCCGATCCGGTCGGAGCGTTCTCGCATGATCGTCATCCCATAGGAGTCGTCTCGAGGATCGCCAAGTCCCCGGCCGTCGTCTTTGACGGCGATGCGGGCGAAGGGAGGATGGATGCGGCAGTCGACCCACAGGTTAGTCGCGCCGGAGTGCTTGCGGGCGTTGGTGATGGCTTCTTGCGCAATGCGGAGGAGCTCGGCTTCGACTTCGCTGCGCAGACGGGTCGGCGCTACGTCGAGTGTCAAATGCACCGTCAGTCCCGAACGAGCGCCGACCTCGCGCACGTAGTCCGACAGCGTTGAACCCAGACCGGCTGATACGTCGCTGCGCAAATCGAAAATCGAAAGCCGCAGCTCGCTGACCACGCGGGTGAGCTCCGAACGCAGTGAAGCCAACTTGCGACGTTGCCCCTCTGAGGAAGCGCTCGCGGCGAGGTCATCGACTACGTAACCGAGGGAGGCGATCTCCTGGGCGATGCCGTCATGGATCTCCCGAGCGAGCCGGTGCCTTTCCTCGAGCGTCGCTATGGATCGGATCTCGTCGAACGCCAGCGCGGTCTCGATCCGCAGCGCGTACTCGTCGACCTCGCGCATGAGGGCGGTGAAGACTGCGGAACTGGGTGCCTCGCCCGCGTTGACGATGACTACGCCTATCATCCGCACACCGACGCGGAGCGGCAGCACCACGCGCTGCCGGCGATTGACGGCGCCGGAGGCCTGGACCTCGCACAACGGCTCCATCTCAGCCCAGCAGCGCTCCAACAACTGCCCATCCGGTGAAAGCGCTTCGCGTGCGCCGGCGCCCCGATAGCCGAGCGGCGCGAGCACACCACCCTCGGTTCTGACGAAGACGGCGGAGTGCGTGTCGTCGAGGTGTGAATGCACAGCAGACAGCAACTGCGTCGACATCGTCACAGTGTCGAGACCTGAGGACAGACGT
Organism: Nocardioides mesophilus; assembly: GCF_014395785.1. Classification (GTDB taxonomy): domain Bacteria; phylum Actinomycetota; class Actinomycetes; order Propionibacteriales; family Nocardioidaceae; genus Nocardioides_B; species Nocardioides_B mesophilus. The sequence continues at coordinate 297,525 of NZ_CP060713.1, read as the reverse complement.
CTTGCGACGGTGCGCAGCTGGGAGAGCAGTCGCCGAGCTGACTCGTAGGAGGCGTCCGGTTCCACGCCACCTGAAGACCTGAGCGCACGAAGTCGAGCACTGACCAACCCGACTCCTAGGGTGGTGAAGAGCCAAGGGCCGACGATCTCCGTCAGAGTGTCTATCTGCGTGCTCTGACCAGAGACCAGCACGACCAGGACGAGTGCCAGAACTTCGATGCTGACAGTCGTCAAGACAGGCCAGACGCCCAGCATGGCGCCGGCGACAAGCGCCGGCACCACGAGGTACGGCAGCAGCAAGACACCCTGCGGCAGGGCCATCCCGACGATGAGCGCCGACACAGCAGCTTCGGCACCCACGACCCAACGCGCAGGCAGACGGTCGGAAAGATCAGCCGCCACTGCCAAGCCAGCAACCACAGCAAGCATCAAGGTGCCTTGGAGGGCGACAGAGTCCAGCAGCGCGAGGCTCAGCCCTAGGACAGCAGCGACGCAGAAGACACGAGGAGCAATCCCGAGGCGATTCACGGCCCGAGCGTGCCCGAGAAGGCTTCGTAAATCCCGATCGCGGCGGGTCCTAGAACCGCGATGAACAGGCAGGGCAGGATGCAGAAGATCAGCGGAATGAGGATTTTTACCGCCACCTTCTGTGCCTGCTCTTCAGCGCGCTGTCGACGCTTGGTGCGGATCTCGCGAGACTGCACGCGCAGCACCTGAGCGACAGGGATGCCGAGTGCGTCGGCCTGCACCATCGCTGACACGAAGCCCTTGAGCTCGGGGACGTGGGTGCGATCACCCAGTGCGCGGAGCGCGGCGCCACGGCCGAGGCCGATCTGCATCTCCTGCAGCACTCGCGCGAACTCGTCTGACAGAGGCCCTTCGGTGTTGCGGGCGACCTGGGAGATTGCGGCGTCGAAACCCAGTCCGGACTCGACCGAGATGGTGAGGAGGTCCAGCGCGTCTGGCATGCCCTTCTGGATCTTCTGCGTGCGGTCGTACCCCTTCTGGTACAGGTAGAGGTTGGGTGCCAGATAACCGAGCACTGCCGCAATGACACAGAAAGCCAGCATGGGAGCGAAGCCAAAGCCGAATAGCAAAGCAACGATCATGCTGATGATGAGCGCCACCGCGAAGCCAACGAACTTCAACGAGATGACGCGGTCAATCGACCACCCCGGTGGGTTGCCCGCGACCTCGAGCTTGGTCCGGATGCGCTCGCCATGGTCGGACGGCGTGAGCTTCTTACCGAGAGCCAGCGTTCGGTCGAGCAGCGGCGCTACCACCCGATCGTTGAAGGACGGCTCAAGTTCCTTGCGCATCTCTGGCGGCGCCGCCGAGAACGCCTCGAGGACGGCCAAGGACTTGCTCACACCGCGGGCCTCATTGTCGAAAACCCCGACCGCAGTCAGGGAGAGCATGATCGCGAGAAAGATGCCGACCAGGCCGGCGATCATGAGGATCGATGACGGGGTCATGTCACACATCCACCTTCACGAGCTTCTTCATCCAAAGGATGCCAACGGTCAGCAGGACCCCCATGACACCCAACAGGATGTAGCCGATCATCGTGCTGATCAGGGGATGCAGATAATCCGGATTCGAGACCAGCAGGTAGGCCATGAACCCCGGAGGCAGGCCACCCAGGATCCACACGGAGAGCCGTCCCTCCGCGGAGAGTGCCAAGACCTGACGTTCCAAGTACTCGCGCTCGCGGATGGTAGCGGCGACGTTGTTGAGAAGCTCGGCGAGGTTTCCGCCGACTTCACGCTGGATCCGGATCGCCATCACCACCCACTCGAAGTCCTTGCTCTCCATGCGGTCTGCAATGCCGGCCAGGGCATCCTCGATCTCGACCCCCAACCGGGACTCGACGATCGCCCGGCGGAACTCTCCCGAGATCGGGTCGGAGCCCTCTCGGACCACCGTGTCCACGGACTGGGCGAGGGACAGCCCCGCCGAGAGGCTGCCGGACATCAGCTGCAGCGTGTCGGCGAGCTGAGCCTTGAAGCGCTTGGTACGCCGGCCGGTCTTGAACGACAGGTACGCCCAAGGAACCAGCAAACCCACGAAGATGCCACCGAGCATGACGAAGACGTTTCCGGAGCTGAGCAGGAGTGCAGCAACGCCGACCACGAAGGCGATGGCGGCATGCGCCAGCAGCCACTCCGCCGGCTTGAGGGAGAGACCCGCTGCCTCGAGTTTCTGCCCGAGAGCCTCTTCGAGGCCTCCGCTGGATCCGAGTGCCTTCTCCGCAACCCCTACTGCCTGGGCGGTCACTCCCTGAGGTGTGGCGGGCACGGACTTGGCCCTCCGACGCGCTCCCCGCTGAGTGTAGGCAGCGACCCGATCCTCCACCGACTCCCGCTTTCTGCCGCGGAAGGCGCCCAACACCGTGAGCAGGAGAAGGAGCACGGCGAGCGAGGCGCCCACCAGGCCCGCCAGCATCGCGTCGTGGGAGATGATGACCCGAGGAGCCTGCACGGGCACGAGAGCCGTCGGTTTCGCCTTCACCGGTCCGGGCGCCTTCTTGGCGGAGACGGTCACGAAGGCGCTGTCGGTGTAGGTCTCGCCATCTGCCTCGACCGAGATCTCGAGGGTGCCTTCGTTGTCGGTGTTCCCGGGTGGCGGAGCGACGCTGATCAACAGCTGCTTGGCGAGCGACTTGGCCTCGTCCGCGAAGACGGCGGCCAGAGCGGTCGGGTCTTCAGCGCTTATGACCGTGCCGCTGCCCGCGTCGGAGAGTTGTTGCAGCAGCGCGGTGTCGTCGGCTGACTGTGCGAGGGCGACGACGTCGACCTTGATCCCGGCGGTCTTGATGGCTGACGTGACCTGCTGGATCGGAGTGGTCGACGTGTCCTTGCCGTCCGACAGCACCAGAATGCTCCTGGAACCCTCGAGACCCGCCGTCGACACGGCCTCGAGGATGCCGTCGTAGAGGCGGGTCTGGCGAGACAGCGTCAGCCCGTCGAGCACCGTCCTGGACGTGGCCCGGTCGAGTGACGGCTCCTGCGCCACGGTGACGTCGCCGGCGAACGTCACGATCCCCACGTAGAGATCCTCCGGGGCTGAGCCGAGGAAGACCTTCGCGGCGTTCTGCGCCTCTTCGAACTTGTTGTTCTGACGCATGCTCTGACTGACGTCGATGGCCAGGATCGCAGTGCGCCGGACGGCAGTCTGGGCATCGGATGCGAGCTCAGCATCAGCGGTCAGCGGCTTGCCGTCGAGAGTCACCGTCAGTGAGCTGAGGTCAGGTGCGGCTTCTGCATCTGAACCAGTGAGTGAGTAGAGCACCTGGAATGAGTCGCTGCCAGGTTCGACGTGGTCGATGCTGCCTTGTGCGGCCATCGCCGGCACGGTCAATACGATCGGCAGGAGCCCGAGAACGGCCAGCGCACGAGCTGCTCGACGGCGTGCCGCGGGGGGACGCCTCTTCTGCGTCTTCACCGGTCAGATCCCGTCCATGGCGAAGAGCATCGGGTCGACCTTCACGTTCTGCTGAGTGAGCTTGTCGAGGAATTTGGGCCGAAGACCCGTCGCACGCAGCCGTCCGAGGCTCTTGCCGTTCTCGTCGAAGCCCATGGAGTGGTCGTAGACGAAGATGTCCTGGAGCGTGATGATGTCGCCCTCCATCCGCTCCACCTCGGTCACGTGGGTGATCCGACGTGAACCGTCGCGCAAACGGCTCTGGTGCACGATCACGTCGACGGCTGACGCCACCTGCTCGCGGATGGCACGGATGGGAAGGTCCATGCCGGCCATCAGCACCATGGTCTCGATGCGGGACAGAGTGTCGCGAGGGCCGTTGGAGTGGACGCTGCAGATGGAGCCGTCGTGACCGGTGTTCATCGCTTGGAGCATGTCGAGTGCGGCGGAGTCCCGGACCTCACCGACGACGATGCGGTCGGGACGCATGCGCAGCGAGTTCTTCACCAGGTCTCGGATATCGACAGCACCCTTGCCCTCGATGTTGGCGGGCCGCGACTCCAGCCGCAGCACGTGGTCCTGGTGCAGCTGGAGCTCGGCCGCGTCCTCGATGGTGACGATGCGTTCGTCGGAGGGGATGAAGGAGGACAACACGTTCAATGTCGTCGTTTTTCCGGCGCCGGTGCTGCCGGAGATGATGATGTTGAGGTGTCCCTTGACGCACGCAGCCAGGAACTCCGCTGTCCGCTGGGAGTAGGTGCCGAAGGCGACCAAGTCGTCCGAGGTATAGGGGTCGGCAGAGAACTTACGGATCGTCAGCAGGGACCCGTCGATCGCCAGCGGGGGGATGACCGCGTTTACGCGGCTACCGTCGGGGAGCCGGGCATCCACCATGGGACTCGACTCGTCGACGCGGCGACCGATGCGGGAGACGATTTTGTCGATGGTGCGACGGAGGTGGGCCTCATCAGTGAAACGCCCGTCGACCTTGTGCAGCTTGCCCGACCGCTCGATCCAGATGCTGTCGGGCCCGTTGACCATGACCTCGGTGAGGTCTGGGTCGCGCAAGAACGGCTCGATCGGGCCGTAGCCGAGGATGTCGTCGGCGATCTCCTGCGCGATGCGGGTCCGGTCTGCCGGGGTGAGGAGGACGTCCTCGTCCTGCATCGCGTCCTGGAGAGCACTGCGGACCATCCGCTCGAGTTCCGACTGGGTCAGGTCGGCGTCGTACAGCTTGGGTCCGAGCTGCTGGAGCAGGCGGTTGTGCACCGCCGCCTTCAGCTCGCGAAAGTCATCCTCCGCGGTGCTCGTTTTCGCCGAGGGACGCTCGCCCTTGGTCGGGATCGCGTCGACCGCGGTTCCATTGGACGTCACCCGGTCGCGAGAAGCGGCGGCGAGACGGTCGGCCAGGCTGCTCATGACTACCTGCTGTTCCTTCGAAGGAGGCCACGGCGGGGCGCGGCGACTCTGGACTTGGGGGCGGGAGTGGCCGCGGCTTTGGGCTCTGCGGCGGTGGAGATGGCCCGCGCCAAAGTGGTGACGGCGACGCTCACCGGATGCTTGGGGAGCGCGCTGGTGATGGGTTCACCGGAGTTGGTGGCATTGGCCACCTGGGCCGAGGTCGGGATAGAGGCCTCGATCTTCATGGAAAGCGTGCTTTCCACCTCGTCCGCTGAGAGGCCGACCTTGTCGTCCGCCCGATTCAGGATCAGCCGGCGCCGCGACTTGGGGAAATTGAGAAGGTCCAGGGTCTCCACGGCAATCTTGACGTTCTTGAGCGTCGGGACGTCGAGGGTGGTGACGAGGAGCAGCGTGTCCGTCTCGTCGAACGCCTGCAGCACGAACTCGTCGAAGGTTGGGGCGGTGTCCACGATGACGAAGTCGAAGCTGTTCTTGAGGATCGACAGGATGCGCCCCACCAATGACGGGGGGATGGAGTCCTTAGCGTCCGGCTGCACCGGGGCGACCAGCGCCGTGATGCCGGTGTTGTGCGGTGTCAGCAGGGGCTCCAGAACGTCGAAGTCGAGACCGCTCTCGAAGTGCACGGCGTCCGCCATGGTGCGTGCAGGGATGAGCTGAAGGGTGATCGCGACGTCCCCGAAGCTGAGATCGAGGTCCACGACGCAGACGCGCTTGGCTCCCTTCTCTGCAAGGGCTATCCCCAGGTTCACCGCCAACGTCGTCTTGCCGACGCCACCCTTGGGCGAGAACACGGTCACGACCTGCCCGCTGGCTCCTCCGCTGGCGTTCTCGAGAGGACCGTTCAGGGCCTGCCACACCTGACGGGCCCGGCTCACGGCCGAGCCCAGCCCCGTGAGGTCGCGCTCCTCAACCACCTCGCGCATCCCTGACCGAAGTGCCTCAGCAAGAACGCTGGTGTCCACACGGCGACGGATCAGAATCACGCTGATGGTGGGCCGGGTGACGCGGAGCATGTCGGCCAGGGCCGCCGCTGCCTCCAGATCCACTCCGGGGCCGAGCACGATCGCGAACTCGTCGGAAACCGAGCTCAATGACTTCTTGAGCTCGTCGAGCGTCGGCACCACCAGGGAGTGGGCGCCCGTCACGGTGGTGAAGAGCTCGGCGTTCCCTGCGTTGCTTTCAACGATGATGGGCATCAGATCACCGGAAGAGGTTGTCGGAGGTGACGCCCGGACCAGGCTTCACCTTGGACTTGTCGTTGAGGTAGCCGAACGTCAGCGCTCCGGTGGTCGAAGCGAGCATGATCCGCTCCGCCTCGTCCTGCTCCACGGCGAGTGTGAAGAGCGTCTTGGGCAGCTGCTCCGTCGTCTGTGCGCCGGCAGGGTTCGTTGTGGTCGTCGAGATCACAGTCGTTGCACCGATGGCCACCACCTGCACCGACGGCAGCAGCAGTCGAACTCCTTGCTGGCCGCCACCAATGTCACCATTGAGGAAGATGGCGACGTCGTCACCGGGGGAGACGAAGCCGGCGACCCGGCCGGTGTCGGACAGGGTGACCGAGATGGCGATCTTGCCGTCGGGGACTGTCAACAGGTCCTGCTGCCCGGGCGTGCCGAACTTCGCACTGATGATCTGCTCTTTGGGGTAGATCGGAGAGAGCGCGGTCAGGGTGCCCAGACCGTCGATGGTGTTGACAGCCCCCGGCAGCACATCCTTGGAGGGGACCTCGCCCAGCTCGAGCTTTCCGGCGGCCTGGGCGGCCTCGAGAGTCTCTCCGGGGTTGATCTGAGCCACCGCCTGCAGCACCTGAACCGGGGCGGCAGATGCAAGCGCCCGGTTGTCTGCGCTGCGGACATAGAGGAACACCATGGTGCTCCCCAGGGCAGCGACCAATGCCGCCACGATGAGGAGGATCGTTCTGCGTCCCATTCCCTGACCTGTCTACTCGGGCCGTCTGTCGCGGTCATGTCGTGCTGACAGCTGCGACCGCGGAAGCGGGGCCTGTTCTGACCCGTAGTAAAGAGTTGTACAAACCCTCGTCCCGCGTCCCGGAAATCGGGGAAATAGCACCTCATGTCTCACTGGCCCCGTCTGGGGGGTTCACGAGGTGAAGAGGCGCTCGATCTCTCGGTGCTGGCGACGGGCGACGATGTCGCGGCGCAGCTTGAGGCTGGCGGTCAGCTCGCCACCTGCCTCGGTCCAGTCACGCTCGAGCACTTGGAAGGCTCGGATCGACTCCGCCGGCGATGCGCTCTCGTTGACGGCGTCGACCGCGGACTGCAGCTCGGCCCGCAGCGCGTCGTCGCCAGGCAGCTGACGCACCGCCAGGTGATGTTCCTCCGCCCAGGCGGCAGCGGCCTCTCTGTCCAAGGTGATCAGGGCGGCGAGGTAGGGCCGCCCGTCGCCGACCACCATCGCCTGGCTCACCAGCGAGTGCGCGCGAAGCCGGTCCTCGAGCGGTTCCGGCGAGATCACCTTGCCGCTCGCTGTCACCAGGATCTCCTGCTTGCGGCCGGTGACTCGTACGAAACCCTCATCGTCGATCTCGCCGACGTCACCGGTCCGGAACCAGCCATCGGGGTCGAGAACCTCAGCGGTGCCGTCTGGGTCCTCCCAGTAGCCGCTCATCACCTGCGGACCGCGCACCATCAGCTCACCGTCGGAGGCGACACGAACGGTCGTCCCCGGCAACGGCTGGCCGACCGAGCCGATCTTGATCGTCGCCGGTGAGGTCAGTGTCGCGGCGGCTGTGGTCTCGGTCAGCCCGTAACCCTCGAGCACCGGAATGCCGATCCCTCGGTAGAGATGGGCGAGACGGTCCCCCAGGGGGGCTCCACCGCTGATGCCGTATTGGCAGCTGCCGCCGAGGGTCTCGCGCAGGGACGGGTACACCAGCCGTTCGAAGAGCAGGTGGCGGGCTCGAAGGACGGGACCGACCCGACCGTTGTCCAACGCCCGGCTGAAGGCGATCGCCGTCGCCGACGCCTGCTGGAAGCGGCGCCCGTGACCGTCGGCGGCGGCGTGCTGGGCGGCGGAGTTGTAGAGCTGCTCGAAGACCCGGGGCACTGCGAGCAGGAACGTCGGCCGAAAGTGCGGAAGCTCCCGAGCGAGCTCGCCGAGACCATTGCGGTGGCCGAGCGTGACCTGTGCACCGACCGCCGCAACCTGCACCACCCGCGCGAAGATGTGGGGGAGCGGGAGGAAGAGCAGCGTCGACGCCTGGTCGGTGAAGACATCGGCCAACACCTGTCGAGTGCTCGCCGCCTCGGCCAGGAAGTTGCCGTGGGTCAGCCTGCAGCCGCGCGGCGCGCCGGTCGTTCCAGACGTGTAGACGATGGAGGCCAGCGAGTCGTGCGTGGCGTCCCGCCGCCTGGCTTCCAGCTCCGCGGCGTCAACCGTTTCCCCCGACTGCTCGAGGGCTTCCAGGCCGTCGTTCGCCAGGCACCACAGCCGCTCGAGACTCGCAACGTCCCCGCGGATCTCCGAGAAGAGGGCGTGCTGCTGCTCGGTCTCCACCATCGCCGCGGAACAACCGGAGTCGGAGAGGATGCTGCGCACCTGCTCGGCGGAGGCATTGGCATAGATCGGCACGGAGACTGCGCCGACCCACCACACGGCGTAGTCGATCACGGTCCACTCGAACCGGGTGGAGCACATCAGCGCGACCCGGTCCCCCGGGCGGACACCTTGAGCGAGAAGGCCGGCCGCGACGCGGCGTACGCGCTCGGCGAACTGTCGCGAGGTCACCCCGGTCCACTCATCGACGTCGCGAACCCGGAAGGCCACCTTGTCGGGCCGCCGCTCCGCATGCTGGACCACCGCGTCGGTGAGGTTGCGCAGATCGATGTCGCTGACGTCACCGCGGACGAGGTCGGGGGTGGAGTACTCGCGCACCCGACCTCCTTCCTGACGCCCAGCTGACCGGGTCGACGGTATCGCGTTCGAGTCGTGCAGGAGGACTCTCACCCACCTCTGCCGGTGGCCGCTGATCGGATACGCTCACAGTCCAGGGCACGGAGAGCGAGACGGACCATCCATGGCTGAACAGACCACCTCCAGCATCACCATCGCGGCCACTCCGCCGCTGATCATGGCCGTCATCAGTGACTTCGACGCTTACCCGCAGTGGGCCCAGGGCGTCAAGATCGCCCAGGTGGTGAAGGGTGACGTGCCGCGGCCGGAGCGGGTGCATTTCGAGCTCGACGCCAGCCCGATCAAAGACTCCTACACACTGGAGTACGACTGGCGCGGCGACGAGTCGGTCTACTGGAGGCTTGTCGAAGGCAAGATGCTCAAGGCGATGGACGGGGCCTACGAGCTCGCGGAGGCCGTCGGCGGCCTCACAGAGGTGACCTATCGTCTCGCAGTCGACATCTCGATTCCGATGATCGGCATGCTCAAGCGCAAGGCGGAGAAGGTCATCATCGACACAGCGCTGAAGGGGCTCAAGAAGCGCGTCGAGTCGCTCGGCTGACATTTTGCGCATCCTCCTGTTCACCGGCAAGGGCGGTGTCGGCAAGACGACCACTGCGGCGGGGACGGCGGCCCTGGCTGCTGGAGCCGGTCTGCGCACGCTGGTGCTCTCGACGGATGCTGCGCATTCTCTGGCCGACGCGTTCGCGGTCCCGATCGGCGCGGAGCCGACGCAGCTCTCCGAGAACCTGTTCGTGCAGCGGTGGACGCCCAGGCACGGTTCGAGCGCTCCTGGGCCGATATCCAGGGCTACCTGCTCCGGGTGCTCGATGCCGCCGGAGTCGACCCGATCACGGCCGAGGAGCTGACTGTCATCCCGGGCGCCGAGGAGGTGCTCGCGCTGCTGGAGCTGCGCGCCCAGGTCCGCTTCGGTACGTGGGACGTGGTGGTCGTCGACTGCGCGCCCACCGCGGAGACGCTGCGGCTGCTGGCGCTGCCGGAGGCGCTCGGGTGGTACATGGATCGTGTCCTGCCGGCGGAGCGACGCTTCGTCAAGGCGCTGCGGCCGGTGCTCACGCGGGCGGCCGGCGTCCCGATGCCGCACGACTCGGTCTTCGACGCCGTCGAGCGATTGCACGCCGACCTAGCCGAGGTCCAGGACATGCTGAGCGGTCCGGAGGCCAGCGTGCGTCTCGTGCTGACTCCGGAGAGCGTGGTGGTAGCCGAGGCCCGCAGGAGCTTCACCACCCTGTCCCTCTACGGCTACCGCGTCGACGGCGTGGTCGCGAACCGGGTCTTTCCAGACGATGGCGCCGACCCGTGGCGGGCCCAGTGGGTCGCAGCCCAGTCAGCGGTCATGAACGAGGTGGAGGAGTCCTTCGCCGGGCTGCCGCTCTGGCGGTCGGCCTACCACCCGGGTGAGCCGGTCGGGATGACGGCGCTGCACGATTTCGCCGAGGCGGCGTACGGCGGCGGGGACCCCCTTCAGCTCCCTACCGGCAGCGGCCCCATGACCATCCGTCGAACCCGGGCGGGCACGATCCTGCGCCTCGCACTACCGTTCGTCTCTCAGTCAGACATCAACCTGGCCAGACATGGAGACGAGCTCGTGGTGACCGTTGGTTCCTACCGCCGGATGCTGGCCCTGCCCACTGCCTTGAGACGGCTCGACGTCAGCGGAGCCCGGGTCGCCTCCGGCGCGCTCGAGATCCGTTTTCGAGCCGAGGACTCGAGATGAGCGGCCCCGACGATTCCGACCAGCAGCCGGTCGGCAGCCTCGTCGAGGAAGCCGCCAAGCTCCTGGGCGCGCTCGGGGGGTTCGGTCAGGCCTGCGATGGGGACGCCACAGAGGCAGAAGGGGCCCGGTCGCCGTGGGTTGACTTTTCCGAGCACCTGGCCACCGGTGGCCGCGAGTGCACCTACTGTCCCCTGTGTCGCGTGATAGGTGCGGTGCGTGGCACCAGCCCCGAGGTGAAGCAGCATCTGGCCACGGCGGCCTCCGGCCTGTTGCAGGCCGCGAACAGCCTGCTCGAAGCGGCGACCGCGCACCAGGGCACCAACCGGAGCGCCGAGGAGCCCGTGGAGAAGATCGACGTCGACGAGGACGTTGACTGGGAGGACAACTGATGGGTCTGACCGTGGGGGTCGACGTGGGCGGCACCAAGATCGCCGCTGGCGTGGTGGACGACAGCGGCGTCATCCTGGCGCGGGCGCGACGGGAGTCGCCGGCCTCGGACACCGAGGCCATCGAGGAGTGCATCGCCGAGCTCGTCGCCGAGCTGCGCGCCGAGCACGAGATCGAGGCCGTGGGGGTGGGCGCCGCTGGTTTCGTCGATGGAGCCAGGTCGACAGTCCTCTTCGCGCCGAACCTCGCCTGGCGCGACGAGCCCCTCAAGGCCGACCTCGAACGCCGTATCGGGCTTCCGGTCGTCATCGAGAACGACGCCAACGCCGCGGCCTGGGGCGAGTTCGCCTACGGGGCCGGCGCCGATGTCGACGACCTGCTGCTGGTCACCGTCGGCACGGGCGTGGGGGGAGGGCTGGTCCTGGACGGCCGGCTGCACCGGGGCGCCTTCGGTGTGGCCGCCGAGATCGGCCATTTCCGGGTTGTGCCGGGGGGCCGGGTCTGTGGATGCGGGAACCGCGGCTGCTGGGAGCAGTACGCCAGTGGGTCTGCGCTGGTCCGCGACGCCAAGGAGCAGGCCCGGGAGGGCTCGCTCATGGCCCAGGACCTGGTAGACCGGGCCGGCGGGGACATCGACGCGATCACCGGGCCGCTGATCACCAATGCTGCGAAGGATGGGGACGTCTTCTCGATCGAGCGGTTGGCAACGCTCGGCCAGTGGCTGGGGGAGGGCATCGCATCACTCGCCGCGATCCTCGATCCGGCCGCCGTGGTGATCGGCGGTGGCGTCTCCGAGGCCGGCGAGTTGCTGCTCGACCCGATCCGGGCGCACTTCGGGTCCAACCTCACCGGTCGCAAGTACCGACCCTCCCTCGAGATCCGTCCGGCCACGCTCGGCAACCGTGCCGGCATGATCGGCGCGGCAGACCTCGCCAGGAATCCCTGAGCGCGTCACCTCACGAGGACGTAGTCCCCGAAGTAGTTCACCAGCACGGCGTCGTTTGCGTCCGGCGCCATGTCCAGCACGCCACCACCCGATGCCTGAAGCTTGCGGACGACGTACTGCGAGTTCGTGACGATTTGGGTGCCCGTTCCGCCGATCTTGAAAGGGTTGGCGTTCGGCAGCATGAAGATCCCTTGGAGTGTCATGTTGCCGTTACCGCCGATATTGCTGGGAAGCGAGGTTTCGGTCCACATGGCGAGGTCTTCGAAGTTGTCCCAGTCGGTTTGGTTGGCGGGCAGACCCGGTTTCGCGTTGGGCGCGCTCCAATCCTGGGCTCCACCGTTGATGTTCAGGTAGCCGTTGCGTGAGTTGTCGCTGGGCGGGGGCGCCGGGTCTTGGTATGTAGGCATCGCTGTGGTGTTGCCCAGGGTGATCACGCTGGTGTGACAAAGGCGGAGAACCGAGTTGGTGACGCTCTGATTCACGAAGCCGCTACCGACGACGAGCTCCGCACGACCTGACGTGGCGGAGTCCGTGAGGGCGCACGACGACTGGCCGCCGTCGTGTACGGCGAGCGTGCCGCCGATATCGAGCCCCTTGTCGTTCTGAGCGCTGGTGCCGGGACCCTTCACGTAGAGCTGGGTGACGTTCGGCATCCGCAAGATCTCGCCGCTCTTCACCGTCAGCGAGCCATTGACGATCATCGACGTGCCGTTGAACGTGCTGGTAGCGAACACAGCGCCGCCTGGGCAGTTGATATACACCTTGTCCAGTGTGTAGGTCGGCTGGATGCCGCTGCCGCCGCAGTTGGGGGGCGTGATCCACTGATATCCGAGTCCCTGTGCGGTGGCCTGGTCCCACGAGAACATCGGCCACACGGAAGCGGCTTTGCTGGTCACCGTGGACAGATAACGCGAGTCCACGGGAGCGCGCGTGACGAGCGGCCGGCCTTCGGGGAGGCTCCCCGGAGCGCCCTCGGCCTGCACTGCAAGGGGCGGGTCATAGGCTTTGGCCGGGTTGCCGCCCGCGCCCGGCAGGAGGGCCCGGATCCCGATGACGCCCGCTGCGCCTCCGGTCGCCGCCCGGAAGGCCTTGATGGTGCCACTGCCACCGACGATCTGGTTGCTGTTGCACCCACCCGCGTTCCCCGGGGTGGTCCCGAGGCTGTCCGAATGGATGAGGCCAGGCCGGTCTCCGGCTCCGTGCACGAACAACCGCGTGGTGTTGCCGTCGGTGTTGATGGCCGAGCAGTCGAGCTGCTCGAGGATCAGCAGGGCGACCGGCGCCTTTCCGTTCTGGCCCAGGACCACGCGTCCGACGGAACGAATGCGGGTGGTGACGTCTCCGCTGGTCGCGAGGCTTCCTAGGCCGGGTTTGCGCTTTTGCGTGACGATCACCGCGAGGTTGTCACAGCCGCCCGCGCTTGCGGTGCCGCGGTCGTTGGACAGCGTCGTGTACAACTCCTCGGGGAAGGCGGTGCTGTCACCCACGTCGTAGCCGGCCCGCACCTCGATCAGCAGTCGTGGACTGGCCGCGGCTCCGACCGTGCCTCTGTAAACGGCCCACGAGGACGCCGTGCTTGGCGTGCACGCGGTATTGAGGAGCGCGGTGTCCGTGCAGGGGGCAGACACAGGGGCTCCGGCTCCGGTCTGCCACGAGTCGGTAATCGAGTAGGCCGAGTATTCCGCCTTGAGGTAGCTGACTGCCGTGCACACCCCCGCCCACGGCTTGGTGTTGCGGTAGTCAGCTCCCATGGACCGCGCGCCAGCTAGTGCGGCGGAGTCCGCCTGTGCCTTGTTGGTCTGCCGGTCGACGCGAGCCAGACCGAAGTCGAGCACCATGGCGGTCGCGATCAGCAGCATAGTCAAACAGACGGCCACAAGAATGGCCACGGCTCCTGCTTCGTCACGGTCATGGCCGCGACGGACATGGTCCCGCTTCATCAACAGCTTCTTTCGTACCGGGCAATCGAGTCGCGGCGGACAGTGGGATTCATGTTGATCAGGAGCGCATTGATTCGGATCTGCCGCAACGCCCACACCGTGACGACACAAGCGTTCGGATCGACGCTCGGCGGCGTCGGGGCGCTCCCGCCGGCAACGTTCTGCGATCCGACCACGCAGGCGGGGGAGCTCAGGACCTGGGTCGGAACGGCAGCGACGGAGGTGCTGTTTTTCCAGACCTGGGTGCACACCGTCGCCTGACCGGCTGATGTGTCGACCAGCATGGCCGCAGTGCGACTGTTGACGTCCGCTGCCCAGTTCGTCCACTGAAGATCTGTGTAGGGCGGGGCGGTCGAGGCAGGAATGCTCGTGGCGCCGAACCGGGAACCTTCCCGGACGGCGTTAGCGACGCTGATCGCCTGTGCGAACCCGATGCCGGCCGTGACGATTCCCAGGAGCAGCATCGCGAGCAGGGGAAGCACAAGGGCGAACTCGACTGCCACGGCGCCCGACTGGCGGTGCGCTCGGTAGCCGCGTCCTCGCATTGCGAGCGCACGTCTGAGCATCGTGTCCCCTAGCTGTTAGTTCCCCAGGGAAGACGATAGGCGCGGCATCCAGGCACCGTTGCGTAATAGGCTCATATGGCCCGATTGGGTAGTGGGCCAACCGTTCGGACAAAGCGAACGCACGGTGGTCTTCAATAGTCGGGGAGTGAGAAATTGCCGTCCTTGCGGGTCGCGACGTACAACGTTTGGCTGGGTGGGCGCCGGGGCGCCGCCCTCGACGAGGTAATGCGGAACCTCGACGTAGACGTGATGCTGGTTAACGAGGCGCCGAAGAACCCGGTTGTGTGGAAGCGGCGTTGCGTGGCCTGCGCAGACCGGTGGGGCCTACGTATGGTCACCGGCGGCCGCCCGGCTGGCTCAAACCTGATCCTGACCGCCCCGAGCGTCGTGGTGGAGTCGGCCGCGTCGAAACGCGTGAGACAGCCGCTGTTCCAGCCTCGACGGGGGATCGCTTGGGCACAGCTGCGGACCGGCGGACGGCTGTTCGGCGTCGTCAGCTGCCACCTCAGCCTGGATCCACGCCGACGGCTCCACGAGGCAACGCAGGTGCTAGCGGCGGCCCAGCGACTGCGTGGACCGGTGATCATCGGGGGCGACCTGAATGAGCCGCCCAGCGGTCCCGCCTGGCAGCGGCTGCGCGCGGGCGGTTTCGTGGATCACGGGGACCGGTCGTGGCTCACCTTCCCGGCCGACGAGCCGACGAAGCGGATCGATGCTCTGCTCGTCCGCGGCGCCGCCCAGGTGATCCACCATGGCCACCCCGGCGTGAGTCCGGCCCTGTTGGCGCGCGGCAGCGATCACCGGCCGGTCGTCCTCGAGGTCGAGCTCTGATCAACGCAAAGGTGGATCATTCTGGCTAGTCATTACGGGCCATCTTGCCGCTCGGCCGTTCAGTCAGGACGTGCAGATGCCGTTACTCCTTTTAAGGGGCCTATGTCCTACTTCGAGGAGGCACGGCGTGCGCTGGACAGATCGACGTCGCGAGCGCGGCGCGGCCGCGCTCGAGTTCGGCCTCATCTCGCCGCTCCTCTTCGCCGTGCTCTTCGGCACGATCACCTACGGGTTGTGGCTCAACGACTCCATGAACCTCCGACAAGGACTGCGCGAGGCGTCTCGGCAGGGCGTGGTGGCGAACTACGGCGCCGTCAGCTCCTGCGCGACCACCTACTCGATCGCGCCGTCTGCCAACGTCAAGAACCTGGTGTGCACGACCAAGAGCGAGGTGGCGGCCTACACCGGCAAGACCTACGTCAAGGTCCTGCTGCCCGACGGGTGGGTGCGCGGCAAGGAGCTGGTGGTCTGCGGGATGATCAAGGCTGACCGGCTTCCCGGCCTCGTGCCGCTGCCCAACGACCGCATCATCCGGTTCGCCTCCCGGATGTCGATCGAGACCGCCACCCCCGGCCAGGTCGAGACCGGAGGTGAGGAGGTCCCGCCGTCCGGTGTCTCGTGGTCATGGTGCACGTGAGTCGGCTGGGAGCACGCCGGCGCGACGAGCAGGGCGCGGTCGTGCTGATGGTCGCGGCGATGACACTGCTGCTCTTCGGGATCGCCGCGCTGGTGGTGGACCTCGGTCAGGCCAGAGTCGTGCGCCGCGAGGCACAGGCTGCCTCGGACTCCTCCGCTCTCGCCGGCGCCAACGCGCTCTACCTCGGCGGAACCGCCACCCCCGACATCACCGGCGCAGTAGGCGCGGCCAAGTCCTACGCAGCGAAGAACTACCGGGTCACCGAAGCCGACTGGTCAGGCTGCGTCGACCCCAGCCCGCTGCCCTACCAGCCCACCACGACCTCCTGCATCTCCCTCGACAACCCCACAGCGCCGTCCAAGATGCGGGTGCTGGCGCCGGTCAAGACGGTGCACCTCGCCTTCGCGCCGCTGCTCGGCACGAACAGCGTCGGCATCTCCGCGGTGGCGGAGGCTTCGATGCGGCTCGGCGGAGTCGCCGACTGCGGGTTGTGCATCGTCGGCGAGGGATACCACGACTTTCAGAACGGCGACGCCTACATCTCCGGGGGTGACGTGTCGATCAACGGCAGCGTCAACATCCAGAACAACGGCCTGGTCGCCACCGACGGCATCATCAGTGTGGAAGGCACCGCCTCCGGCCCGCTCGACGGCTACAGCCCGGACCCGATCACCGGGCAGGAGCCGATCCCGGACCCGCTCGGCAGCTACCCGTTGCCGGCGTCTCCCTTCGGGGGGCTGACGCTGAAGAGCAACCCGTGCGTCGACGGACCCGGAATCTACGGCGGCTACAACTTCCCGAACGGGACCTGCACCCTGTTGCCCGGGCTCTACGTGATCACCGGCGAGTGGGACTTCTCCGGCACGTCGGCGCTCGACGCGACGTCCGGGGTCACGCTGTTCTTCACCTGCGGCACCGTCGGCGCGGTGACGCCCTGCGGCGCCCCGGGCCAGGACGGCGGCTGGCTGGACGGCGCCGGCAACGGCAACATCCAGATCACCGCGCCGGCCAGCGGTCCGACCAAGGGGCTCGCGATCGCCTACGACCGGCTGAACACCAGCGACCTGCAGCTCAGCGGGGAGGGCACCTCGCTCTACATCGGAACCATCTACGCCTACTCCGCCAAGATGCGCTACGACGGCAACGGCTGCACCAAGACGAGCCAGGCGCTGATCGTGGTGCACACGCTGGAGTTCAATGGCAACCCGGCCTGTCTGAAGTCGAACTACACGCTGAACACCAACGTGTACGTCCCCCCGGACCAGCTGCACCTGTCCCGGTAGCGAGGGCGACCTGCCACCCAGACAGCCCGAGACGGGCGGGTCAGTCGCGGCGGATCCGGTAGTCCGGCACCAGCTCCATCGCGAGCTGCTCGAGGAACAGCCCGACGTCGGTGACGATGCCCTTGGCCTGGGAGGAGCCGCGATCGGCGAGCTTGGTGACGGTGGCCGGGTTGATGTCGACGCAGACCAGCGGGATCGAGGCCGGGAGGATGTTCCCGGTCGCCACCGAGTGCAGCATCGTCGCCACCATCACGCAGAAGCCGACGCCCGGCAGCGCGGCCCGCATCGCCCGCTGACCCTCGATCACGTCGGTGTAGACGTCGGGCAGCGGCCCGTCGTCGCGCACCGAGCCGACCAGCACGAACTCCTTGTCGTGAGTCACCAGCGCGTGCATGATGCCGCCGGTCAGCACCCCCTGCTCGACCGCGTGCCGGATCGAGCCGGCCTTGCGGATCGTGTTCAGCGCCCGGATGTGGTGCTCGTGGCCGTGCTCGACGCCGCGGCCCTGGGCCAGGTCGACGCCGAGCGAGGTGCCGTAGAGCGAGGACTCGATGTCGTGGGTGGCGAGCGCGTTGCCGGCGAAGAGCACGTCGACGAACCCGGCGTGCACCAGTGCCATCATCGCCGGGGCCGCGCCGGTGTGCACGACGCCGGGGCCGCCGACCCACAGCACTTTCTTGCCGGCCTCCTTCGCCTCGCGCATACCGTCGGCGACCTGCCGGACAAGCACCGCCTGCGGCTTCTCGCTCGAGACGTCGGACTCCATGAAGCCGAAGCCGCCCTCGATCTTCTCGTTCAGCGGGGCGGTGACCCGGACCCCGGAGGCGCTGCAGACCACCTTCATGCCGGCCTTCACGTCCGCCATCGGCAGCGTGTAGACGCGGAGCGCGTCACCGGAGTCGTCGACGATGAGCCCGCAGTCCATCTCCGGGTTGTCCACCGCCACCCAGCGGCCGTCGATGCGGACCTTGGTCTCGAGGTTGGTGGTGGAGTAGAAGCCGTCGGGGAAGACGCCGTCCATGTCGGCAGTCTCGGTCTCGGCCCGGCCCGGGTCGACCATGTTGACGCCGCGGGTCTGCAGCCGCATCAGCAGCCGCTGGAGGGCCTCGTCGTCGTCGGTCGAGACGGTGATGAACGCGTGCGAGACATCGGTGGACTCGCGGCCGACGTCGATCTTGTCGATGACCCAGTCGCCGCCGTACTCCCGGATGTCGTCGAGGACCCGGGAGAGCACACCGGTGTCCATCAGGTGACCGGCGATCTCGACGTTCTCGGTGACCGACACTGGAGCTCCTTCGCGCGCGAGGCGGGGCGGCGCAGACACGCGACCCTCGAAGGAGATGGTTACACAACCGCCCCGTCGTCGCCCGACCAGTCGTCGCGGCGCTTGCGCGACATCGTCGCGACCAGGTAGACGAAACCGCCGACGAAGCCGAGCACCAGCATCCCGCCCAGCCAGGTGGGGTAGCGGTAGTCGAAGATCACGCCGATCAGCATCAGCAGCGGCGCCCCGAACAAGCCCGCCCAGGCGAGCCGGCGGCGCGGCTCCACCTCCGGCAGCGGCGGCGGGGGCGGCGGCACGAAGTGCCCCTCGTCGTCCCAGGAGGCGGTGGTGTTCAGCTCGGTGCTCGAGGCCTCGAGCTGGGCGTCGAGGTAGCTGCGGTCGAAGACGCTGCGCCGGGGGGCCGGCGTGGGCTCCTCGGCCTCGGGGAGTTCGGCGCGGTCGCCGTAGTTGGCGATGATCTCGCGCCAGACGGCGTCGTCGTCGAGGGCGGGCTCCGCCTCGGAGGCGCCGGTCGGCTCCTCGGGCGGGCGGTCCTCGGGTGGGTGCGTCATGGTCCCGTCACTCGTCGTACGAACTGCACCGACTCCTCGAAGATCATGTCGGCGTCATGGTCGAGCGTAGCCACGTGGTAGCTGTTCTCAAGGATCCGCTCGGTGACGTCGCGCGAGGAGACCCGGCTGACGATGATCCGCCCCGACGACGGGTCGACGACGTGGTCCTCGGCGGAGCGGAACAGCAGCAGCGGCGCGGTCACCTTGGGCAGCTCCTCACGGACCCGCCTCCAGGTGCTCATCATCGAGTGGGCCGCCTTCAGCGGGGTGCGGGTGTAGCCGTGCTCGTCCATTCCGGGCTTCTTGATGTCGTTGATGATCCCGGGGAAGGAGGCCACCACGTGCTTGAGCACCGGCAGCGCGAGCACGTCCTTGCGGACCGTGTTGACCGCCGGGTTCACCAGCACCACGCCGGCGACGTCGCGGGGTCGGGCCGCGGCCAGCGCCAGCACCAGGCCGCCGCCCATCGACAGCCCGCCGACGACTACCTGGTCGCAGTCGGCGAGCAGCTTGTCGAAGGAGCGCTCGACCTCGGCGTACCAGTCGGCCCACTCGGTGCGGTTCAGCTCCTGCCAGGTGGTCCCGTGCCCCGGCAGCCGCGGGACCGCGACGCCGTAGCCGAGGGCGGCGAGGTGCCGGCCCCACGGGACCATCGAGGCGGGGGAGCCGGTGAACCCGTGGCTGAGCAGCACCCCGACCCGCTGACCGTCGGGCTCACGCGGCGTGGGCTCGGCGAAGAACGGTTCGGCGTGGGACGCGAGCGGCACGGTGGGACTCCTGGGCGTGACGGCCGCCGGAGGCAGCCGCCTGATCGGGACGACGCCTGAATCGTCGCACGCGGGCGGGCGGCGGGCTAGGGTTTCCGCGGACGGGGAAGACGGAGGAGACGCGGGTGTTCTACTGGCTGCTGAAGTGGGTCCTGGTGGGCCCGCTGCTCAAGCTCGTCTTCCGACCGCGCACCGAGGGGGCGGAGAACGTGCCGTTGGAGGGGCCGGCGATCCTGGCCAGCAACCACCTCTCCTACGCCGACTGGCTGTTCATGCCGCTGACGCTGCCGCGCCGGGTGACGTTCGTGGCGAAGGCGGAGTACTTCACCACCCCGGGCCTCAAGGGCTGGTTCCAGAAGAAGTTCTTCTCCGGCGCCGGGCAGGTGCCGATCGACCGCTCCGGCGCCGACGCCGCCGAGGGGGCGCTGACCTCGGCGATGAAGATCCTCGGCCGCGGCGAGCTGTTCGGTATCTACCCCGAGGGCACCCGCTCCCACGACGGCAAGCTCTACCGCGGCCGCACCGGGGTGGCGCGGCTGGCGCTGGAGAGCAAGGTGCCGGTGATCCCGGTGGCCGTGATCGGCACCGACGTGGTCGCCCCGCCGGGCCGGAAGTTCGGCGCCGTCACCCGGCCGCTGGTCCGCTTCGGCAAGCCGCTGGACTTCTCGCGCTACGAGGGGCTGGAGAACGACCGGTTCATCCTGCGCTCGATCACCGACGAGATCATGTACGAGATCATGCGGCTCGGCGGCCAGGAGTACGTCGACCTCTACGCCACCCAGGCCAAGGCGCTCGACAAGGAGGCCAAGCGGGCCGACGGCACCGACGGCACCGACGGCACCGCGCTCAAAGCCTCCTGAGGTGAGCGCCCTGACGTCCCTGACCCGGGGCGCCGCGACCTCGGGCGTCCAGGTCCAGACCTCGCTGTTCCGGGCGGTGGCGGTCGTCCGGGTCGTGGTCCTCGTCTACGCCGTCGCGCTCAACGCCGCGCGCTCCTCGGAGTTCTCCCGGCCCCTGCTCGCCTGGGCGGTGGTGGCCGCGATGGTGCTCTGGTCCGCGGTGGTCACCTGGGCCTACGACGAGCCCCGGCGCCGGCGTACGTCGTTGCTCGTCGCCGACCTGGTGGTGACCTGCCTGGCGCTGCTGGCCACCCCGCTGGTGGAGAGCGAGGCGATGCTCGAGCGGCACGCCTCGACGCTTCCGTCGTTCTGGGTGATGGCCGCGGTGCTCGCCTGGGCGGTCGCCCGGGGCTGGCTGGGCGGCGTGATCGCGGCCGCCGCGGTCTCGCTGTGCGACCTCTCGGTGCGGGTCGAGGTCACCGGCACCACCTGGGGCAACATCTTCCTGCTGCTGCTGGCCGCCGGGGTCGTCGGCTACGCCACCAGCCTCGTCCAGGAGGCCGCCGAGGCCCGGGCCCAGGCCGAGAGGGTGGCCGCCGCGATGGAGGAGCGCGCCCGGCTCGCCCGGGTGGTGCACGACGGGGTGCTGCAGGTGCTCGCGTTGGTGCAGCGCCGCGGCGCCGAGCTGGGCGGTGACGCCGCCGAGCTGGGCCGGCTCGCCGGCGAGCAGGAGGTGGCGCTGCGCGCGTTCGTCCAGACCGACGTGGCCCGGACCGTGGAGGCCGCCTCGTCCGGGGAGACCGACCTGGTGACCGCGCTGTCCCGCTACGGCTCGCCGTCGGTGACGGTCTCCGGGCCCGGGAGACCGGTGCCGCTGCGCGACAGGGCCGCGACCGAGCTGGTCTCGGTGGTCGGCGCCTGCCTGGACAACGTGCACCGGCACGTAGGCCCGGACGCGCCGGCGTGGGTGCTGGTCGAGGACCTCGGGGACCGGGTCGTGGTCACGGTGCGCGACGAGGGCCCGGGGATCCCGGCCGACCGGCTGGACCAGGCGTGCGCCGAGGGCCGGCTCGGGGTCAGCCAGTCGGTGCGCGGCCGGATCGCCGACCTGAGCGGGCAGGCGGTCCTGGTCACCGGGCCGGGTCAGGGCACGGAGTGGGAGCTGAGCGTGCCGCGGTCCTGAGGGCCCTCGGTGACCGGTCCTGCCGAGTCCTTGCTCCGGTCGCTCGGGGGCGACCACTCGAAGAACCGGTCCTGGTCGTCGACGACCACCATCCGGAAGCCCAGCCGCTCGCAGATCGCGGCGGCCAGCTCGCTGCGCCGCTCGGCGCGGATGCTGACCAGCTGCCCGGTCTGGTGCGCCTTGGCCATCACGTCGCGGATCAGCGCGGTCGCGAGTCCGCGGGAGCGGTACGCCGGCAGCAGGGTCAGCTCCACGATCTGCAGCATGGCCGGGGTCCGGTGCAGGTAGATCCGGCCCGCGGCCTCGCCGTCGCTGAGCACCACGAAGCGCTCGAGCTGCGGGTAGCGGACCTGGAAGCGGCGTTCCGCGGTGATGTACTGGATGCGGAGGAAGTGCTGCACCAGCTGGGGGTTCGGCATCAGCGCGGTCTCACGCTCCCAGAGCGTGCAGAACACCTCGAAGAGAAACGTGTCGTCCTCGTCGAGCGCCGGTCGCACGTTCGCGAACCGTCCCAGCATCATGCGTAGTACCCCCCTGGACTGAGAATCGGCAGGTCGGGCGCAGGTCTTGAGCACAGCCTAGGCTGCGGCCATGACCATCCACTCCGAACATCCGTTCCTCGAGCCGGAGGGGAGCCGCGATCCGGTCCGCCGGATGCGCGGGCGGTTGGGCGGAGCGGTCGCACTGCTGACCGCCGGGGCCCCGGAGGATCCGGGGACCGGGTGGGGTTGACGGTCTCGTCGCTGCTGCTCGCGCACGGCGACCCTGCGCACCTGCTGGCCCTGGTCGACCCGGACTCCGACCTCGCGGACGTCGTACGGCGCACCGGGCGCGGCGTCGTGCAGCTGCTGTCCTGGGAGCACCGGGACCTTGCCGAGGCCTTCGCCGGGACCGCGCCGGCGCCGGGGGGACCGTTCAAGATGGCGCGGTGGGAGCCGACGGCGTGGGGGCCGGTGCTGGCCGGGGCCACGGCCTGGGCTGGCTTCGTGCTGGCGGGGGAGCCGGGCGAGGTGGGCTGGTCGCTGCTGCTCGACGGGACCCTGGAGCACGTGGAGGTCGCCGAGGAGGGGCAGCCGCTGGTGCACCGGCGTGGACGGTACGTCCGGCCGGCCTGACGCCGTAGCCTGAGCGCGGTCCCGCGCCGGGCGGGCCTGGACGGAGGTCGGGATGTCGCTCACGGTGATGGTGGTCGACGACCACCCGATGTGGCGCGACAGCGTGGCCCGCGACCTCACCGAGGCCGGCCTCCAGGTGGTCGCCACCGCTTCCACCGGCACCGAGGCGCTGACCCGCGCGGCCGCCACCCGGCCCCAGGTGGTGGTGCTCGACCTGCAGATCCCCGAGCCGAACGGCGTCGCGGTCACCGCGCAGCTGGTCCGCGAGGACCCGACGGTCCGGGTGCTGATCCTCTCTGCGTCCGGCGAGCAGGAGGACGTGCTCGAGGCGGTGAAGGCCGGCGCCACCGGTTACCTGGTGAAGTCGGCCTCACGGGCGGAGCTGCTGACTGCGGTCCGCCGGGTCGCCGAGGGCGACACCGTGTTCACCCCTGGGCTGGCCGGCCTGGTGCTGGGGGAGTATCGCCGGCTCTCCGACACCCCGGCCGCCGCGTCCTCGGACCCGGACGCGCCCCGGCTCACCGAGCGGGAGACCGAGGTGCTGCGGCTGGTGGCCAAGGGGTTGTCCTACAAGCAGATCGCCGAGCGGCTGTTCCTCTCGCACCGGACCGTGCAGAACCACGTGCAGAACACGCTGCGCAAGCTGCAGCTGCACAACCGGGTGCAGCTCGTGCGCTACGCGATCGAGCAGGGTCTCGACGAGGAGCTCGGCGAGCGCTGAGCCCTGCGACGCGTCATCCTCTGAGGGAGTAGACCGCGTAGTCGCCGTTCTCGAAAGACGGCTCGACCAGGGTCGTGAGCGCCTGCTCGTCGGCGGGGAACCGCCGGTCGAGGACGAGCCAGCTGACGCCGTACTCCCTGAGCCGGTCCAGATCGCCCCGGCTGGGATCGGTGAAGGCCTTGTCGTTCGCCGTCAGAGCCGCGGCATCCCAGAACGGTACGTCGTCGAACTCTGCTCCGGTCTCGGCCATCAGCCTTGCGTGATGGGGGGTGTAGCCCCAACCTTCGATGAATACGCGCCGTTCGGCATACCCAGCCAGCCAGAAGACAGCGATCAGCTTCGACGCCGGCGTCAGCGTGTGCGCGTTCGTGGCGAGCACATCGTCTGGGCTGGTGTGGGCTCGAACCCACCGGGCCGCTTCGACACCGCCCACCCCGACGGTGGTGTCCGCAGCCCGCGTCATCGAGGGCCGCGCCCACGGGGCGGCAGCCAGGGACAGGGAGAGCTGTGCCGTGCGATAGACGCCGAGTCCGGTCAGCGCCGCGCACAGAAACACCAGGGTGGTGATTCCGCGCGAGCCGGCCACTGGAAGCCGGCTGACGGCGACGCCTGCGACGACGATAACGGCGAGCACCATGAGGAAGCCGTCCGCGTAGTCCCACGTCCTGCTCAACGTCGGCCCGAGCGGCGGGACGGACGTGATGCTCGAGGCCCAGCTCACGGCCATGCCGGCGGCGGCAAGCACCACACCGAGGATCGCGACCGACCGAAGCTCCCGCGGGCTCCCTTCGGGCAGTAGGCGGGAGAAGCCCGCGGCTGCTGCGATCGCGACCACGACCTGGGTCGAGCAGACGAACCACTGCTGGGAGAACAGCCCCAGATCCAGCAGCAGCGAGGCTCCGATGGCAGCCGCCGTGATGCCGAACGCGAAAGCCGTGAAGGGGACGCGCCAGCCGCCGCGGACCAGCAGCCCGATCATCCCCGCCATGTGCACGGACCAGAGCGTCACGATCAATCCGGCGAGGAGGAGCCCCGCGACCGAGAGGGGTGCCGGGGTGATCGCGCCGATCGATGCCGCCGCGAAGTCGAGGGTGCCGGTGGCGTCGAGCCGAACGCCCGTCCCCTCGCCCCCGTAGAAGCCGAACTGGAACGCCAGCCAGCTGCTCACCGCGACGAGTAACAGCCCGACATGCGCCCTTCTCACGGTCCGGGTGAGCAGTCCGACCATGAGCACGGTCAGCACTCCCGCGACCATCAAAGGGGCGAACGTCGCCTTCGCACCGGATGCGGCGCCGAGAAACAGCACCAGCAGCGGCCACGAGGACCAGGTCGATCGACCGTCGAGCACCTCGACGAGCAGAAACAGCACCCCGCAGAACAGCAACGCGCCGAAGGTCATCGTGGGGCTGCCGAAGATCGCCTGCGAGGTGAATTCCTGCCGCTGGAAGAGATCCGCCTCCGCTGCGGCGAAGGCGGGGGAGTGGACCAGCACCAGGAGCCCGGCGGCCAACGGTCCGATGGCGAGACGACCCGTCAGCTTTGCAGCGATCAATGCCGTCGCCAGCACGGTGAGCACGACCATGAGCAGGGGGGACAAACGCCGCAGCAGGACGATCGGTTCGACGCCGCTGATCCAAGAGGCTGAGGCGGTGTGCACATAGGTCAGCCAGTGGTAGTGCAGCGGTTCCCCGGTCACCCAGGGGATCGCAGCCGGCATGTGGTGACGCAGCTCGCCTGTGAGAGCGAGCTGGAACGTGGCATCAGGGCCGATCATGCGGAGCCCATTGACGTCGAGCCCTGCTTCCCACCAGTTCGCGCGCGCGACGAAGAGGATGAGATACGTCATCACCGCAGCGATGGACCAGCTCCACGACGGTGGAAGACGCGTAGCCCCTTCCGGTCGCCAGCATGCCCGACCGGCCCGCGTCACCAGACAGACCAGATAGGTGGCGGCGGGCCACGCCAGGACCAGAAGGGGTGCCCCCACAGCGCGAGCCGGGATGTAGCAGACGATCTCCATGGCATAGCCCAGGATCGCGCCGAAGACGATGTCCTCGAGCCAGAGCCGCGACGAGCAGGGACGAGCCAGCCGCCACAGCAAAGTCCCGGGGAGGACCAACGCCAGCACCGCGTAGGTGCTGAATCTGAGAAGGTCTGTGGCGGCGAGCCCCGACATGAGCAGCAACGCTGAAGTGGCGGCGGCAAGCAGTGCAGCTGGTGGCCAAACGGTGCGCAGGATCATTCGCCCGAGTACGCCCTGCATGACCGGCGAGTCTAGGTCTCAGGGGACGGCATGTCCGACACTTCCGGCATCCCGAGGACGGAGACGACCCGAAGAAGTCTCGACAGCGCTTGGCAAGTGAGCACGGCGCCGGGGGGCCTTCTCAGGTCCCCAAGGGAACCGCAGCCGCTGGCGGGCCGTCCCAGCGAGGTGAACCGCATCCCTGCCGCCCGGTTGCCGGTGCGCGTCTGGCTGCCTGTGCTGCTTCTCCTCGGCGTGTCCGCCGGCTGCGGGTCGACGCCAGACCCCGAGCTCTCGTTCGAGGAGCACTGCGCGATAGGACGACCGGTGATCTCGAACATCACCGCGCGGGCGCGCGACCACCGGGTGATCGTCATGTGGCAGGAGGCCTTCGTAGCGCTCGAAGACCGTTCGTTCCGGGTCTACCGGCGCGCCGGCGGCGCCGGCCGGTGGTCCCGTGTCGCTGAGGTGACGTTCGGGCCGGGGCAACAGCGGAAGTTCGTCGACTCCGGTCCGTGGCCGGCGTCGTCCCGGCTCGAGTACGGCGTCACCGAGCTGCACCCGTGCGGCGAGACGAGGATCTGCGTCGGGGAGGAACCGGTGCGGCAGTGCGGCATCGCCACCGTGCGTCGGGAGGGCCGTTCTGAGGCAGTCGACGCGTAGTGATGCGCCGGCGGAGCCGCGGTCGTCCCAGGCCTGGAGTTTCGACCGTTTAGGGATTTGAACGCACGTCTGAGCGTGGGCCTGAACGCCGTTTAGGGGTTTGAACGGACAACCCCCTCCCGATGGGGAGAAGTCGTTCCTAACGTCGTACTCGTGGCGCCAGGGGGGCGCACGTCTCGGATCGACGGACCCACGAGGGGAATCAACACATGCTTACTCGTCATCACGCTGCGCACCGCGGGGGGCGCGCCCAGCAAGCCGGTGGAGATCGCCGGACGCTGGCCGGCCTGGCTTCTGCATTGATGGTCCTGGGAGCCGTCAATGCAGCACCGGCTCTGGCCGCGCAAGGAACGCCGCCTGCCGTCACCGGCGCCGCCTTCTCCGGCGCCGGGACAGCGACGGTCGGAGGCACGGTGTACGCCAAGTCGGGCACCGCCCTGACCCTCACCGTGAACACGTCCGGTGACGCGCGCTGTGTCAAGGTCGACGGCGCCTTCACCGACACCCAGGTCTCGCCGACGAGCCGGACGTCCTGGACGTTCACCGCGCCGCCGGCTGGAGCGACGGAGGGTGCGCAGTCGGTCACCGTGGGCGTGACTGACAGCTACAACACCAACAACGGCAACGGCAACAACTGCACCGGCACTGCGGTCACCGGCAGCGCGACCTACACGGTCGACAACACCGGCCCGACGCTGAGCGGCGTGGCCACCCCGGCCCCGAACACCGCCGGCTGGAACAACACCGACGTCACCGTCGCGTGGACGGCAACCGACACCGGTTCCGGAATCGCCGCTCCCCAGCCGTTCAAGACCGAGACGCTCACTGCCAGCGGGATCCTCACCGCCACCGCGCCGGCTCAGAAGGACCGGCTCGGCAACCTCGGACCGGCGGGCTCCAAGACGGTCCGGATCGACAAGGTCGCCCCGGGCATCACCGCCACCCAGACCAGTGCCGGTTACGGACAGCCCACCACGGTCACCTTCACCTGCACCGACACCGGTGCCACCGGCGTGGCCCCCTCCGGGGTCGTCAGCTGCCTCGCGAGCGGGTCGACGACCAACTCGGTGACGGTCGGCAAGAACGGCACCGTGACCGGCACCGCCACCGACGCCGCCGGCAACACCAAGACTCTGGCGGTCGAGGTCCAGAACGTCGACACCACCGCGCCGACCCTGTCGGGCGCGCCCACCACCAACCCGAACGGCAACGGCTGGTACCGCGACGACGTCACGGTGCACTGGACGGCAACGGACCCCGAGTCCGGGATCCCGACCGCGCCCGCCGACACCACGATCACCGGCCAGGGCGAGAACCTCACCAGCTCCACGACCGTCAGCAACGGCGTTGGCCTGAGCACCACCGCCACCAGCAGCCCGGCGGTCAAGATCGACCGCACGGCACCGGTGACCGGCATCAGTGGCGTCTCGAACGCCTGGACCAACGGCGCGGTGAACGTCGTCCTGTCTCCGACCGACAACCTGTCCGGCGTCCGCTCGACCACCTTCACCGTCGACGGTGGCAGCCCGCAGCGGGGCACGAGCTTCTCGCTCACGGACCAGGGCGTGCACACCATCACCTACTCCAGCACCGACGCCGCCGGCAACGTCGAGAGCACCCGCACCGCTGAGGTGAAGATCGACAAGACCGCGCCCAGCATCGGGCACAGCTTCGCGCCGGACACCTACACCGACGGCGCCTGGACCAACAAGAACGTGACCGTCACCTTCACCTGCACCGACGAGGGTGGATCCGGGCTTGCCTCGTGCACCAGCCCGGTGACCGTGAGCACCGAGGGGGGCAGCCAGAAGGTCGAGGGCACCGCCACCGACAACGCCGGCAGCTCGACGAAGAACACGGCGACGGTCAGCATCGACAAGACACCGCCGACCATCGCCGCGCACAAGTCCGGCGTGGTCAACGAGGCCGGCTGGTACAACACCCCGGTCACGGTCAGCTTCACCGCCGACGACACGCTCTCGGGGGTCGCGAGCAAGACCGCCAACAAGGTGCTCGGCGAGGGCGAGAACCAGTCGGTGACCGGCACCGCCACCGACGCCGCCGGCAACCCGGCGAGCGCCACGGCCAGCGACATCGACATCGACCTGACCGACCCGGAGCTCGCCGGCAAGTTCTCCACCGGCTGGAACCGCGGCGACGTGACCGTCGACTGGAGCTGCACCGACAAGCTCTCGGGCCCTGCAAGCCAGCCGAAGAGCACGATCGTGGGCGGCGAGGGGGACAACCTCACCGCCACCGCCGACTGCGCAGACCTGGCCGGCAACGCTGTCTCCACGACGGTCGACGGCATCAAGATCGACCGGACCGCGCCTGTCACGGGCGCCGAGCTCGACGGCGACGTCAGCAACGGCTGGTACGGCGGCCCGGTGCACGTCACGCTCACTCCGGGCACCGACCTGTCCGGCATCGCCGCGACCTTCTACACCGTGGACGGCGGCGACCCGATCACCTACGACGGTCCGTTCGACTACGGCACCGAGGGTGAGCACACCTTCACCTTCTGGAGCCGCGACATCGCCGGCAACGTCGAGGAGGCGGGCGCCCCGAGGACCGTCAAGATCGACACCACCAAGCCGGTGACCACGATCATCAACCCGCTCTCCCAGACCAGCTGGTTCGTCGTCAGCGGGATCCCGTTCGCCTTCAGCGCCATCGACGGTGGGTCTGGGATCGCCGGGACGTACTTCAAGATCGACGGCGGCACCGCCGTCAAGTACGGCGAGCCGTTCACCCAGGACCTGAACGACGGTCAGCACACGGTGACCTACTGGAGCGTCGACCTCGCCGGCAACGCCGAGGCGTCGCGCACGGTCCCCGTCAACGTGGACACCGTCCCGCCGACCATCAACGGCAAGGCGAGCCCGGCGGCCAACGGCTTCGGCTGGAACAACACCGACGTCGCCGTCACCTTCACCTGCACCGACGAAGGCTCCGGCCTGCAGACGGGGGTGGCAGGTTGCTCCGGCGACACCACGCTCGGCAACGAGGGCGAGGGTCAGTTCGCCAACGGTGACGCCGTCGACGTGGCGGGCAACCGCTCCTCCGCAAGCGTGACCGGCATCAAGATCGACAAGACCCTCCCGGCCCTTGCCGGTGTGCCCAGTCGGGCGAACGGCGCCGGTTGGTACAACGACGACGTCACGGTGACGTGGGTCGGTGACGACGCCGGGTCCGGCATTGACCCGGCTACGCAGCCCGCACCCAGCACGGTCGAGGGGAGGGCCGCAACCTCGGTGCCGGTCCGGTCACCATCAACGACAAGGCCGGCAACGAGAGCCTGGCCGCGACGGTCAGCGGTCTGAAGATCGACCGCCAGGGGCCCATCGTGACGGGCGCTCCGACCACGAAGCCCAACGGTGCCGGTTGGTACAAGAGCTCGGTCAAGGTGGACTTCACGTGCACCGACCCGCAGCTCGCTGACGGCACGGCGGGCTCCGGCGTGGCAACCTGCCCGACCTCTGAGCTGCTGGACGGCGACGGTGCCGGCCAGAGCGTGGACAGCGGCCCGGCAGCCGACCTCGCCGGCAACAGCGGTGCGGGCAAGACCGTCGGTGGCATCGACATCGACGGCACCGCCCCCAGCACCACGGTAAACAACACGTGCACCAAGGTGAACGGGTGGTGCACGGGCTCCACGGCCAGTGTGGTGATCACCGCCACCGACCAGGCAGGTCTCTCCGGGGTCAAGGAGATCCACTACCAGGTTGACGGTGGCGCCGAGCAGGTCGCGCCGGGTGCCAGCACGACGGTCAGCGTCCCGCTGTCCGGCAGCGGGGCCGGCACGGTCACCTACTGGGCGGTGGACAACGCGGGCAACGTCGAGAAGGCGAACTCCTCGGCGCTGAAGTGGGACAACATCGCTCCGGCGGTCACCCACACCCTCACCCCGGCGGCCAACGCGGGCGGCTGGAACAGCGGCGACACCACGGTCCACTTCGCCGCCACGGACGACGACAAGGGCTCCGGCGTCGACGCGACGACGGTCACCCCGGACGTCACGGTGCGCGACGAGACGGCCGGTCGCACGATCACCGGCTCCGCGACGGACGGGGCAGGCAACACCGGCACTGACAAGGTGACGGTCAAGCTCGACCGGACCGCACCGACCATCACCGGGGCGGTCACCACCGGAGCCAAGGGTGACAACGGCTGGTACACCGGCCCGGTCACGGTCACCTTCACCTGCACCGACGGCCTCTCCGGCGTGGCGACCTGCCCCGACCCGGTGGTGCTCTCCGACAACGGGGCCAACTCCGCCTCGGGCACGGTCACCGACCAGGCCGGCAACACTGCGTCGGCCACGGTGTCGGGCATCAACATCGACCAGGAGAAGCCGACGCTGACCGCCGCAAACGTGAACGTCGCGGACGGCAAGTTCACCCTCGGGTCCGTGCCGAAGGCGACCTGCACGGCCCGGGACGAGGTGTCCGGAATCGACTCCTGCACGGTGACGGTCACCGGGGGCACCGCCAACGGGGTGGGCACCTTCAGCTGGACCGCCACCGCGAAGGACAAAGCCGGCAACACGACCACGATCACCGGCAGCTACACGGTGATCTACCGCTTCGACGGGTTCCTCCAGCCGATCAACGACACCGCGCACCAGGTCGGCACCTCGACCAGCGTGTTCAAGGCAGGCAGCACGGTCCCCGCGAAGTTCCAGCTGAAGCGGGCAGACGGCAGCGTCGTCCAGGCGACGGTCGCACCGGTCTGGCTGACCCCGCTCAAGGGCAGCGCGATGAGCGTCCCGGTGGACGAGACGGTCTACACCGTCTCGGTCGACAGCGGCAGCAGCTACCGCTACGACGCCACGGCCCAGCAGTACATCTACAACTGGAAGACGCCGAGCACCGGAGGCAACTACTACCGGATCGGCGTGAGGTTCGACGACGGCCAGACGTACTACGTCAACATCGGCCTTCGTTGATCGACCTCGCGGCTCCCGACCGGGAGCAGCGGTGAACGGGGGCCCCGCGTCGACACCGACGCGGGGCCCCCGTGTTCGACAGGCACGACGGAAAGGGGGACCAGCGCATGAGGCCCAGCAGCAGACGGCGTACGCCGTCGTGCCCGACCTGGTGCGTGCTCCGGCACGGGCAGGCCGGCGAGGACGACACCGTGCACGTGAGCGGCGCGCTGCTCGTACGCCGTACCGTCCTCCGGCTCTGCACGACGATCGACCCGGGAACACGGGCCCAGGACGGCCCCTACGTGCTGGTCGGCGACGAGGAGTACACGCTGCACGAGGCGGAGGTGCTCATCGCCGCGCTGACCCAGCTGGCCGACCAGGCGGGCGGCGTACGACCGCTGCCGGCCGAGGCCACGGCGCCGGCGGCGTCACTGATCCCGGAGCAGGTCGAACGCGCTCTGCCGGTCTTTGACGCGTAGCTTCTTCAGCACCGACGACACGTGCACCCGCACGGTGGTGGGGGAGAGGAACAGCCGCCCGGCGACCTCCTCGGTGGAGAGGCCCTCGCCCAGCATCTCCATCACCTCCCACTCGCGCTCGCTCAGCTTGGCGGCCGCCGGCGACTTGCGGGTGAAGCGGCGCTTGGCCGGCGCCCGGAACTCGTCGAGG
Organism: Nocardioides mesophilus; assembly: GCF_014395785.1. GTDB lineage: Bacteria > Actinomycetota > Actinomycetes > Propionibacteriales > Nocardioidaceae > Nocardioides_B > Nocardioides_B mesophilus. Next base: position 265,476 of record NZ_CP060713.1, on the reverse strand, counting down.
ATCCGGGCGACCAGCCGCCGCGGCATCGCCGCCTCACCGGCCAGCACCCCGCGCAACGCGAAGCCGAGTCGTGCCGGGTCGGTGTCCTTCAGCAGGTAGCCCGAGGCGCCGGCGCGCAGCGAGTCGAAGACGTCGTCCTCCTCGGCGGACTGGGTGAGCATCACGACGGCGACCTCCGGCTGCGCCCGGCTGATCTGCCGTGCCGCCGCGATGCCGCTGCCCGGCATGTGAATGTCGAGCAGCGCGACGTCGGGGCGGTGCTCGAGGGTGAGGCGTACGGCGTCGTCGGCGCTCGCGCCCTCGCCGACCACCTCGCAGCCGGCCCGTTCGAGCGCCTGCCGGATGACACCGCGGATCCGGGCATGGTCGTCGGCCATCACCACCCGGATCGGCGGGGTCGGCGGCGTGCTGCCCGCCGTGTCCTCCGTGCCCTCCGGGCTCACCACGTCACCACCACCGTCGTGCCCTTCCCCGGCACCGACCGCAGCTCGAACGCGCCCGGGAGCCCCGCCGCCCGCTCGCCCATGCTGGTCAGGCCGTAGCCGGTGCTGCTCGTGCTCGCTCCGGTGTCGAAGCCCTGCCCGTCGTCCTCCACGACGAGCCGCCGTCCCGAAGGGTCCCGCGCCAGCCGGACCACCACGCAGTCCGCCCGCCCGTGCCGGAGCGCGTTCGACACCGCCTCCCGGGTGATCCGGACCAGCGCGTGGCGCTGCTCGGCGTCGGCGTCGACGGAGTCGTCGAGGTCCACGACCACCCGCCCGCCGTACCGCTCCGCGACCTGCCGCGCGGCCCGGTGCAGCACCAGGCCGAGCGGCTCGTCGGGGCTGCGGCCGAGCGCGTCGACCGCGGCCCGGGCCTCGTCGAGGGCACGGTCGCAGGAGGTCATGATCCGGCTCCGGAGGCCGCCGTCGGCATCGATCGAGTGGGCCTCGGCGCGGATGTAGCCGAGCTCCTGGACCACGCCGTCGTGCAGCTCGCGGGCCAGCCGGCGACGGTCGTCGAGGACCGCGACCCGGGCGAAAGCAGACCAGTACTGGCTGATCTCCCGGGCGGCGCCGACCAGCAGCAGCACGTAGCAGCCGGTGCGGAGCAGGTCGCCGGTGTAGACCCAGTCGCTGTAGAGCGAGGGGAACAGCACGTAGTTCACCCGGGCGAACCCGCCCAGCGCGCAGGCCGGGCCGAGCCAGCGCAGCAGCTCGTCGCGGCGGCGTACCGCCTGCTGGGTGAACCACACCGAGGCGGCCAGGAAGCACAGCGCGGTCGCGCCCTGGGCGACCAGCAGCAACGGGTGCCCGTCCAGCACCGGCTGCTGCGCGGACGCCGGCGGGTTCTGGTCCAGCGCGACGGGCAGCCGGTCGCGGACCGACCACAGCGCGGTGAACGTCGCGGCCACCAGCAGCCAGGGCACCACCCGGGCGCGCGCCGCGAGGTGGCCGCGCACCAACCGGTCATCGACCAACGCCGCGACGAGCAGCAGCAGCGCGCCGAGAAGGCGCAGCGCCAGCGGCAACCACACCTCGATGGTGCCGGGACGGAGCCCGTCGACGTGGGTCACGAGCAGGGTGACGCCGAGGCCGGCCAGGCCGAGCAGGAACAACCCCTGGGCGAGCAGCAGGTCCTGGAGCCGCCGGCTGCGCACGAACCGGCCCCACAGCAGGTAGGCCAGCAGGAAGGCGACGCAGCCGTCGACCGAGTCCAGGATCAGGTGCAGGGCGGGGCTCCGATAGCCGAAGACGAGGTATGGCGTGCCGAGGATCAGCGCTGTGACCACCAGGCCGGCCGCCCAGGCCGCCGCGGTGAGGGCAGGGGCAGGAGGGGCGGTGCGCGCACGCGCCCCCCGTTGCACCGCCACCCCCGGCTGCATCCTTGAAGGGTAAATCGGATTTTCGGACGCCGGTGCCGAATAGCGGCAAGAAACCCGGACCGTGCTCAGTAGGGTCGGAACCGTGGCAGACCAGCGGCTCCTCCTGATCGCGGACACGCACGTGCCCAAGCGCGCCCGCCGGCTGCCGGACCAGGTGTGGGACGAGGTCGACGCCGCGGACGTCGTGATGCATGCCGGGGACTGGGTCGACGTCGCGCTGCTCGACGAGCTCGAGGCGCGGTCGCGGCGGCTGGTCGGCGTCTACGGCAACAACGACCACGGCGCGCTGCGCGAGCGGCTGCCGGAGGTGGCGACCGCGACCCTCGGCGGGGTCCGGTTCGCCGTGGTCCACGAGACCGGCCCGGCTGCGGGCCGCGAGGCGCGCTGCGCGACGACGTACGCCGATGCCGACGTGCTGGTCTTCGGGCACAGCCACATCCCCTGGGACACCACCGCGGCCACCGGGCTGCGGTTGCTGAACCCGGGCTCGCCGACCGACCGGCGCCGGCAGCCGTACTGCACCTACCTGACCTGCCGGGTCGGCGACGGCCGGATCAGCGACGTCGAGCTGCACCGGCTGCCACCGCGCGCGCCGCGCCGGAAGGAGTGAGCGCGATGGACCTCCAGCAGGCCGCCGACGAGCTGTTCGCGCTGACGCCGACGGAGTTCACGCCGGCCCGCAACGAGCTCGCCAAGCAGCTGAAGGCCGAGGACCGGGAGCTCTCCGAGCGGGTCAAGGCGCTCCGCAAGCCGGCCGCCGCGGCCTGGGTGGTGAACATGCTGGTGCGCCACGACGCCGCGGAGATGACCCAGGTGCTCGATCTGGGGGAGTCGCTGCGGCAGGCGCAGGCGGACCTGGACGGGGACGCGCTGCGGGAGCTGAACAAGCAGCGGCGCCGGCTGATCGCCGCGGTCGCCGGCAAGGGCCGCGGGGTGGCGCTCGAGCTCGGGCAGAAGGTCAGCGAGTCGGTGATGCGGCAGGTCGAGGAGATCCTGCACGCCGCGATGATCGACACCGACGCCGCGGCCGCGGTGCGCACCGGGCTGCTGGTCGAGCCGCTGTCCGCGACCGGGGTCGGCACGATCAAGGCAGCCACTGCGGTCGCCGACCACACCGCGCTCGGCGGGCGCGGGCCGACGCTCGCGCCGGCGGCGAAGCGGTCGGGCGGGGGAGCGGGCCGGGGTGGCGGTGCCGGGAAGGCCGCGGGGGCGGGCACCGGCTCGGGTGGGACCGGACGGTTGCGGTCGGTGCCGGAGCCGGACCCGGAGGAGCGGCGCCGCGAGGAGCGCCGGCGGGCTCGCGAGGCCGCACTGCGCGCGGTGCGGGAGGCCGAGGAGACGCTGGCCGAGGCGCAGGAGGAGCTCGCCTCCCGGGAGCGGAAGGTCTCCGACCTGCAGGCGCGGACCCTCCAGGTCAACGGTGAGCTCGACGAGCTGCGGCGCCGCATCGACGAGCTCGAGGACCGGCTCGAGCGGCTGGACGCCAAGGCCGAGGACGCGGCCGAGGCGCGCGAGGAGGCGGCCGGGGGAGTGGCCGCGGCCGAGGCGGAGCTGGCCGACGCGCGGGCCCGGGTCGAGGAGCTCGGGGGCGACTAGCGCAGCCCGATCGGGACCGCCAGGCCACCCACGGTGCTGGGATCGGTGACCGCCGGTGTCCTGCCCGGCTCCACCAGCTGCGGCAGCGCGGCGGCCGGGACGCCGAACAGGGCGCACAGCTCGGGGTCCCACGTCCCGGCGGTGGTGTCGAGCAGCAGCGTCGCCGCGGCGCTCGCCGTGTCCACCAGGTGCCACACCCCGCGGGTCATCCGGGCGACCAGGTAGGACGTGACCGGTCCGACGACGTACCTCCCGTCCTCGACGAGCGCCCAGGTGTTCGGCTCGTGGGCGCGCACCCAGGCCAGCCGCGGGCCGGTGCCGGTCGGGTCCAGGCCGCGTCCGGTGCGGGTGCCGACCAGCTTCTCGGATCCCGACGAGCGCATCCACGTGCAGAGCTCCGCCGTACGGCGGTCCGCGGGGCCGATCACCGGGCGCGGGGAGCCGAGCGTCTCCTGGTCCCAGACCACCAGCGTCTCCGGCGGCCCGGTGAGCACCAGGCCCTCCACCTCGGCGGCGTCGACGCCGGGCCGGTCGAGCAGCTCGCGCACCGCCTCCGTCGTGGCCCGCCACAGGTCCTCGGGGGCGAGCTCCTGCCAGCCGGGCCGGGGCGCGGTCACCGGGACCGGTCGGCGTACCGGCGACCGGGGACCGTCGCCGTCGAGCAGGCCGGCGCTGACCTCGCAGGTGGAGTCGGTCACGGCGACGTGCACCTCGAGGAACGGCATGGCAGGCATCCTCGCATCGCGAGACGACCCGACGGCTGCCTGGATCGATCAAAACCGCATCGCTAGGGTCATGCACGACGGATTGCTTGAAGCCCGCGAGCAACGACACAGGAGGACGACATGCGCGTTGGAGTGCTGACCGGAGGCGGGGACTGTCCCGGTCTGAACGCTGTGATCCGCGCGGTGGTGCGCAAGGGGGTCTCCACCTACGGCTACGAGTTCGTCGGCTTCCGCGACGGCTGGCGCGGCCCGCTGGAGAACGTCACGGTCCCGCTCGGCGTCGACGACGTGCGCGGGATCCTGCCGCGCGGCGGCACCATCTTGAAGTCCTCGCGCACCAACCCGTTCAAGATCGAGGGCGGGGTGGAGCGGATCAAGGAGAACCTCGCCTCCAACGGCGTCGACGCGCTGATCGCGATCGGCGGCGAGGACACCCTCGGCGTCGCCACCAAGCTCTCCGACCTCGGCGTGAACGTGGTCGGCGTCCCGAAGACGATCGACAACGACCTCTCCGGCACCGACTTCACCTTCGGCTTCGACACCGCGGTGAACATCGCCATGGAGGCGATCGACCGGCTGCACACCACCGCCGAGTCCCACCACCGGGTGCTCGTCGTCGAGGTGATGGGCCGGCACGCCGGCTGGATCGCGCTGCACGCCGGCCTCGCCGGCGGCGCCAACGTGGTGCTGATCCCGGAGATGCCCTTCGACATCACCAAGGTCTGCGAGTACGTCGAGCACCGGTTCCAGACCAACTACTCCCCGATCCTGGTCGTCTCCGAGGGCGCCGTCCCGATGGAGGGCGGCGACATGACCGTGCAGAGCGGCGAGCTTGACGCGTTCGGGCACGTCCGGCTCGGCGGCATCGGCGACCGGCTGGCCAAGGAGATCGAAGACCGGACCGGCAAGGAGGCCCGGGCGGTCGTCCTGGGCCACGTCCAGCGCGGCGGCACCCCGACCGCGTTCGACCGGTGGCTGGCCACCCGGTTCGGGCTGCAGGCGATCACTGCGGTGCACGAGAAGGACTACGGCACGATGGTCGCGCTGCGCGGCACCGACATCGTCCGGGTGCCGTTGATCGAGGGCACCGGCGAGCTCAAGCTGGTCCAGCCCGAGCAGTACGCCGAGGCCGAGGTGTTCTTCGGCTGATCGCCCTGCGGACGGCGCCGGCCGCGACTGCCGGCGCCGACCTCGCCGGTCAGCAGTCCTCGGGGAAGACCTGGCAGTAGTTGTCGACCTCGTCGGTGTCGTGCTGCGACCCGATCGAGAGGGTCCCCAGGACCGCGAGGAATCCGAGCAGGACCACTCCCACCACGACCAGCGCGAGGACGATGAGCAGTCGCCGGTTGCCCGGCGCATGCTGCGGCTGAGGTGCCGCCGCGAGGTTCGCCGGGAGCCACTGCTGACCGTCCCACCACCACTGGCCGTCCGAGCTGTACTGCGGCCCTGCCGGAAGCTGCTGCGGATCGGTCACGATGCCCCCTGTCGTCGAGTGTCGGCGACAGGGTAGGAACTGAACTCACCCCCGGCGGGCCGTTCGCTGGGCTCTTTACTGTGATGCGCGCCTCACGTCCCCCCGGCAATTTGCGTGACGCGTCTTCGCACGGTCCTATCGGGAGCCGACGACCTCGGGAGCCGGGCGTGCGAGGTGAGCCGGGCGGGTGCCGCTGATCGAGGGCACCGGGGTGCTCAAGCTGGTCTCGCCCGAGGAATACGCCGAGGCCGAGGTCTTCTTCGGCTAGGTTCGGTCGCATGACGACGGGGGAGGCGTCGACCGCGAAGGACAAGGTCGCCGCGATTCTGAAGCAGCGGGTGGCCCCGGAGCTCCGGGCGATGGGCTTCAAGGGGTCCGGGCAGAACTACCACCTGCCCGTCCCCGGCCACTTCGCCCTGCTCGGCTTCCAGAAGGCGCGCTTCGGCACCCGCCACGACGTTATGTTCACGATCAACTTGCTGGCCTGCTCCCACGCCGACTGGGCCGCGCTGGCGCAGACGAAGCCCTACTACGGGGAGAAACCCATCGTCGGTGCGATGTACCCGCCGCCCGTCTGGGGACAGCGGATCGGGTTCGTGATGCCCGAGCCGCACGACCACTGGTGGCACGTGCTCGACGACACCGACAGCGACGCGCTGGCCGACGAGGTGATCGACGCTCTGCGTGAGTACGGCGTCCCGGCGCTGCGCGCGCACCTGCCTGCGGACTGAACCACCTCATCCGGCGAGCCCCCGGCCACCGTTCCTGACGGTGGCGCGGCCTACGGTGGCCGAATGACCACCACCACGCTGACCGAGGCCCGCGACGAGATCGCCACCCGGGTGATCACCGCGATGGCCGGTCCGGACGCACGGCTGCGCGAGGACCAGGCCACCGCGGTCGCGGCGCTCTGCGAGCCTGGCGCCCGGGTGCTGGTCGTGCAGGCCACCGGCTGGGGCAAGTCGGCGGTCTACTGGGCGGCCACCGCGATCCGCCGTGCCGAGAACGCCGGACCCACGCTGGTGGTCTCGCCGCTGCTGTCGCTGATGCGCGACCAGGTGGCCGCCGCCGGCCGGGCCGGGCTGCGGGCGGCGACGCTGAATTCCTCCAACATCGACGCCTGGTCCGCGATCGAGGCCGACCTGCGCGGCGGCCAGCTCGACGTGCTGCTGGTCTCCCCGGAGCGGCTGGCCAACCCCGGGTTCGGGCGGCGGGTGCTCGACGGGCTGGCCGGGCGGCTCGGCCTGGTGGTGATCGACGAGGCGCACGCGGTCTCCGACTGGGGCCACGACTTCCGGCCCGACTATCGCCGGGTCTCCGACGTGCTGCAGCGGCTCAACCCGGACACCCCGGTGCTGGCCACCACCGCCACCGCCAACGCCCGGGTCACCGACGACGTCGCGCACCAGCTCGGCCGCGACCTCGACGACGGCGGCCAGGGGGAGGCGACGCTGGTGCTGCGCGGCCAGCTGGCCCGGGCGAGCCTCGAGCTGTCCGTGGTGGACCGGCTCTCGCCGCTGGAGCGCTATGCCTGGGTGGTGGACCACCTGCCGCGGCTGCCCGGCTCCGGCATCGTCTACTGCCTGACCGTCTCCGACGCGGAGCGGCTCGCGGCCGCGGTCGCCGAGGTGCACGGCGACGCGGTCCCGGTCGCGGCCTACACCGGCCAGCTGGAGCCCGGTCGTCGTGAGGAGCTCGAGGACGCGCTGCGCGACAACCGGCTCAAGGCGCTGATCGCCACCTCCGCGCTGGGGATGGGCTACGACAAGCCCGACCTCGGCTTCGTGGTGCACGTCGGGGCGCCGCCGTCGCCGGTCTCCTACTACCAGCAGGTCGGCCGCGCCGGGCGCGCGATCGAGCACGCGCACGCGGTCCTGCTGCCCTCCGACGCCGATGCCGGGGTGTGGGACTACTTCGCGACCGCGACGATCCCCAAGCCGGAGCAGGTGGAGCGGGTGCTCGCGGTGCTCTCCGGGGGCGAGCCGGTGTCGGTGGCCGCGGTGGAGGCCCAGTCCGGGGTACGCCGCGGGCGGGTCGAGCTGATGCTCAAGCAGCTCGCCGTGGACGGGGTGGTCGACCGGGTCGAGGGCGGCTGGGTCGCGACCGGCAAGCCGTGGTCCTACGACGCCGAGCACTACGACGGCGTGGTCGCGGTGCGCCGCCGCGAGGCCGACATCATGCGCGCCTACACCCGCGGCGAGCGCTGCCTGATGCAGCTGCTGCAGCTCTCCCTCGACGACCCGCACGCCGAGCCCTGCGGACGCTGCTCGGTCTGCCGCGGCGCGCTGTCCGAGGACCTGTCCGGCGCGCCCGAGCCCGAGACGGTGCAGGCGGTGACCCGGCTGCTGCGCGGCCAGGTGCACCTGCTCGAGCCGCGCAAGATGTGGCCCGGCGGCGCGTTCGGGGCCCGCGGCCGGATCCCCGCCGAGGAGGGCCACGAGGTCGGCCGCACCCTGATCCACGCCGACGCCCCGGAGTGGCGCGAGAGCGTCGCGGCGATGTTCGGCGCCGACGCACCGGCCCCGGAGGAGGTCCGTGACGGCGCCGTCCGGCTGCTGTCCGGGTGGCGGGGCTCGTGGTCGCGGCGACCCGAGGTGGTCGTGGACCTGCCGGCGGCCGGTCAGCGGCAGCTGACCGCGTCGGTGGCCGATCACATCGCCGCGGTGGGCCAGCTGGGCCGGGCCTCGATGCCGGTGCCCGACCGGCTCCCGGACCTGCGCGAGCTCAGCTCCGCCGATGAGGCGGCCTTCTGGCGCGACGCGTTCACCCCCGGCTCCGCGCCCGCCGAGGTGGCCGGCGCCTCGGTGCTGCTGGTGGTCGATGCCACCTCCTCGCTGTGGCCGATCACGGTGGCGGCGGCGGCGCTGCGGCGGGCCGGTGCGGCCGCCGTACTCCCGATGCTGATCCACCGCCGACCCTGAGCCCCGGCCCCGACGCCGCGGGCTCGGGGGTTGCGGCGGGGGACCGGCGCGACGAAGGTGGCGGCGGGGCCTACGCCGGGAGGCGCCCGCGGGCCGAGGGGAGGGCGCCACCGTGAGCACCGACTCGACCGCCGACGTCCCCGGCGCGCCGCCGCCCGACGCGGGTGACCAGCCGAGCCTGAAGCGGGTGCTCGGGCCGAAGCTGCTGCTGCTGTTCATCGTCGGCGACATCCTGGGTGCGGGGGTCTACGCGGTCACCGGGAACATCGCCGGCGAGGTCGGCGGCGTCGCCTGGTTGCCGTTCCTGGTCGCGTTCACGGTGGCCACCCTGACCGCCTGCTCCTACCTGGAGCTGGTCACGAAGTACCCGCAGGCGGCCGGGGCGGCGCTCTACGCCCACAAGGCGTTCCGGCTGCACCCGGTGACCTTCCTGGTGGCGTTCACCGTGGTCTGCTCCGGGATCACCAGCGCGTCCACGTCCTCGAACCTGTTGGCGGCCAACCTGCTGGCCGGCCTGGACGCCACCGTCGGTGGGGTGCCCACCTCCACCACCGCGGTGCTGCTGGTCGCGCTGGCGTTCATGCTGGTGCTGGCCGCGGTCAACCTGCGCGGGGTGGGGGAGAGCGTCAAGTTCAACGTGGTGCTCACGGCCGTGGAGATCACCGCGCTGGCGATCGTGATCGGCGTCGGGTTCTCCGTGATGGTGACCCAAGGGGTCGACGTCCGCCAGGTGGTCACCTTCGAGAGCGCGGGCGACCGGGGGATGTTCGCCGCGGTCACGGTTGCCACTGCCATCGCGTTCTTCTCGATGGTCGGCTTCGAGGACTCGGTGAACATGGTCGAGGAGACCAAGGAGCCGGAGCGGATCTTCCCGCGGACCATGTTCACCGGCCTCGGCATCGTGGTGGTGATCTACATGCTGGTCGCGGTCTCGGTGGTGATGGTGCTGCCGCTCGAGGACATCCAGGGCTTCGAGGGGGAGACTGGGATCCTGATCGAGGTCGTCCGCACCGGCGTGCCCGGTTTCCCGGTCGACACCGTGTTTCCGTTCCTGACCGTCTTCGCGGTCGCCAACACGGCGCTGATCAACATGCTGATGGCGAGTCGGATGATCTACGGGATGGCCCGGCAGGACGTGCTGCCGCGCTCCCTCGGCAAGGTGCTGCCCCGACGCCGTACGCCGTGGTCGGGGATCGTGTTCACCACCGTGATCGCGCTCGGCCTGATCACGGTGGTGACGCTGCAGGCCGAGAGCTCGATCGTGGAGGCGCTGGCCGGCACCACCGGGCTGCTGCTGCTCGTGGTCTTCTCGGTGGTCAACGTCGCCTGTCTGGTCCTGCGCCGCGACCGGGCCGCGACGCCGAGCTTCCGGGCCCCGACCGCGGTGCCGCTGATCGGGGCGGTGGCCTGCGCGTTCCTGGTCGGGCCGTGGGCGCGGGACCCCGAGGACTACCTCCAGTACGAGATCGCCGGCGGCCTGCTCGCCCTCGGGCTGGTGCTGTGGGCGCTGACCTGGTTCACCAACCGGGGCATCCGGGCGAAGAGGACAGGCTTCGGCGACGTCGACCAGCTGCCGAAGTGACCGACGAAGTTTCGTCTTAGCGACTTGATAGTCCGAAGTGATCATGCGGACCCGTACATATGGGTCATGGATATGACGCAGTGGCGGATTCCCACCGATTCCGCCCTCTATCGGTGAGCCTGACAAATAGCCTGCTTTCCGGCGAGACGAAGTCGGTGAGGGGGAATCATGTCGGAACAGGACCGTTTCGAATATGACGTTCTGGTGGTGGGCGGTGCCGGGCACGTAGGTTTTCCTCTCGCGGTCGCGTTCGCCTCCCGGGGCCTGCGCACGTGCATCTACGACCTCAACGTGAACGCGCTCGAGGCCATCGCCGGCGGGACCGCTCCCTTTCTCGAGCCGGGGCTGCAGCCTCTGCTGGCTCAGGCGCTCGAGTCGGGGACCCTGATCGTGAGCGCCGACGCAGCGTCGATCTCTGCCGCTGAACATCTCGTCGTCGTGGTGGGCACGCCGGTGGATGAGCACTTGAGTCCGCACCCGGAGGCAGTGCCGCTGGCCGTCCGTGAGCTGAAGCAGCACCTTCGCCCGGGGCAGCTCCTGGTGCTTCGGAGCACGGTGTACCCCGGCGTGACTCGGCGCATCGAGCAGCTGCTCAACGGCGACGCGGAATTGGTCGATATCGCTTTCTGTCCCGAGCGCATTGCGGAGGGCAAAGCGATGAGCGAGCTCTTCGAGCTGCCGCAGATCGTGTCCGGTCGAACCGAGGTCGCGGTGCAACGGGCCACATCGCTGTTCGGCAAGCTGACTCCGAGCATCGTCGTGCTTTCTCCGGAGGAGGCCGAGCTCGCGAAGCTGTTCACCAATGCCTGGCGCTACATCAAGTTCGCCGCAGCCAACCAGTTCTTCATGATGGCCAACGATCAGGGGCTCGACTTCGAGCGGATCCGTAGCGCCTTGAGCTACGACTACCCCCGCGCGGCCGACATGCCTGGTCCTGGGTTCGCCGCAGGACCGTGTCTCTTCAAGGACACCATGCAGCTGGCGGCGGTATCAGGGAACACGTTCACGCTCGGTCAGTCAGCGATGCTGGTCAATGAAGGCCTGCCCGGCTACCTGGTGTCGCGGTTGGAGAAGACCTACGACCTGGGTTCAATGACCGTCGGCATCCTGGGAATGGCCTTCAAGGGGGAGAGCGACGACACGCGCTCCAGCCTGGCGTACAAGCTCAAGCGACTGCTGAGCTTCCGGACGCTGGAAGTTCTCACGACTGATCCTTTCGTCACCACGGACGACACCTTGGTGCCGATGGAGGACGTCCTTGCGCGAGCAGACCTGCTCTTGATCGCCGCCCCGCACGGTCAGTACCGAAGCCTGGGGGAATGTGGCGTTCCGATCGTGGACGTCTGGAACATCATCGGCGAGGGTGTCCGGGTCTGATGCTTGCCGTCTCAGTGGTGATCCCCGCCTATATGGAGGGTGACGCCATTTCTCCCGTTCTCGTTCGGATCCTCGAGGCGGTGGAGTCAGACCTCGAAGTTCTCGTGGTTGTCGACTTCGAGAACGACTCGACCGTGGCCACGGTGATGGATCACGCACGCCGAGACCCGCGGATCCGACTTCTGGTGAACACCTTCGGTCCCGGCCCCGCCAATGCGATCCGCTACGGCATTGAACGCGCGTCCCACCCCATCTGCGTCATCACAATGGCAGATGGGAGTGACGATCCTCGGCAGATCGACGCACTCGCGCGGCTCGTGGAACGCGGGGTGGTGGTTGCCGCGGCGTCGAGGTACTCCGCTGGGGGCCAGCAGGTCGGGGGCCCGATGGTCAAGGGCGTGCTCTCCCGCAGCGCCGGACGTTCCCTGGGTCGGTTTGCTCGCGTCGGAACCTTTGACGCCACCAACAGCTTCAAGGCGTACTCCACGGAGTTCGTTAGGTCAGTCGGAATCCACAGCCGAAGCGGCTTCGAGATCGGTCTGGAACTGACCGCGAAGGCCCGTCGGCTCCGACTGCCCGTCGCCGAGCTGCCGACGATCTGGCTGGACCGAACCTTGGGCGACTCCAACTTCGAGATGCAGAAGTGGGTGGTCAAGTACCTCCGGTGGTATTTCTTTGCATTCGGGCCGCAACTGACCAGCGATGAAGTTGCCCGGGCAGCAGACCGGATCGCCCTCAAGAACACTGATGATCGAAGCGGAGCAAATGTATGAACGCGGTGCCACACCGGGAGCGAGTCCTGGTCACGGGGTCGGCCGGCTTCATCGGCGGTTATGTCGTGGAAGAACTGCTCAGTCGCGGTTACCGGGTGACCGGACTCGACAACTATTCGAAATACGGCCCGGTGCAAAAGTCCTATGACGAGCACCCGGACTACGACCTGGTAGTCGGTGACGCGCGTGACGTCGATCTGATGACGCGACTACTGCTCGAGTGTGACCACCTCGTCGCCGGTGCCGCGATGATCGGCGGCATCTCGTACTTCCACACCTTCGCCTACGACTTGTTGGCGACCAACGAGCGCATCATCGCGGCCACCTGTGATGCCGCCATCGCTGCCCACCGCCAGGGCAGGCTCAAGAAGGTCACCTATCTCAGCTCGTCCATGGTCTTCGAGTCGACTGACTCCTGGCCATCGGTCGAGGGCGATCAGCAGCGTGTGCCGCCGCCCGAGTCGTCGTACGGTTTCCAGAAGCTCGCCGTTGAGTACTTCGCAAGAGCTGCCTGGGACCAATACCGCTTGCCGTTCACGATCGTGCGCCCCTTCAACTGCGTCGGGATCGGGGAAGGGCGGGCGCTCAGCGATGTGGAGATCCCGAGCGGCAACATCAAGTTGGCCCTGAGCCACGTCGTACCTGACCTCGTGCAGAAGGTCCTGAAGGGGCAGGACCCTCTGCACATTCTCGGCGACGGGCAGCAGGTCCGGCACTACACGTACGGGGGTGACCTGGCCCGAGGCATCGTTCTCGCCATGGAGTCCTCGCGTGCGACCAACGAGGACTTCAACCTCTCCACCGCACAGTCCACCACCGTGCTCGAGCTCGCCGACATGATCTGGCGCAAGTGCGGTCAGCAACATCCGCTCGAAGTCATTCACGACGAGCCGTTCGCGCATGACGTGCAGCGTCGGGAGCCCGATGTTCGGAAGGCCCACGAGGTGCTCGGCTTCAACGCGACGACAAGCCTGGACAAGACGCTGGACGAGGTGATTCCGTGGATCGCCGAGGCGATCCAGGCGGGGACCATCTGATGACGGTTCGTCAGATCAGGGTGGCTTTCCTGGTCGCCACGGTCCTCTGTACCGCGCCGCCGAAGGCGAAGCTCCAGGAGCGTCCGGGCATGAACGGTGTTTTCAGGGATGTTGTTCAAAGTGCTGTAGGCGCGCCGCGCATGAAGTTGCAGCCCAAGGTCGGGCGCATTCCTCCCCGTTTGGCGGACACGCCCGTTCTGTTTCCGGAACACTTGTTGTTATGAGTCACCCTGAGCAGCTCGGGTTCTTCCTGGCAGTCGCCGACGCGAACCCCGCTATCGTTCGTGGAGGCCGGGTTCTCGAAATTGGGTCCTATGACGTCAATGGCAGCATCCGTAGCCTTTTCGAGTCAGCCCGCGAGTATGTCGGCGTCGATCTCGACGACGGGCCGGGCGTCGACGTGGTTGGCTTCGGCCACGAGATCGCGGACGCTGACGGATCGTTCGACTTGACGATTTCTGGTGAGTGTTTCGAGCATGACCCGCACTGGCGCGCGACTTTTGCCAACATGTCCCGGCTCGCCCGGCCAGGCGGCCTAGTGGCGTTCTCATGTGCCTCACGGGGCCGTCCCGAACACGGCACGCGCCGTACCGACGAAACGCTGTCGCCGGGCACCCAAAGCGTCGGCTTGGACTACTACCGCAACCTCATCGAGGCGGACTTTCTGGAAATGCCCCTTGCAGAATGGTTCAGCGTGTGGCGCTTCTGGTACTTGCCGACCCATTTTGATCTGTATTTTGCCGGGATCCGTCGGGGCGGTGACCTTAATGCACATTTGCCTGACACGAGTCGGGTTGACCGGCTCGCCGAACTGATGCCCCGCGCTCACCGGCTCGCGCGTTTGCCGCTGCGGGGGCTGGCAGCGACGGCCGCTAGCGAGGCCCGCTTCCAGACCTTGATCGTGCCGTACTGGTACACACTTCTGCGTCTGATGCCGAGTTCCACTCGTTAGCCGTGCGGGAATGGGACCGTGCGTCGGTGGGTGGTCCAGACCGAATCGACGCCGGCGACCGCCCTCGGCCCCAGCGAGGAGAGCGCTGCGACCAGAAAGCTACCGCAGGGTGCGCGAGGAAGACGAAATCACGCGCAAGGCCCCGATTCGCAGGCGCATCCGACCCCCCAACGCCAGTCGTGTTTTGGCACGTACATGACCAGAGGGTCACGATCTCGAGGCACCTGATGGGTGTTCTCCGAGCACGGTCCCCGGCGCCGGCGCGGAATCAGATCGATTCGTCGCAAGATCTCGACCAACGTGCCTGAACTTCACACCTAGCTAATCGTGGCTGACACGCCGCGACGTTGAAGGTCCCCGCCCTGGTACCGACATCGCTGGATCGCCATGTGGGCCTGCGACCGACACCGCGATCCCATTGAGCCGGTATCTGGTATGTCAGTCGGACGTTGGGTCGCTCGTAGACCGCTGCGGTAGACCGATCACCTCGCAACCCGGGGGCATCACCTTCTCCATCTGGACCATGGGAGACACCGATCTGAGGGAATCCATCATCGGTAAGCCCGAGACCGAGGCGGTCGCCACAAAAGTCCTTGACGTACAGGCGAAAGAGCCCTGGCGACCTCGAGTACACGGTCGCCGCCCTGGTCGGCCGGCGAATCATCACCGCCTGCATGCTGAGCTGTCCCAGATCTGTCCCCGAGGACGAGCACGACTACAACGCCGCTCTCCGCCGAGCGCAGAACCCCGTGTTCGAACAACAGTGAAGAGGTGCCGCATCAGTGCGGCTCCTCGCTGATACCACCACCGGACGGCAACCGGCCTGTCCGGCCAGGCCTGCTTGAGCAACGCCGTAGTTGACTGACCGTCCGAAAACTAGGGAATGGCGACGTAAGTTGCTTAGCCCCCTGCGGGTTTGTGACCTGTGCAAAATCTCGAAAAGGTCTTCACAGCGGGTCTCAGCCGCATAACATTGTTAGGTCTTGATTCCGGGTTTCGACAGCGGGGCGCAGAGTGGATGATTCGCACCGCGACGTTCTGGTCGAAAACGTCGCGGTCACAGTCGTAGGTGGCGCCTCGAATCGGGGACGGAAAGCCTGGACACCGTTTCTCCTGGTGCTAATTGGATTGACGGTGCGCATCCCGCAACTCTGGCACCCGTTGACTGGTAGCCACTCATTTCGCCAGACCCAGACTGCCTTCGCCGTCTCGGAGTTCGCACGTCACGGGGTAGACCTGCTCAACGTCCCCCTTCCCATCTTCGGTACCCAACGAAGCGTTCCCTTCGAGTTCCCGATCTTCCAGGCAGCGGCGGCGGAGATCGTGCGCCTCGGTGTTCCCGTCATTCCCGCGTCCCGAGGCCTTGCCCTAGCAATGTTCGAGGCAGCGGCGGTCGTGATGTACCTCCTGCTACGACGCTGGCACGGCCAGGCCAGTGCTGTGGTAGCGCTCGGGCTCTACCAGGTCCTTCCGTTCGGCCTTCTGTGGGGAGCCGCTGTGCTGGTTGACTTCTCCAGCGTCACCTTTGGGCTCCTCATGGTGCTCTTGCTCGATACCTTCGTCCGGACAGGGTCGCGGCTCGCGTGTGGGGTGGCCCTGCTCAGCGCGTGGTTAATGGTGCTGGTGAAGGTAACCTCAGCTCCCACGGCAGGCATCTGGTTGCTAACCGGGGTCTGCCTCGCACTCCTCGATCATCGCTGGAAAGCGGTACGCAGGCGGGCCCTCGTCGCCGTGCTGGCTGTGCCGGCTTCGGCGCTTCTGCCCCTTGTTCTGTGGACACGCCACGCTGACAATGTGAAGGCGCAGTCTCCGCTGACGGACTGGTTAACAAGTCAGCACCTGCAGACGTGGAACTTCGGGACCGTGGCCCAGCGCCTCGACCCGGCGACGTACGAGCTGGTGCTGGAACGCTTCACCGGCGAGGTGACCGGGCTCTTCGGTCTGGGGATCGTGTTCGCCTTGGCAGGAATCGTGCTCGGCCGACCGCGGGAGCGGATCTTGCTGGTCGGCCTCCTATTGGCAGTGCTCGGGTCGCCGTTGGTCTTCTGGAACCTCTTCGTCGTGCACAGTTACTACTTGATCGCTGTCTACCCGGCGGCCGTCAGCCTGGTCGGGGTGGGTGCGGCTACTTGCGCCCAGCGTCTGACAGTTGCTGGCTGGGCGCGGCGCGCCATGGTCACTCTGCTGGCGCTGCTCGTCGTGACGGGGGCCTGGGCGACACCGAGGGGCGCCGCGGACGTGCGTGAATACCTGGCATCGCCTCCGGTACCCAGACTCGCGCTCGAACTGAGGCGGCTTACGTCACCCCACGATCAGATCGTGCTCGTCGATTGTGGCTGGAGCCCTTGGGTCCTCTTCAATGCCGATCGCACTGGTCTGATGATCCGACCCGAGGCGCGTGCGGACGCCTGGACGGACAACAACCCCGGGCGATTCGCCTACCTCGCCTCGTGTCTTCCCGGCGCCTTGCCGGTGGGTTACCTGCCGTCTGGTTACGGGCTCGAGGCTACCGACGCTGAAGAGGTATGGCGCATCGTTCGCAAGCCGTCGACTTAGCACGAGGGCCGCGTTGCTGCGGTCAGCAGACGTGGGGTCGAATGGGCAGCCCGCTTTGCTGCGCGAGATGAATGCCAACAGGGATTGCGCGGAGGGCCGGAGTAGACGCTTCCGCCGGAGTGTGCGTCCCGGCGGCGACGTCTCGGCGCAGCCGCCGCCGCGCAGGGGGTGCCGCGCCCCGGCGTACCCTGGCACGGTGAGTCAGCAGCGTCCGCAGCCCGCCGTCCAGGTCCCGGACCTGGCGACCCTCCACGCCATGGGGGCCGCGCAGCAGCCGACCTGGCCCGACACCTCGGCGGTGGACACCGCGGTGGCCAAGCTCCGCAAGGTCCCGCCGCTGGTCTTCGCCGGCGAGTGCGACGAGCTCAAGGACAAGCTGGCCGCGGTCGCCCGCGGCGAGGCGTTCCTGCTCCAGGGCGGGGACTGCGCCGAGACCTTCGACGGCGTCACGGCCGACAACGTCCGCAACAAGCTCCGGGTGCTGCTGCAGATGGCGGTGGTGCTGACCTACGCGGCCTCGGTGCCGGTGGTGAAGCTGGGCCGGCTCGCCGGGCAGTACGCGAAACCGCGCTCCTCCGACGACGAGACCCGCGACGGCGTCACGCTGCCGGCTTACCGCGGCGACGCGGTCAACGGCTTCGACTTCACCCCCGAGTCGCGGATCCCGGACCCGCAGCGGCTCGTCGACGTCTACAACTCCTCGGCCGCGACCCTCAACCTGGTGCGCGCGTTCGTCACCGGCGGCTATGCCGACCTGCGCCAGGTGCACACCTGGAACACCGACTTCGTCCGTGAGTCGCCGGTCGGACGCCGCTACGAGAAGCTCGCCGGCGAGATCGACCGGGCGCTCACCTTCATGCAGGCGATCGGGGCCGACCCCGACGAGTTCCACCGCGTCGACTTCCACTCCAGCCACGAAGCGCTGATCCTCGAGTACGAACACGCGCTGACCCGGATCGACTCGCGCACCCAGCTGCCGTACGACGTCTCCAGTCACTTCCTGTGGATCGGCGAGCGGACCCGGCAGCTCGACGGCGCCCACGTGGAGCTGCTCTCCCGGATCCGGAACCCGATCGGCGTGAAGCTCGGCCCGACCACCTCGCCCGACGACGCGCTGGCGCTGGCCGCCAAGCTCAACCCCGACAACGAGCCGGGTCGGCTGACCTTCATCACCCGGATGGGCGCGGGCAAGATCCGCGACGCGCTGCCCAACCTGGTCGAGAAGGTCACCGCCGCCGGGATCTCGGTGGCCTGGGTGTGCGACCCCATGCACGGCAACACCTTCGAGGCGTCCTCGGGCTACAAGACCCGCCGCTTCGACGACGTGATCGCCGAGGTGCAGGGCTTCTTCGACGTGCACCGCTCGCTGGGCACCTGGCCCGGCGGCGTCCACGTGGAGCTCACCGGCGACGACGTCACCGAGTGCGTGGGCGGGGGCGAGGCCCTGCTCGAGGCCGACCTGCACAACCGCTACGAGTCGGTCTGCGACCCGCGGCTCAATCGGGTGCAGTCACTCGAGCTGGCGTTCCTGGTCGCCGAGATGCTCCGCAGCGCGCACACCTCGGCGTAGCAGTCCGGGGCGGCCCCGTAGCATCGGCGCCGTGAGCCACATCGACCTGCGCAGCGACACCGTCACCAAGCCGACCGAGGGGATGCGGGCCGCGATGGCGCGCGCCGAGGTCGGCGACGACGTGTACGGCGAGGACCCGACCGTCCGCCGGCTCGAGGAGACGGTGGCCGGGCTGTTCGGCATGGAGGCCGCGCTGTTCACGCCCACCGGGTCGATGGCGAACCTGCTGGCGGTGCGCTCGCTGGTGGCACCCGGCCAGGAGGTGCTCTGCGAGTCCTCGGCGCACATCGCCCGCGCCGAGCTCGGCGCGCACGGCGCCTTCTTCGGCGTCACGATGCGCACCTGGACAGGGGAGCGGGGCCGAATCGACCACGCCGCGATCGCCGCGATGTTCGCCCCGGACGTCTCGCCGTTCTTCGTGGCCACCAAGGCGATCTCGGTCGAGAACACCCACAACTTCGGCGGCGGCACCGTGCAGCCGCTCGCGGACATCGAGGCGCTGCGCCCGCTGGTGGACGCGCACGGCATCGGCCTGCACGTCGACGGGGCGCGGATCTGGAACGCGCACGTCGCCAGCGGGGTGCCGCTGGCCGACTACGGCCGCCCGGCCGACGTGCTCACCGTCTGCCTGAGCAAGGGCCTCGGCGCGCCGGTCGGCTCGCTGGTGCTCGGCAGCCGGGCGATGGTGCAGGAGGCCGTCGTCTGGCGCAAGCGGCTCGGCGGCGGGATGCGCCAGGTCGGGATGCTGGCCGCGGCCGGGCTCTACGCCCTCGAGCACCACCTGGACCGGCTGGCCGAGGACCACGAGCACGCCCGGCTGCTCGCCGAGGCGTGTGGAGCGGACCCGGCGGCCGTGGACACGAACATCGTGGTGGTCGACGTACCGGATGCCGCCGCGGTGGTGCGCGCCGCCGCCGACCAGGGCGTGCTGGTCTCCGCGCTCGGCCCGACCACGGTCCGGCTGGTCACCCACCTCGACGTCAGCCGGGAGCAGGCTGAGACGGCCGCCTCGGTGCTGAAGGCGTCCGTCGCGGGCTGAGTCACGGCTGCGGTCGCGACCCCCGCAGAGTGGTCAGCGGACGCCGGCCGCCTCGCGGGCCACCGTGCCGGCGTCCACGCGGCCCACCGCCGGCGGCAGCTGCCGCACCGCCTGGGCGAGCAGACGCAGCTCGTTGCCGAGCAGCGCCTGCGGCCCGTCGCAGAGCGCGGTCTCCGGGTCGGGGTGCACGTCGACGATGACGCCGTCGGCACCGACCGCGATCGCCGCCCGGGACAGCGGCACCACCAGGTCCTTGCGGCCGGCGGCGTGCGAGGGGTCGACGATGATCGGCAGGTGGCTGGTGGCCTGCACCACCGGGACCGCGGAGATGTCGAGGGTGTTGCGGGTGGCCGGCTCGAAGGTCCGGATGCCGCGCTCGCACAGCACCACGTCGAGGTTGCCGCGCTGGGCGATGTACTCCGCCGCCATCAGCCACTCCTCGATGGTCGCGGTCATCCCGCGCTTGAGCAGCACCGGCCGGCCGGACTCGCCGACCGCCTGGAGCAGCCCGAAGTTGGCCATGTTGCGGGTGCCGACCTGCAGCATGTCCGCGTGCTCGGCGACCACCGGCACGTCGCGGGCGTCCACGACCTCGGTGACCACCGGCAGCCCGGTCGCCTCGCGCACCGAGGACAGGATCTCCAGGCCGGCCACCCCCAGACCCTGGAAGGCGTACGGCGAGGTGCGGGGCTTGTAGGCGCCGCCCCTCATCAGCGTGGCGCCGGCGGCCTTCGCCATCTCGGCGGCCTCGAGGGTCTGCGCCGCCGACTCCACCGCGCACGGGCCGGCGATGAACGTGAAGGTGTCCGGGCCGATCGGCACCCCGCCGACCCAGACGGTGCTGCGGTCCGGGTGGTGCTGACGGCTGACCAGCTTGTACGGGTCGGAGATCCGGTGCACGGCGCCGACGCCGGGCAGGCTGCGCAGGTTCAGCCCGTGGAAGGAGTCGATGTCGCCGACCAGGCCGACGATGGTGCGGACCACGCCGGTGCTCACGAACGCCTCACCGCCCACGCCCTCGACCCGCTCCACGACGCGCGCGACGTCCTCGTCGGTGGCCTCCGGTGTCATGACGACGACCATGGTGATCCCTCTCGTTCCTGCTTCTCGTGGTGCTGTCGGGTGGTGCCACCTGGCGCCGCCGACCTCGGGGTCAGGGGGGCGGACATGCAAAACGCCCCTGTGCGGGCCAGGGGCGTTGGTCGAGCTGCGAGCAGGCCTAGAAGGCTGCCGGCGCCGGTGCCCCGGGCGGGTAGCCGAAGAAATAGGTCTGCTGCTGCACGAGGAGAACAGTAGCGACCGTTGACCGCGATGTGGTCACGGTTTCCACGATCCGGACAGCGGCCCGCTGGCGGGAGCGGTCCGGGGGAGGGGTCAGTAGCCCACGGTGCGGTGCAGCCGCCAGAAGGTGTCCTCGTAGCCCAGCGCCGGCCAGGCCCGCGAGGAGAGCAGGTTGGTCTGCCGCCAGTCGGTCGCCACCACGGCGTACCCCTCCCGGCCGGCCCAGGACAGCCCGAGCTCGCCGAGCGCGCGGCCGACCCCGCGGCCGCGGGCCTCCGGCATCACCGCCGCGAACGCGAAGTAGCCGCAGTCGTCGGGGCGGATCAGGCTGGTGTTGCCGCTGGACTGGCTGATCGAGCAGAGCACGGCGGAGCCGACCACGGTGCCGTCGAGCTCGGCGACGTAGGTGGTGAAGTCGGGGTTCTCCCAGTCCTCCTCCCACTCCTGGGCCGCCTCCTCCACGGTGCCGGTCTCGCCGGAGGAGAAGCACGGGGCGAGGCCCTGGTGCTCCGGGAGCGCCACGTCGAGGCGGGCCAGCACCGGGATGTCGTCGCGGACCGCGAGGCGGAGCCGCACCCCCGGCGCCACCGCCGGCTCCCGGTCCAGCGGGCGGCGTACGGCGTGGGTCTGCTGGTGCCCGAAGCCGAGCCGGAACCAGGCGGCGACGAGGCCGGGGTCGGTGGCCGGGACCAGGACGTACTGGGCGGTGCGGCCCTCCTCCACCCAGCGGGTCGCCGCGGCGGCGTACAAGTCGCGCATCAGCTCCGGGTCGCCGGTGACCGCCTGCCCGGCCGGCTCGACCCAGACGTTCGGGCCCCACACGGGGCTGTCCTTGGGGACGCCGAGGAGGTAGCCGACCAGCTCGCCGCCGGCCAGGGCGACCGTCCCGGAGGCGTCCTTGGACGCCCACACGCCGCGCAGCTCCTCGGTGGCGGTCTCCGGGTCCTCGAACCGCGGGGACAGCAGCGGCTGCCGCTCCCGGTGCCGGCGGTGCCGCTGCGCGAGCAACTGCCCGGCGGCCTCGAGGTCGGACTCGTCGAGCTCTCGGATCTCTGCGCGCATGAGCGCCATCGTGCGGCATCCGGTCCGGCGGCGACACCGCTTTTCCGGCTCCTTTGCCCGCCGGTTCAGACCGCGATGTGCTGCACCTCGGCCTCGATCCGGCGCCGCGGCGCGAGCTCGGCGACCAGCATCGCGGCCAGCACCATCGCGCCGCCGACGAGCATCCGGCCGGTCAGGTGCTCCCCGCCGAGGAGCACCGCGAAGAAGGCGGCGAACACCGGCTCCATGCTCATCACGATCGCGGTCCGGGTCGGCGGCAGGTGCGCCTGCGCCCAGGTCTGGGCGGCCATCGCCAATGCGCCGGCGACCAGCGCCATGTAGAGCACCGAGGTCCAGTCCGCGGCCGAGGCCGGCAGCTGGACGCCGTCGGGGAGGGTGGCCACCCAGCAGACCACCGCGATCACCGCGAGCTGGAGGATCGTCATGCCCATCGCGTCCCGCGCGGTGCTCCAGGCGCCCAGCCCGACGATGTGCAGCGCGTAGAGCAGCGCCGAGACGAAGGTCAGCGCCTCGCCGTAGCCGATGCTGAACCCGCTCAGCGTGAGCACCCCGAGGCCGAGCAGGGCGAGCACCACCGCGCCCCATGTCAGCGGGCCGATGCGTTGGCGCAGCAGCAGCGCCGCGAACAGGGGGGTCGCGACGACGTACAGCCCGGTGATGAAGCCGGACACGCTGGCCGCGGTGTGCGCCAGCCCGGTGGTCTGCAGGATCTGCGCGACGCCGTACAACGCGCCGAGCACCACCGCGCTGAGCCGGGTGCCCGGCGAGAGCCGGCCGACCGCGCGCGGCGCCAGCACGAAGACCGCCAGCGCCGCGATCGTGAACCGCACCGCCAGGTAGTCCAGCACCGGGACCCGCTCCACGAGGTCCTTGGTCAGGAAGAACGTCGAGCCCCAGGCGGCGGTGACCGAGAGCAGGGCGAGGGTGGCGAGCAGGGAGGTACGGCGCCCGCTCATGCCGGCCGGAGGCTCTTCAGCAGCGGGATCTGCGGGTCGCCGACGTCGCGCGAGCCCGGCGTCTCGAGGACGAACGGCACCCCGGCCAGCTCCGGGTGCGCGAGCAGCTCCTCGAAGGCGGCGACGCCGATGTGGCCCTCGCCGATCTTCTCGTGGCGGTCCTTGAAGGCGCCGCGGACGTCCTTGGAGTCGTTGGCGTGCACCAGCCGCAGCCGGTCCGGGCCGCCGATCTCGACGATCCGGTCCACGGTCGCGGTCGGCCCGCCCGGCTCGTCGAGCGGCGCGCCGGCGGCGAACACGTGGCAGGTGTCCAGGCAGATCCCGACCCGCGGGTGCCGCTCCAGCGCGCCGAGATACGGCTCGAGGTCCTCGACCCCCGCGCACAGCGAGCGGCCCTGACCGGCGGTCGGCTCCAGCAGCAGCCACGGGCCGTCGTCGCCGAGCGCGTCGAGCACCGGCAGCAGGCCCTCCCGGACCTGGCGCATCGCGGCGTCGTAGCCGCCCTCGTCGACGCAGGAGCCGGTGTGCACCACCACGCCCTCGGCGCCGATCGCGGCGGCCCGGACCAGGTTGTGCGCCACCGAGGCCACCGAGCGTTCGTACGTCGTCGCGGTCGGGCTGCCGAGGTTCACCAGGTACGGCGCGTGCACGAACACCCGCAGCCCGCGGTCGGCGCAGCCTGCGCGGAACGCCTCGTCGACCGCCGGGTCACCGGCGGAGTGCGCCCAGCCGCGCGGGTTGCCGGCGAAGACCTGGACGGTCTCGCAGCCCACCGCGTCTGCGGCGACCAGCGCCCCGGCGACCAGCCCCTTGCCGACCTGGACGTGCGTGCCCACGGGGTTGCGCAGGCCGGTGTACGTCGAGGTGGCGGGCATGCCGGAAAGCCTACGGGCGAGGACGGGTCAGACGAGGTAGAGGGTGATCGTGCTGCCCTTGGGGGCCATCGTCCCGAAGTCCGGGTCGGCCGAGGAGACGAAGCCGAGCCCGAGGTAGGCCGCGCTCTCCGCGGTCTTCACGGTGAAGCCGAGCGCCTCCAGCCGCTCGGTGGCGGCCTGGATGCCGACGGCGCGCAGGTCCGGGACCTCGACCAGCTCGGGACCCTTGGAGATGGTCAGCGTGACCGCGTCGCCGCGGTACAGCGTGCCGCTGCTCGGCGACTGGGTGATCACGTCGCCGTCGGCGACCGTCTCGGAGAACGCGTCGTTGGTGCTCACCTCGAGCCCTAGGGCGCTCAGCCGCTGCTCGGCGCGGGCGGCGTCGCGGCCGGTGAAGTCCGGCACCTCGATCGGCTTCGGCCCGCGGCTGACGACCAGGTCCACAGCGGTGCCCGGCTTCTGCTCGCTGCCGGCCTGCGGCGCCGAGCGCAGCACCACGCCCTCGGCGACCTTCTCGTCGAAGCGGCGGACCGTGTCGCCCAGCGACAGGTGCTGCTTCTCCAGCGCCGCCCCGGCCTTGTCCTCGGTCAGCCCGCGCAGCACCGGCACCTCGTAGCGCTCGGGGCCGAGCGACAGCGTCACGGTCACGGTGCCGTCGTCGAGGATCCGCTCGCCGCCGGCCGGGTCGGTGTCGAGGACCAGCCCCTTCTCGACGGTCTCGGAGTACGCCGGGGGGCCCGCCTCGTAGCCGAGACCCTTCTGGTCGAGGGCGGCGCGGGCCTGCGCGGCGTCCATCTTGATCACGCCCGGGACCGTCGTGTAGCGGCCGGCGCCGAACCACCAGCCGCCGACGCCGGCGCCCACGGCGAGCAGCAGCACGACCAGCAGCAGGACCGGACCCCGCCGGGAGCGCCGCGGCGCGGGCGGGCGGACCGCGGTCGCGCCGCCGCGGGGCGAGGCCGCCCCCGGGCCGGCCGGTCCCGGCGGCGTGCGGGGCGTCGCCGGGATCACGCTGGTGTCGTGCTCGCGGGAGTCCGGGGTGCCCACCTCGGCGGCCTGGGCGGTGCTCAGGATCGTCGGGGTGTCCTCGTTGACGTAGTCGATGTCGTCGTAGGCGTCGCTCGCGACCGTCCGGGTCGGGGTGAGGTCCGCGGTCAGCTCCGGGTCGTCGGCGACCCCGTGCGCGATCGCGTCGCGGACCCGGCGCACCTGGTGCATCAGCACCCGGGCGTCCGCGGGCCGCAGCTGCGGGTCCCGGGCGGTGGCGCGGGCGACCAGCGCGTCGACGTACGGCGGGATCCCGGGGACCGCGGCCGAGGGCGGCGGGACGTCCTCGTGCACGTGCTTGTAGGCGACCTGGATGGGGGAGTCGCCCTCGTGCGGCTTGCGGCCGGTCAGCAGCTCGTAGAGCAGCACCCCGGCGGCGTACACGTCGGAGCGGGCGTCGGAGCGGCCGTCCACCACCAGCTCGGGGGCGAGGTAGGAGACGGTGCCGATCAGGACCCCGCCGGTGGCGGTGTGCTGGGTCTCGGCGCTGACCGCGCGGGCCAGGCCGAAGTCGGCGACCTTGACCCGGCCGTCGTCGGCGATCAGGACGTTCTCCGGCTTCACGTCGCGGTGGATCAGGCCCGCGGCGTGCGCGGCCCCGAGGGCGGACAGCACCGGCTCGATCAGCGACAGCGCCCGGGCCGGCTTCATCGGCGCCTCGGCGCGGATCACGTCGCGCAGGGTGTGCCCGGGGATGTACTCCATGGCCAGGAACAGGGTGCCGTCGTCGTCGCCCTGGTCGAAGACGGAGACCACGTTCGGGTGCGAGAGCCGGGCCGCCGAGCGCGCCTCGCGGACGAAGCGGGCGGCGAAGTCGTCGTCGTCACCGAGGCCGGCGTGCATCACCTTGACCGCGCAGGGCCGGTCCAGGCGCAGGTCGACCGCCTCGTAGACGGTGGCCATCCCGCCGCGCGCGATCCGGGGACCGATGCGGTAGCGGCCGTCGAGCAGGCGCCCGATCAGCGGGTCCGCGACGGTCCTGTCCACGACGACATCCTCCAGACGAACGGCCGGGCAGGGGGGAAGTCCGGGCCGCCGGGTCGATTTTAGGCGCGTTCGGGCCTGCGTGGCGGTCCAGACCGGTGGCTCGGCGTGGCGCTGCGCCCGCGTCGCGCGGGTCTCGGCGGCCTCAGTAGGGCCGGCGGCCGTCGGCGATGGTGCGGCGCAGGCTGAGCACGTCGTCGACGTACCTCTTGGTGGAGGGGTACATCCCGTGCTCGCGGATCCCGCCGAGTCCCTGGTAGTAGCCGCCGACCGCGTGCCGCAGGCCGGCCTCCGAGCGCAGCCAGCGGATCAGCCGGACGCCGGCGATCGTGTTGTGGTGCAGGTCGCGGGGGTTCAGCCGGTATCCGGCCACGTCCGACATCCACCGGGCGGTGCCGGGCAGCACCTGCATCACGCCGAGCGCGCCGGAGGCGGAGACCCGGCGCTGCTGCCAGCCCGACTCCTGCCAGGCGATCGCCAGTGCCAGGGACGGGTCGACGCCGTAGCGGCGCGCCTTCGCGGTGACGATCCGGCGGACGTCGTCGCGGGTGGTGCCGGCGTGGTGCCAGCCGCGCGGGTGCCGCCCGCGGTGGCCGCTCCAGGCGTGCAGGTGCCGGCTGGTGTGGTGCTTCTTGTGCTTCTTGACGTGGTGCTTGTGTTGGTGGGGCTTCTTCGGGCGGTGCTTCGCGGGGTGCTTCTTGTTGTGGTGCTTGGCCGCGTGGTGCTTCTTGGGGTGGTGCTTCTTGGCGTGGCCGGGGTGCGCGCGACCCGGCCTGCCGACGTGGGCCCGGGCATGCCGACCGACGTTGGTGTGGTGGTTCCGGTGCCGGGTGCAGGCCCGCTGCGCGCTGCGGACCACCGGGACCCGGATCACGTCGCCGACGTACAGCACCGAGGAGTGGTTGATCCGGATCAGCTCGTCGGTCCAGGCGTGGTAGCGCACCGCCACCGAGCTCGCGGTGTCGCCGGGACGGACGCGGTACTTCTTGATGACCCGGTGCGGGTGCCGCTTGCGGTGGCTGACCGGGAGTAGGTCGCCGGCGGTGCCGAGCCGTACGTCGGAGCGGTGGTCCCTCGGGGCGGCGGAAGGTGGCGCCTGCAGGGCCAGCGGCGCCACCGCCAGCACCAGCCCGGCCGTGGCGGTGCCGGTGGTGACCGACGTCAGGAGCCGCCGCCAGCGGCGGGCGCGCGGCGACGCCGGAGCGGCTGCGGCGGCGGTCGGCGTCACGGGGATCCCTCCACCAGCCCGCGAGGACTGGCTGTTGCTGGTGCGACAATTGGCAACGAATGTGACTCATGAGACAACGAACCGTCAAGGGCGGCCGCTCGCCCAGCGCCGACACGCCCGACGGGGCGTGGCACAGTTGCCCCGTGGACAGCACCGACAACAGCCCGCAGACCAGCCTCGACCCGTCCGAGGAGATCGACCCCACCGCCGGCCTGGGTGACCTCGTCGGCGACTGGCTGGACTGGAGCCAGGCCTCGGACCGGCTCGGCGTCAGCGTCAGCAAGATCCGTCAGCTGATCCGGGAGCACCAGCTCGCCGCCGTCGTCCCGTGGCCGCGGGCCGGGCAGCAGGTGCCGGCGGACCTGATCCAGGACGGCGAGATCGTCAAGGGCGTGCCCGGTGTCCTGGTCGTCCTGCACGACGGCGGCTACAGCGACCGGCAGGCCCTGATGTGGCTGTTCACCCCGGACGACTCGCTGCCCGGCCGGCCAATCGACGCGCTGCGCGAGAACCGCGGCACCGAGGTCAAGCGCCGCGCCCAGGCGATGGCCTTCTGACCCCTGTTGTCCGCGCGGCCGCGCGGCTAGGGTCGGGAACGCCCTGACGCCTCGATCCGGAAGGTTCGCGATGAGCGGTCTCGCAGCACTCCTGGCGGGTCACACTCCGCCCGACCTCTACCAGTGGCACAGCGCGGCGTCGGTCCCCGACGTGCAGCACGCGGTCGAGCACGCCGGCTGGGCCTTCGCGCACCTCGACGGCTGGACGATCGAGGAGAAGGAGAGCTTCCTCAAGGCCGCCACCGTCGCGCTGTCGGTGAGCGACGACGTCGGCGACTTCGACACGCTCTCCGACCGGCTCGCCGACGTCGACGCCCCCGACCGCGAAGGCGTGGTGCTGCTCTGGGACGGCTGGAGCCCGCTGTGCCGCCACGACGAGCAGGCCTTCCGGGTCGCGCTCACGGTCCTCGGCGGCCGCGTGCACTCCGACCGGGGCTGCCGGTTCGCGGTGATCCTGCGCGGCGACGGACCCGGCCTCGACCTGCCGGAGCTCCCGGTCAAGCACTGACCCGGCCGCGTCGGGCGCGCGTGGGCGCGCCGACCGGCCGAGGCGGGCCGGACGACGGGGAGGGCCCGGTCAGACCAGCCGCTGGGTGGCGGCCTCGGCGAGCTCGCGCAGCACCACCCGCGACGCCTCCTGGATCGGAGCGGTGCCGAGCGCGGACAGCGCCTGGTCGGTGAGGGCACGGATCCGCCGCTCCACCTCGGCCTGCGCACCCGAGGCGGTGATCACCTCGCGCAGCTCCTCGACCTCGGCCGCGGACAGCTCCCGGCCCAGCTGGGCGTCGAGCCGGCGGGCCTGCTCCGGGCTCGCGCTGCCGAGCGCCAGCGCCACCAGCACGGTCCGCTTGCCCTCCGAGAGGTCGTCGCCGGCGGGCTTGCCGGTCACCGCGGGGTCGCCGTACACGCCGAGGACGTCGTCGCGCAGCTGGAAGGCCTCGCCGAGCGGCAGCCCGACCGCGGACAGCGCGGCCAGCACCTCGGGGGAGCCGCCGGCCAGCGCGGCGCCGACGTCGAGCGGCCGCTCGATGGAGTACTTCGCGGACTTGTAGCGCAGCACCAGCATCGCCAGCTCGACGTCGGACTCGCCGCGCGCCTGCACCGACACGTCGAGGAACTGCCCGACGATCACCTCGCTGCGGGTGGTGTCGAACCAGGTGAGCGCGTCGCGGACCAGGTCGTGGGGGAGCCCGCAGCGGCGCAGCAGCTCGTCGGACCAGGACAGCAGCAGGTCGCCCAGCAGGATCGCCGCGGCGGCGCCGTACTGCTCGGGACGCCCGGACCAGCCCTGCTCGCGGTGCAGCGCCTCGAACGCCTTGTGGGTGGCCGGCCGGCCACGGCGGGTGTCCGAGGCGTCCATGTAGTCGTCGTGGACCAGCGCGCTCGCGTGCAGCAGCTCCAGCGCCGCGGTCGCGCGCACCAGGGCCTGCTCGTCCTCGGGCTCGCGGACCGCGCGGTAGCCCCAGTAGCAGAACGCCGCCCGGAACCGCTTGCCGCCGCGGACCGAGGCCCGGGCTGCGTCCACGAGGCGGGCCGCGTCGTCCCCGAGCGGGGCGAGCCGCAGCGCCTGCTCGTCGACGAACCGCTCCAGGGTCTCCCCGACGGCGGCACGGAAGTCGGTCGGGTCCCAGGTCACCCGGCGAGCCTAGCCGCGCCCGGGACGGTGGACGGTCGCGGGCCGACGGGGTCCGCCCACCTATCCTGGACCCATGGCTCTGGGACTCCCCTCGCGGATGCCGGGCGGCGCACAGACCGTCCGGGACCTGATCGCGGCCGGCGAACGCTCGTTCTCCTTCGAGTTCTTCCCGCCGAAGGACACCGAGGGCGAGCGGCAGCTGTGGCGGGCGCTGCGTGAGCTGGAGGCGCTGAACCCGACGTTCGTCTCGGTGACGTACGGCGCCGGCGGCACCACCCGGGACCGCACCGTGGACATCACCGAGCGGATCGCCCACGACACCTCGATGACGCCGCTGGCGCACCTGACCTGCGTCGGGCACTCGCGCGACACGCTGCGCTCGGTGATCGGGTCGTACGCCGGCGCCGGGGTCCGCAACGTGCTCGCACTGCGCGGCGACCCGCCGGCCGGTCCCACCGCCCCGTTCGAGCCGCACCCCGAAGGGCTGCACTACGCCGTCGAGCTGGTCGAGATGCTCAAGTCGCTCGGCGACTTCTGCGTCGGGGTGGCGGCGTTCCCCGAGGCGCACCCCTCGGCGGAGTCGCTGGAGGCCGACGCCCGGGTGCTGGTGGCCAAGGCCAGGGCCGGCGCCGACTTCGCGATCACCCAGCTGTTCTTCCGGCCCGAGGACTACTTCCGGCTCGTCGACCGGGTCTCGGCGCTCGGGGTCGACATCCCGATCATCCCCGGGATCATGCCGATCACGAACCTCGCCCAGATCACCCGGATGGCCGAGCTCTCCGGCGCCGCGCTGCCCGCGGAGATCGTCGAGCGGGTCGGCCGGTTCGAGGGCGACCCGGTCGCGGTCCGGGCCGAGGGCATCGCGCTGGCCACCGAGCTCTGCGACACCCTGCTCGCCGGCGGCGCGCCCGGCCTGCACTTCTACACGCTGAACCGGTCCAAGGCGACCCGCCAGATCTACGCCGGGCTGCGCACCACCGTCGCCGCCGGCGCCTGAGCGGTCAGGCCCTGCCGAGCCGCTCGGCGACCACCGCGGCGGTCAGGCCGACGAACGGCAGCCCGGTGCCGCCGGCCACGTGCGCCCCGACCGCGTACACCCCGGGCAGCGGCGTCTCGGTGCCCAGCCGCTGGGCCACCGTGGCGCGGCCCTGCCACAGCACGCCGTACGGCGAGCCGCCCCAGGCGACCGCCAGCTCGCGGGGGACCGGTCCACCCGGGTGCGGACCTGGCCGCGGACGTCGAGGCCGCGGCGGGCCAGCGCGACCAGCACGTCCTCGGCGAGCCGGCCGCGCGCCAGCACCGTCCACGCGGCCCGACCCCCGGCGGCGCCGTCGGCCGGGCCGGCCGCGTCGGTCGGGTCGGTCGGGCCGGTCGCGCCCGCGGTCCGGACCACCAGCGTCGGGTCCCCGTGCAGCACCACTTCGTGCGGCAGATCCGGGAGGTCGCCCTCCAGGCCGAGGTGGCACATCGTCGGCGGCAGCGCCGGCATGGTCCGCCCGACGAAGCCGGCCAGCGCCGGCAGCCCGCGCGGGTCGACCGCGCAGACCACCACGTCGGCGTCCACCGGACCGGAGACGGTGTCCACCGCGACCACGCGGCCGTCGCGCAGCACGAGGTCGCGGGCCGCCGTGCCCAGCAGCACCTCGACGCGGCGCTCGGCGAGCCGGCGGGTCAGCGTCCCCGCCAGCTGCCCCAGGCCGCCGGGCACCGTCCAGGTCCCGAAGTTCTGCTCCACGTAGTCGACCAGCCCCATCCACGCCGGCACGTTGCGCGGGTCGTGGCCGTCGACCACGGCGTGGGTCAGCGCCAGCGCCCGCAGCCGCTCGTCGCGGAAGGTCTTGCGGACGGTGCGCTGCTGGGTGGCGCGCGAGCGGAGCAGGTCGCGGACCTCTCGGTCGGCGTGCTCGGGGGACCAGGGCCGCTCCAGGTAGCCGCGACGCAGCACGTCCCAGGAGTCGGCGAACGAGTGCACGTAGTCGACCCAGGCGCGGCCCGCGCCGCCGCCGAGCGCGGCGTCGACCGCGTCGAGCTGCCCGGCCCGGCTGCCCGACGGCAGGTCGAGCACGACGCCGTCCTCGAAGCGGTGCCGGCGCATCGGCTCGACCGGCACCAGCTCCAGCTCCCGCTCCAGCGGGCGTCCGGACTTACGGAACAGGTCGCGCAGCACCGCCGGCAGCGCGGTGTACGTCGGGCCGGTGTCCCAGCGGTAGCCGTCCTGCTCCAGGGAGCCGACCGCGCCGCCGAGCCGGTCCAGCCGCTCGAGCAGCGTCACCTGGTGGCCGAGCTTCGCGAGCCGGGCCGCGGCCGCGGTGCCGCCGAACCCGCCCCGACCACCACCACCCGCGCCATGGGGCGTGAGCCTAGCCGTGGCCGCCGCCCCGGCTGGGTGCCCGGTGGGCTACGCGGTGGGCGACACCGCCCGCAGGTCCGGGGCCGCCTCGACCGGGCCGACGCCGGCGTCGAGCTCCGCGTCGAGGAACCGGACCAGGGCCGCGTTGAGGGCGCCGAGCCGTTCGCCGCGCGCCAGCGAGACGCCGGTGACCTTGGTGAAGCTGCCGACGGCGCTCGGGCCGACCATCACCGCGGCCTCTGCGTCGAGCGCCGGGCAGGGCCGCAGGTCTGCGCCGTCCCAGAGCACCGGCAGGTCGACGCTCTCCTCGGTGAGCCGGCGCGGCACCATCGCGATCGCCTTGGTCACCCGGTCCGCGTCCATCGCCGGCAGCGCCCACCCCTCCAGCTCCGCGACGGTGATCCCCGGGTCGTGGCCGGCCAGGCAGGCCAGCTGCAGCAGCGTGAACGCCGCCGGGTCGACGCCCTGGGCCAGGGTGGCCAGCCCGCCGGCGGCCCGGGTGTTGAGCTCGGTCGGGCGGAATCCGTCGCGGGTCAGCACCCCGTCGATCCCGAAGGCGCCGCGGTAGCCGCAGCGCCGGCGCAGGTGCTCGCCGACCCGGCGCACCAGGTCGCGCATCTGCTCGCGGTCGGCCTCCGGCGGGTCCCAGCTGGTGCCCTGGCCGCCGTAGACGAACCGGCGGCCGGGCCCGCGCATGATCGCCAGCTCGACCGGCCGGAAGGCAGCGGTGCCGTCGGGCAGCACGATCCCGTGCACGCTGCACGGCACCCCGTCGAGGAACGGCATCACCCGCACCCGGTCGCAGCGCGGGCCGAAGAACGACCACGCGGCCAGCCGATCCCCGGCGCTGACCACCCAGCGGGTGAAGTCGCCGCCGCCGTTGAAGCCGTCGCGCGCGTCCCCGGCCCACACCACCCCCGCGCCGAGGTCCAGCGCGCGCGACGCCTCCTCGAGCGGTACGGCGTCCACCGGCACCACCCGGGCCGGCGCGTGCGGCGCGCCGACGGCCCGCCAGATGCCCTCGGCGAGCAGCTTGTCCTCCAGCGCCAGCCAGTCGGCCGGCCGGCCGCCGTACACCGGGCGACCGAGCACCGGCTCGTTCACCACGAACGGGCCGAGCAGCCACACCGCCTCGCCGTCGGGGTCGTAGCGCTCGATCGCGGCGACCACCTCCGCCGGCAGCTGGCGGGCCAGCGCGTCCTGGGCGCGCAGCTCCGCGGTCATCGACTCGTGGTGACCCGGGTCGAGCAGGACGATCTCCGCGTCCTCCTCGGTGGGGACCGGTCCGGCGCCGCGGCCGGTGCCGAGCAGCAGCGGTCGCTGCGCCCCGGCCTCGTCCAGCAGCCGGACCCAGGAGGGCAGGCCCGCGAGCGGCAGCAGCCCGGTGATCACCTTGCGGCCGGTGAAGACCGCCCCCAGCCGGGCCCGCCAGGCGCTCCGCTCGGTCTCGTCCGCCGGGTTCATCGGGCCACCCTAGAAGCAGTCACGCGGTCCGCGCGATCGGGTTCAGGGCGTGTCCGCGGCCCGGCGCGTGCGGCGCTCCCGGCGGCGGCGCAGCCCCTGCCGGACCCGGCGGACGACGACGTACAGCAGCGTGGTGCCGACCAGCAGCAGCGCGACCACGACCGCGAGCGCGACCCACGGGTGCACGATCGCGAGCAGCACCACGCCGGCCACGGTCACGTCCTCGGCCAGGCTGGTGCCGACGTTGGTGACCGGCTCGGGGGAGGTGTTGATCGCCAGCCGCAGCCCCGCCTTGACCGCGTGCGAGAGCAGCGCGGTGCCGCCGCCGGCCACCGCGTAGACCGCCTGCTCGAGGCTGGTGACGTCGCCGGCCAGCAGCAGCGCGACGATCGCGCCCACGGTCGGCCGGATCGCCGTCGACACCGCGTCCCAGGAGGAGTCGAGGTAGGGGATCTTGTCGGCGACGAACTCGACGGCGAACAGGGCGCCGGCGACGACGAGCACGTCGGTGCGACCCAGCACGTCGGGCACCTGCTCGAGGCCGACGAGCCGGTCGCTGAGCCCGAAGACCAGCACCACCAGGTAGGCGTTGACGCCGCTGGCCCAGCCGCTCGAGATCACCAGGGGCATGAGGTCCACGCCCGCAGCCTAGGACGGATCTGAGTATCTGCACCGATACCGGGACACCGCGGCGCTGCTGGAATGGTGCTCCGGCGCCCGCTCCGGACCTCCACGGGGGAGGGTCCGGACCGGCGCGCCGCTCTTTACAGAACGCGCCGGGCCAGGTTGGGTGAGGGGGCCGACGGTGAGCCCGCCGCGGCACCACTCTCGGGAAGGGGCCGCCGGATGGCGCGCAGAAGAAGAATCGGAGCAGTCGCGGCAGCCGTGCCGCTGGTGCTGACGGGGGTCGGACTCGCTTCCGCGCCACAGGCCGTCGCGGCGACCGACTGGTCCCGCTGCACCCAGGGACCCGCCGACCGCCAGGCGGTCTTCGAGCGGGCGGCCCGGGTCAGCGGCGTGCCCGCCCCGGTGCTGCTCGCCGTCTCGTTCATGGAGTCGCGGTGGGAGGACCACAACGGCGAGATGAGCACCTCGGGCGGCTACGGCCCGATGCACCTGACCCGCGAGGACCTCGGCGGCTCCGCCGGCCGGGGCGACCGGGCGAAGGGCGAGGCCGGAGCGGAGCCGACCGGCGCCAGCGGCACCCTGGTGCAGGCCGCGCAGCTGACCGGCCTCGACCAGCAGCGGCTCCGCTCCGACGCGGTGGCCAACATCTGCGGCGGAGCGGCCGTGCTGGCGGCGTACCAGCCGCGGACCGCCTCGAGCGACCCGAGCGACTGGAGCAGGGCGGTGGCGCTCTACGCCACCGGCGGCGACGAGAAGACCGGGCTGCGCTTCGCCAAGGACGTCTTCGCGACGATGCGCTCGGGCGAGCGCCGCACCACCGACGACGGCGAGACCGTGGTGCTGCGCGCGAAGCCGCAGGCCCGGGTCGACACCGCCGCGGTGCGCGAGGCCGGCCTGCTCGACCCGGCCCCGGTCACCGAGGAGACCGTCGACTGCCCGGCCTCCCTCGACTGCGAGGCGATCCCGGCGCCCTACGAGTGGTACGGCAAGCCGGACCCGTACGACTACGGCAACCACGACCTCGCCGACCGGCCGAACGACCTGTCGATCGACTACATCGTCATCCACAACACCGAGGGCGTGTGGGAGCGGGCGCTCGACCTCGTGACCGACCCGACCTACCTGGCCTGGCACTACACGCTGCGCTCCTCCGACGGGCACATCGCCCAGCACCTCGACAACAAGAACGTCGGCTGGCACGCGGGCAACTGGTACGTCAACATGCACTCGATCGGCCTCGAGCACGAGGGCATCGCGGCGCAGGGCGCGACCTGGTTCACCGAGTCGATGTACCGCACCTCGGCGCGGCTGGTGCGCCACCTCAGCGAGGAGTACGACATCCCGCGCGACCGGGCGCACATCATCGGTCACGACCAGATCCCCGGCGTCACGGCCGCGTACGTGCGCGGCATGCACTGGGACACCGGCCCGTTCTGGGACTGGGAGCACTACATGGAGCTGGTGCGCAAGCCGCTCGACGCCGACCGCGGACGCACCAACCTGGTCACCGTCGCGCCCGGCTTCGACGACAACCAGCAGAAGGTGACCGGCTGCAACACCGACGGCACCTGCGACCCGCAGGGCACCAACTTCGTCTACCTGCACACCGCGCCGAGCGAGGACTCCCCGCTGGTCAGCGACATCGGGCTGCGGCCCAACGGTGCGCCCTCGACCACCCAGGTCTCCGACATCGGCGCCCGCGCAGCCGCCGGCCAGGTGTTCTCGGTGGCGGACCGGAAGGGTGACTGGCTCCAGGTCTGGTGGCTGGGCGAGAAGGCCTGGCTGCACAGCCCCGCCGACGACCCGACCGTCGTGCCGACCCGCGGCCAGACCGTGGTCCCGGCCGGCGACCAGCCGGTGCCGGTCTACGGCCGGGCGTACCCGGAGGAGTCGGCGTACCCCGCCGAGATCCCCTACCAGAAGGTGCTCCCGCTGCAGTACACGATCAAGCCGGGCCAGTCCTACGCGCTCGGTGACCGCTCCGTCTCGACGGACTACTACTACGCCAAGACGTTCGACGACTCGCTGGCCGGCGACCACACCGTGGTCAGCGGCGACCAGAAGTACTACCAGATCTGGTTCGGTCACCGGTTCGCCTACGTCCAGGCCGACGACGTGCGCGTCGTGCCGCTCGGCCAGAGCCCACGCGGCTGACCGGCACCACCCAGCAGTACGGCGGCGGGCCGCCCCGGGAAGCTCCGGGGCGGCCCGCCGTCGTCTGCGCCGAAGCAGCCGATATCGGGACGAACCGCAGACCGGCCGTCTAACCTGGTCCGGCCGGGCCACGGGTGCCGTCGGCCACGGAGGAACCGAATCATGACCACTGCCCCGGCCGGGAGCGCCACCGCAGAGCAGACCGCACGCGTCGAGGAGCTGAAGGCGATCCTCGACGCCGGAGCGGTCCGCAGCGTCTACCAGCCCATTGTCGAGCTCGACACCGGCCGGGTGGCCGCCTACGAGGCGCTCGCCCGCGGACCGGAGGGCCCGCTGGCCGGCCCCGCGGACCTGTTCGAGGCCGCCCGGCACGGCGGGATGCTGGCCCGGCTCGACGAGGCCTGCCGGGCCGCGGCCTTCCGCGGCGCCGTCCAGCACGGCCTGGTGGCGCCGCTGACCCTGTTCGTCAACGTGGAGCCGGAGGTGCTGGACCGGGCCCCGCTCGAGGACCTGCTGGAGCTGGCCGAGAACGCCCCCGGGCACCTGCGCGTGGTGCTGGAGATCACCGAGCGGGCACTGGCGACCCGGCCGGCCGAGCTGCTGCGCACCGTCGAACGGGTCCGCCAGCTCGGCTGGGGAGTGGCGCTCGACGACGTCGGCGCGGACCCGGCCTCGCTGGCGTTCATGTCGCTGCTGCGGCCCGACGTGGTCAAGCTCGACCTGAGCCTGGTGCAGCAGCGGCCGACCGCGGGGATCGCGGAGATCATGAACGCGGTCAACGCCTACGCCCAGCGGGCCGGCGCGCTGGTGCTCGCGGAGGGCATCGAGACCGAGCACCACCTGATGATGGCGCTGGCGCTCGGCGCGACCCTCGGCCAGGGCTGGCTCTTCGGCCGCCCCACCGCGGCACCCGACCCCGGCCCGGTCGCGCGCCCGCTCCGGCTGCTCGACCCGGTCGCCACGACGACGTACCGTCCGGAGGGCTGCTCGCCGTTCGCCAGCCTGCCGCCCGGCACCGCGCTGCGCCAGGCGCCGAAGCGGCTGCTGGTCGAGCTCAGCAAGCAGATCGAGCGGGAGGCGATGCGGATCGGCGAGACCGCGATCCTGGCCTCGACCTTTCAGCACCGCCGGCACTTCACCGCCCTGACCGCCGAGCGGTACCGGGAGCTGGTGCGGCGCACCGGCTTCGTCTGCGCGCTCGGTGAGGACCTGCCCGACGGGCTGCTGCCCGGCCTGCGCGGCGGGCCGCTGGCCGCCGACGACCCAGTGCTGGGGGAGTGGGACGTGGTCGTGGTCAGCCCGCACTTCAGCACCGCCCTGCTCGCCCGCGACCTCGGCGACACCGGCCCGGAGATGGACCGGATGTTCGAGTACGCCCTGACCTACGACCGCCACGTCGCCGTGGACGCGGCCCACCACCTGCTGGCCCGGGTCAGCGCGGAGGAGGTGCCGGCCGACCCGGCCGCAGCGGGGGTGACGCTGGTGCGGATCGAGGACAACCTCATCGACCGCGCGCTCGCCGCCGCCACCAGCGGCGTCACCATCGCGGACATGACCCACCCCGACCAGCCGCTGATCTACGTCAACGCCGCCTTCGAGGCGCTGGCCGGCTTCCGGCGGGAGGACCTGCTGCGCGGCAACTGCCGCTTCCTGCAGGGGCCGGACACCGACCCCGCCGCGGTGGCCCGGGTGCGCGCCGCGATCGACGCGGGCGTGGAGATCCGCGAGACGCTGCTGAACTACCGCGGCCCGGACCGGCTTCCGTGGTGGAACGAGCTGCACCTCGCGCCGGTCACCGACCGCAGCGGCCGGCTGGTGCAGTACATCGGTGTCCAGACCGACGTGAGCGCACGAGTGCTGGCGGAGCAGGGCCTGGTCCAGGAGCGCGACCGCGCCCACCGCTACCTGACCCGGATCGAGCAGCTGGCCTACACCGACCCGCTCACCGGGCTGATGAACCGCCGCCGCTTCGAGGAGCGGGTCGAGGCCGAGCTGTGGGAGGCGCACGCCGGCGACAGCTCGCTGGCGCTGCTGTTCATGGACCTCGACGGCTTCAAGACGGTCAACGACTCACTCGGCCACTCCGCCGGTGACGAGCTGCTGGTCCAGGTGGCCCGCCGGCTCGAGGCCGGGGTGCGGCGCTCGGACCTGCTGGCCCGCTTCGGCGGCGACGAGTTCCTGGTCGTGGTCACCGGGCTGGACCCGGACGGCGCCCGCGGGCGCGCCCAGGAGATCGCCGACGGGCTCGCCGCCGCGCTCCGGGAGCCGTTGCAGGTCGCGGGCCAGGAGGTGGTGGTCAGTGCCAGCATCGGCCTGAGCACCTACCCCCAGGACGGCGAGGACTTCGGCCGGCTGCTGCACGCCGCGGACCTGCGGATGTACCAGCTCAAGCACCCGCGCCCCTGAGGACGGCGGGCCGACGAACCGGCCCGCCACCTGCTGCACGCGGGGTCGACCCGGATCTCCGTCGGCTCAGTCCACCTCGACCTCGGCCGCGCCGGTCATCGCCACCAGCTCGGCGTAGGTCGTGCTGAAGACGGCCGCCGGGTGCCCGGCCGCGGCCCAGATCACCTCGTGGCGGCGCAGCCACGGGTCGATGTAGGTCGGCACCGGCGCCGGGTGGTCGAACGGGGAGACGCCGCCGATCACCTGGCCGGTGTGCTCGCGGACGAACTCCGGTCGGGCACGTCGCAGCGGCCCGGTGCCGATCCGGTCGGCCACCGCGGCCGTGTCCACCCGGTGCGCTCCCGAGGTGAGGATCAGCAGCGGAGAGCTGTCGGTGTCGAAGAGGAGGCTGTTCGCGATCGCCCCGACCTCGCAACCCAGCGCCTGCGCCGCCAGCGCGGCGGTGTGCACGGAGTCGGGGAGGACGACGATCCGCCCGGCGCCGCCGCGGCGGACCAGCTCGGCGCGGAAGCGGGTGATGGAGGGGTGCTCGACGGGCTCGTGCTCGGCGCTCATGCGCGGGACTGTAGTGGTTCCCGGCTGCGGCCGCCTCAGACCACGACCGCGGAGGGCTGCTCGTGGACGTAGCCACGCAGGCTCACCAGCACCATCGCGCCGGCGACGACGTACCCGACGCCCTGCAGGGCCAGGATCGGCACGATGCCCACGGTCTCGCCGAGGAAGCCGGCGGTGGTGGTGCCGACGACGACGGCCAGCGCGCGGGCGAGCCCCACGAGGCTGTAGACCCGGCCGCGCTCGGCGTCGACGGTGTGGCGCTGGAACAGCGTCATGTAGCCCGCCATGGTGACCGCGCCCGGGACGCCGACCAGCATCATGCCGACGACGGCCGGCCACACCGCGTCGTAGGCCAGCGGGTAGACGAAGATCGCGAGGTCGACGAGGCCGAAGAGCCCGGCGCCGGCGCCGAAGAGCAGGGTGGGGGACCACCGGTGCCCGATGCCGGCGGCGACCAGCCCGCCGACGATCCCGCCGACCGCCTGCACGGCGGTGATGACGCCGTAGACCTGTCCGCCACCGTGCAGCACGTCGCGCACGAACGGGGCGAACAGCGTGCCCATGACCCCCTCCCCGGCGCAGGTGATGGCCGTGAAGGCGATGATCGTGACGACGGCCGGCTCGCGCCGTGCCGCCCGCAGGCCGTCGTGCAGGTCCCGGCCGAAGGACCGCAGCCGCTCCCGCA
This sequence comes from Nocardioides mesophilus, assembly GCF_014395785.1. Taxonomy (GTDB): domain Bacteria; phylum Actinomycetota; class Actinomycetes; order Propionibacteriales; family Nocardioidaceae; genus Nocardioides_B; species Nocardioides_B mesophilus. The sequence goes on along the minus strand of NZ_CP060713.1, from coordinate 226,143 downwards.
GCACCCGTTCGGCCGGCTCGACGTCGGGGGCGGAGACCCGGCCGCTGGTGCGCACCGACGCCACCAGCAGGGCCGCGAGCAGGAACGTCAGGCCGTCGAGGACCGCGACCGCGGGGATCCCGCCGACCGCGGCGGTGACCCCGCCGAGCGCGGAGCCGACGAGCCGGGCGAGCTGCGCCACCTGCCCGTTCAGGGCGTTGGCGGTGACCAGCTCCGCGTCCTCGACCAGCCGGGGCAGCAGCGCCTGCTCGGCCGGGGCGAAGAAGACCTCGGCCACCGACTGCACGACGAGCACCGCGTAGACCAGCCAGACGGCACCCGGATCGGTCACCCACAGCAACGGTGCCAGGCCGAGGCCCATGACCAGGTTGGCGACCACCATCGTGCGCTTGCGGTCCCAGCGGTCGGCGAAGACGCCGGCGACCGGCCCGATCGCGAGCTGGGGGAGGAAGGCCGCCAGCAGGGTCGCGGCGGAGGCGAGGGTCGAGCCGGTGAGGTCGTAGACGGCGTAGGCCAGGCCGACGCCGAGGATCCAGTCGCCGGTGAGCGAGACCAGTCCGGCGCCGAGCAGCAGCCGCAGGTCGCGGCGGGTGCGCAGGAGCCGCAGCGGGGCGCGGAGGTCGAAGGCTGACGTCATGACGACACCATAATGACGTCATGATGACGCCGCAATGGTGCCACTGTGGATTTCCGAGCAAAGGTTGACGGCCTGTCGGAAGGGCGGTGTAGCGTGGTGATCGTTCGAACATCTGTTCGAACACCGCCTCGGTGGGGGTGACCTCGACCCCCACCTCCACCGGGGCCGCCCGCTCCCGCGGCAGCGCAGAGCAGCTTCACAGGGCGGTGGTCCAGCCGGGGTCGAGGGGTCGAGCCGAGACGAGCGGAGGGTGCGATGCGACGTTACGACGACCCCGTGGAAGTGCGCCGGGGCATGGTGGCCGGGCCGGGCGGCCGGCAGGAGGGGCCCGAGCAGTTCCTCTGGAAGGGACGGCTGTGGAAGGTCTGCGAGATCGAGGCGCACTGGGTGGAGACCGGCCCGTGGTGGCAGTCCGGTGGGGTCCGTGCGGTGCTCGGCTCTGACACGGACACGGACATGGACATGGACATGCACACGGAGTCGCGTCCGGCCTCGGGCTCCGGGTCCGCGGGTCCGGGCGGGGGGCCGTCGCGTGACCTGGCCGCCCGTGACCTGGCCGCCCGTGACCTGGCCGCCCGTGACCTGGCCGCTCGTGACCTGGCGGCGGAGCGGGAGATCTGGCGGGTCGAGGCGGCCCGCGGCCTGGCCGCCGCGGGAGCAGGTCGCGGCGTCTTCGACCTCACCTTCGACTGGGCCTCGGGCAGCTGGCTGCTGACCCGGTGCGCGGACTGAGGAGACCGTGATGACCACCTCGACGCTGCGCCCCTTCGACGTCCCGGCTGCCAGCCACGCCTACCTCGCGCTCTCCGCAGCCTCCCTCCGGGAGGCGATCACCACCACCGAGGTGCCGCTGCGCTACGCCTCGGCCCACGTGGCGGCGCTGCGGGCCACCGCCGCGCTGCTCGCCGCCCGGGCCCGGCCGAGCCGTCGTCCGTCCCGGGGCCGGCCGGTGCAGCGCAACGCCTGGCTGCTGCTGGCCGAGGTCGCCCCCGAGCTCGCCGAGTGGGCGACGTTCTTCTCGGCCGGGGCGGCCAAGCGCGCGGCCGCCGAGGCCGGCTCGGTCCGGGCCGTCACCGAGCGGGAGGCCGACGACCTGGTCCGCGACGCCGACCGGTTCCTGGCCGTGGTCGAGGAGTCCCTCGGCCTCGTCCGGCACCTGCCCGTCCCCGAGCACCTGCCCTACGCGCCGGGGAGCTCCGTTGCCTGATCCGTTCGTCCATCTGCACGTGGCGTCGGGCTACTCCCTCCAGTACGGCGCCTCGCACCCCCGCACGCTGGTCGAGCGGGCCGTCGAGCACGAGATGGACACCTTGGCGCTCACCGACCGCGACGGCACCTACGGGGCGGTCAAGTTCGCCAAGGCCTGTCTCGAGGGCGGGATCCGTCCGGTCCTCGGCGTCGACCTCGCGATCGCCCCCTCCGGCCTGGTCCCCCCGGCGTCCGGGGGTCGGGTGACCGGACCGGCCGTCCCGGCGCCGGCGGGGCCGGGCGGGCCGGCGGGGCCGACCGGACCCCGGTGCGGGGCGGGGCGTTCCGTGACGCCCGGCTGCCGCGGGTGACCTTCCTGGCCGGCAGCAAGCGCGGGTGGGCGACGATCTGCCGGTTGGTCTCGGCCACCCACCTCTCCGGGGAGCGGGGCACGCCGGTGACCACCCTCGAGCTCGTCGCCGAGCACCTGCAGGCCGGCCGGGACGCCGACGTCCTGGTGCTGCTCGGCCCGGCCTCGGAGCTCGGCCGGGCGGCCACGCTCCGACGTGCCGACCTGGGCCGGGCCGTGCTGCAGCGCTGGCGCAGCGTGGTCGATCCGGCCGACCTGCTGGTGGAGGCGGTCTCGCACCGGCTGCCCGGCTCGGGTCCCGGGTCCTCCCCGCACGCGGCCCGGATGCTGGGGCTGGCCCACGAGCAACGGCTGGGCGCCGTGCTCACCAACGCGGTGCGCTACGCCGACCGGGCCGACGCGCCCACCGTGGACGTGCTCGACGCGGCCCGCCGGCTGGTGCCGCTGGACCTTCGCCACGTCGACCGCCGCAACGCCGAGGGCTTCTTGAAGTCCGGCAAGGAGATGGCTGAGGTCGCCGAGGAGATCTGCCGGTTCGCGGGGCTCGAGGGGGGCGAGCGGGCGGCGCGCGACCTGGTCTCCCGGACCCGCCTGGTGGCCGACCGCTGCGCCGTCGACCCGCGCACCGACCTGGGGCTGGGGGAGGTGCACTTCCCGGAGTTCGACCTGGGGCCCGGGTCGGCGGCCCGCTCGGCCGACCAGCTGCTGCGGGCACGGTGCGAGGCCGGCATCGGCCGGCGCTACGGCACCGCCCCCCGGCAGCGGATCTGGAAGCGCCTGGACGACGAGCTGCAGGTGATCACCGGGCTGGGCTACGCCTCCTACTTCCTCACCGTCGGCGACGTCACCGACCTGATCAAGCAGATGGGGGTCCGCTGCGCCGCCCGCGGGTCGGGGGCCGGCAGCCTGGTCAACTACCTGATCGGGATCTCCGGGGTGGACCCGCTGCGCCACGGCCTGCTGATGGAGCGGTTCCTCTCCCCGCTGCGGCAGGCCCTGCCCGACGTCGACGTCGACGTCGAGTCCGCGCGCCGGTTGGAGGTCTACGAGGCGGTCCTGGACCGGTACGGCGGCGAGCGGTGCGTCTGCGTCTCGATGATGGACACCTACCGGGTCCGGCACGCCGTGCGGGACGTCGGCGCGGCCCTCGGCATGCCGGCCGGGGAGGTGGACGCGATCGCCAAGGCGTTCCCGCACATCCGCGCCCGGGACGCCCGGGTGGCGTTGCAGGAGCTGCCCGAGCTGCGGGCCTCGGGTCTGGCCGAGGAGCGCCTCGACCTGATGTTCCGGCTGGTGGAGCGGCTCGACGGGCTGCCGCGGCACATCGCGGTGCACCCCTGCGGCGTGCTGCTCTCCGACGCCACCCTGCTGGACCGGACCCCGGTGGAGGCCTCCTACGCCGGCTTCCCGATGAGCCAGTTCGACAAGGAGGACGTCGAGGACCTCGGGCTGCTCAAGCTCGACGTGCTCGGCATCCGCATGCAGTCCTCGATGGCCCATGCGGTGCAGGAGATCCAGCGGGTCGACGGCGTCGCGCTCGACCTCGACGACGAGACCGACGTGCCCTTCGACGACGAGCCGACCTACCGGATGATCTCCACCGGCAAGACCCTGGGCTGCTTCCAGATCGAGTCCCCGGGGCAGCGCGAGCTGGTCGGGAAGTCCGGCATCGAGACCTTCGAGGAGATCATCACCGACATCTCCCTGTTCCGGCCCGGCCCGGTCAAGAGCGACATGATCACCCCCTACCTCAACGCCAAGCAGGGGTGGCGGATGCCGCAGTACCTCCACGAGGACCTGCGCCCGATCCTGGGGCAGACCCACGGCGTGGTGGTCTTCCACGAGCAGGTCATCGAGATGATCGCGCTGTTCACCGGCTGCACGCTCGCCGAGGCCGACGAGGCCCGGCGCGCCCTCGGGGACGTCGAGGGGATGGCCGAGACCAAGCTGTGGTTCTTCCCGCGGGCCATGGGGCGCGGCTACTCCCGGCGGGTGGTCGAGGAGATCTGGAAGGTGCTCGAGGCATTCGCGTCCTTCGGCTTCTGCAAGGCGCACGCGGCCGCGTTCGCGTTGCCCACCTACCAGTCGGCCTGGCTCAAGGCGCACTGGCCGGCGCACTTCCTGTCCGGGGTGCTCACCCACGACCCGGGCATGTATCCCAAGCGGCTGATCCTCGACGACGCCCGCCAGCTCGGGATCGCCGTGCTCGGCCTCGACGTCAACGCCAGCGAGCAGACCTTCGTGGTGGAGAAGGTCGGCGTGTACGACGAGCCGCCGCCGGAGGTGCTGGGGCTCGCCCCTCGGCAGGCGCCGGGGCCCGACCTGCCGGACGGCCGGGCCTACGGCATCCGGCTCGCGCTCTCGGAGGTCAAGGGGATCTCCGAGGCCGAGGTGATGCGGATCGTGGCGGCCCGGCCCTACCACTCGCTCACCGACTTCTGGCACCGCGCCCGGGTCTCCCGGCCGGTCGTGGAGCGGCTGGTGCTGGCCGGCGGCTTCGACTCCGTCTACGGCATCGGCACCGCGCTGCACGGGCTCGGAGCCGTGGGGGTGCAGCGCCGCGGCAAGGTGACCCGCCGCGACCTGCTGCTGCAGGTGGCCGACCTCGACCGGCACTCCCGGGCCGTGGACCGCGCGAGCAAGGGCCGCAGCCGGGGCCTGACCGGAGCCTCGCGCGGCCCGGCCGCCTCGCGCCCCGGGGGTGCGGGGGGACCGGCTCCGACCGGGTCGGGCTCGGCGACCCGGGCGGCGCAGGCCGCGGCGCGCAACAGCAGCGACCCTCTTGTGCGCGACAGCGCACGTCAGGCGGAGGGGCGCGACAGCGCACGTCAGGCGGAGGGGCGCGACAGCGGACCTCAGGCGGCGGGGCACGAGACGGTTCCCGGGGCCCGGACCGGTGTGTGGGCGCAGGCGACCGGGCAGTCACGGGCGACCCGGCCGGCGGCGCCGGTCACCTCCGTCCAGCTCGCCTTCGACCTGGGCGACAGCCCGGTCGACGGGGAGGTCAGCGGGCTGCCGGAGATGAACGCGACGGAGCGGGTCCAGGCCGAGCTCGAGGTGCTCGGTCTCGACGTCAGCAGCCACGTGATCGACTTCTACGACGGCTTCCTCGACGAGCTCGGGGTGACCCGCTCGGCCGACCTGCTGCACCGGCGCAGCACCTCCGAGCTGCTGGTGGCCGGGGTGAAGGTGGCCACCCAGACCCCGCCGATCCGGTCCGGACGCCGGGTCGTCTTCCTCACCCTGGACGACGGCACCGGCCCGGTCGACGCCACCTTCTTCGAGGACGCCCAGGGCCCCTATGCCGCGACGGTCTTCCACTCCTGGTTGCTGGTGGTGCGCGGGGTGCTGCGCCGCACCGGCCGGCACGGCGTCTCGCTGCGGGCCACCGGCGCCTGGGAGCTCCCGGTGCTGCACGAGCTGTGGCAGCAGGCTGAGCCGGGGCAGGGGATCAGCGCGGTGCGCGACTTCCTCGACCGGGTGCCGGAGGGCTTCACCGGGGTCGGGACCGAGGAGGCGGTCCAGGGAGCGGCGGAGAGCCGGTCGACGCGTCCGGTGATGGCCAGGCCCGACGCCGGCAACCGGTCCCCGGGAAACGCCGGCGGGATGGGGCGTCGCCGGGTGCTCGTGCACTCCAGCGGTTTCCGGATGTCGCCCTACGCCGACATCAAGCCGGCCGGCGAGGACGCCAAGCAGGCCACCCGCAACGCGCCGCGCAAGCTGTGGCACTCCTCTCCGGGGAGCTCCGGTGCCTAGCCCGGCCGGGCGCGCGGGTGGTGCCCTAGGGTGGGCGCCATGTCGGGAGACCAGCCGCCCAGCCGATCGCAGCCGGTCCACCGGCGCAGTGCCGCACGCACCGCCGTCGTCTGGGACGCCGTGCAGGAGCTGCTGGCGTCCGGCGAGCCGGCCGGACCGGTCGCCGTCGTCGACATCGGCGGCGGCACCGGAGGTTTCGCGGTGCCGGTGGCCGCTCTGGGGCACCGGGTCACGGTCGTCGACCCCAGCCCCGACGCCCTGGCGATCCTGGGCCGCCGGGCCGAGGAGAGCGGCGTGGCCGACCTGGTCACCGGCCAGCAGGGCGACCTCGGCACCCTGGCCGACCTGCTGCCGGCCGACAGCGCCGACGTGGTGCTGTGCCACGGGGTGCTCGAGCTCGTGGAGGACCCGGCCGTCGCGCTCGAGGCGATCGCCCGGGTGCTGCGCCCCGGTGGGTTCCTCAGCCTGCTGGTCAGCCAGCGGCACGCCGCCGTGGTGGCGCGGGCGATGGCCGGCCACTTCGGTCAGGCCCGGGCCCTCCTCGAGGAGCCGGGCCCCCGCGCCGGGGACCGCACCTCCGAGGTCGGGAGCGGACGGCACCGGTTCACCGCCGAGGAGCTCACCTCGGTGCTGGACGCCACCGGCTACGACACCGTGGCGCTGCACGCCGTCCGGGTCTTCGTCGACCTGGTGCCCAGCTCCCTGGTCGATCTCGAGCCCGGGGCGGCCGAGCGGCTCGTCGAGCTCGAGCAGGCCGTGGCGAGCCGGCCGGAGTACCTCCCGCTCGGCACCCAGGTGCACGCGCTCGCCCGACGCCGCTGACCCGAGCGCTGACCCGACCGCTGACCCGAGCGTCAGGGGGGTGCGATGAGTGCCGCCCTGCCCTCGCCGGACTGGTCGTGGGAGCACGCCTCGCGTGAGTGCCCGATCCTGCACGTCGACATGGACGCCTTCTACGCCTCGGTGATGGTCCGCGACCGTCCCGACCTGCAGCAGGTCCCGGTCATCGTCGGCGGCGGCCACCGCGGGGTCGTGCTCTCGGCCAACTACCTGGCCCGCGAGCACGGCGTCCGCTCGGCCATGCCGATGACTAGGGCCCGGCGGCTCTGTCCGCGAGCCGTGGTCGTGCAGCCCGACTACGACACCTTCAGCGCGGTGTCCGCCTCGGTGATGGAGACCTTCCGCCAGGTCACGCCGGTGGTCGAGGTGATCTCGCTCGACGAGGCCTTCCTCGACGTCTCGGGATCGGTGCGCCGGCTGGGCTCGCCGTACTCCATCGCCGAGCACCTGCGCGCCCGGATCCACGACGAGCAGCAGATCACCTGCTCGGTCGGGGCGGCCGCCACCGTGGCGACGGCCAAGATCGCCTCGCGACGGGCCAAGCCGGACGGCATCCTGGTGGTCCCGCCGGAGGCGGTGACGACCTTCCTGCACCCGCTCGACGTCGGCGAGCTGTGGGGAGTGGGGGAGAAGACCGCCCAGATGCTGCACCGGCTCGGACTGATGAGCGTCGGCGACGTCGCGCACACCCCGCTGCCGACGCTCCAGCGCGCCGTCGGCCACGCGTTGGGCCTCCAGCTGCACCACCTGGCCTGGGGTCAGGACCGCCGTACCCTCACGCCGCGACGGGGACCCGACGAGCCGGACAAGAGCATCGGCGCCGACGAGACCTTCGGCCGCGACACCGACGACCGCGAGGTGATCCTGCGAGAGCTGCTCCGGCTCTCGGCCAAGGTCGCCGGCCGGATGCGGGCCGCCCGGGTGGCCGGACGCACCGTCACGGTCAAGGTGCGGTTCGCCGACTTCACCACGATCACCCGCAGCAAGACCACCGCCGAGGCCACCGACGTGACCCAGGAGATCTACCAGACCGCGGCCGACCTCTTCCTCGCCCTGGGGCTGCAACGGGCCCGGGTCCGGCTGGTCGGGGTGCGCGTCGAGGGGTTGATGCCGCGCGAGCGGGTGCAGCGCCAGCTGGTGCTCGGCGCCCGGGAGCGCGGCTGGTCCGAGGCCGACCGGGCGGTCGACCAGGCCGCCTCGCGGTTCGGGGCCCAGGCAGTGCGGCCGGCCTCGCTGCTCGGCGGGGGACGTCCCTGACTCACGGACAGACATGGGTACGGCCCCCGGTCCGTCTCGAGATCGGACTGGGGGCCGTACGCGCCGGGGCATCGGGGGGCAGATGCGCCAGCTCCGCGTTCAGCAGGGGGGCTTGCCTCCCGCGGGGTGGGTACTGGGTCGTCCAGCTGCCCCGAAGGACGCACTGACGATCAGTCACCCGAAGCATCGACGTCCGGCGAAGGCGGCTTTATAGTCAGAACGGACTATTTCCTCACCCACCCGGACGGACCTACGCCGGTTCGATCCCCGCTCGCCCCAAATGGTGGAATCGTTCCACCTGTTCGGTCATGCTGGACTGACATGACATTTTTCGACGCGAGCGCCGACGTCACGAGCACGAGGACCGGGGAACCGAGCATGGGACTGCACGGAGCGAGGGACCAACGGGTCCCGCTGCCTGCCGTCGACACCTCACCCCGGCACTGGTCCGAGCTGTCGCTCGACGGGCTCCGCGCCTACCGGCGCACCCTCGCCGACGAGGAGGAGAAGGTCTCCTACTGGCGGCGGCTGGTGCACGCCCGCATCGACGTGCTGGAGGCCGAGGCCCACCACGAGCGTCCGCTGACCATCGAGGAGCTGGTCCGGGTCCTCGGCGACACCGGGGCCGGCCACGGCCGCACCGCCCTCGTGAGCGTCCAGGCCGCGGAGCCGCTGCCCGACCTCCCCGTGCTCCAGGAGATGTGGGTGACCGAGCTCGACCCGCACGACGCGGACGCGGTGGCCGAGGCCGTCACCCGGCTGCGCACCGCGGAGCAGCAGCTCACCGACTACCGCCGCGCGCTGCACGAGCGGCTCGACCAGGCCACCCAGGAGCTGATCGACCGCTACCGGCAGGACCCGGTCTCCGCCCTCGTCGCGTTCACCCGGCCGCACACCCGCTCGGGAGGAGTGCGATGACCCCGCCGGACCGCGACGACTCGGTGCTCCTGGTCTGGAAGGAGTTCCAGCAGACCCGGGACGCCGCCCTGCGCAACCGGCTGGTCATGCAGTACGCCCCGCTGGTGAAGTACGTCGCCGGCCGGATGCGGGCCCGGCTGCCGGAGTCGGTCGACCAGGACGACCTGGTCTCCGACGGGGTGCTCGGCCTGATGGATGCCATCGAGCGCTTCGAGCCCGCCCGAGGACTCACCTTCCAGACCTTCGCGGTGCCCCGCATCCGCGGCGCGATCATCGACGGCATGCGCGCGATGGACTTCGTGCCGCGCTCGGTCCGCGACAAGATCCGGGCGATCTCCCAGGCCCAGACCGCCCTCGAGGCGCGGCTCGGCCGGCTCCCGGAGGACCACGAGGTGGCCGGCGAGACCGGGCTGCCGCTGCAGCAGGTGCGCGACCTGCTCCGCCAGGCGTCCGGCAACCACGCCAACGTCGACGACTTCGACCTCGCCGACGAGCTGTCCACAGCCGGCGAGTCCCGGGTGGAAGCCGGCGACGACAACGTCTCGCTGATGAAGGTCGTCGACCAGCTCTCCGAGCGTGACCAGGTGGTGATCGCGCTCTACTACTACGAGGGGCTGACCCTCGCGGAGATCGGCCAGGTGCTCGGCGTCACCGAGTCCCGGATCAGCCAGGTGCACAGCCGGGCGACCGCGTCGATGCGCGCCAAGCTGCTCGCGCTGGAGACCGTCTGAGCGAACACCGGTTTGCTCCGGCCCGGGAACGGTCATACATCGAGAGAGCCGGACCGTCCGGGACCAGGAATTTTCCGGGCTCCGCTACCGCCTCTCGATCTGGCTGCCTAGACTGAAACCACGAACCCTGGCGGGAGGGAAACAGTGCCGCTGTCCGAAGAAGAGCTGCGTCTGCTCGAGCAGATGGAAAAGGCGCTGGTCGCCGAGGATCCCAAGCTCGCCTCGACGATGCGAGGAACCACGCTGCGTCGGCACGCCCGTCGGCGCGCCTACATCGCGGCCGGAGCCTTCGTGGTCGGCGTGGCGGTCCTGATGACCGGCGCTGTGCTCAGCAACACCTACGTCGGGATCGTGGGGTTCGTGCTGATGCTCGGGTCGGCGTACGTCGCCCTGAGCTCGTGGCGGCACCAGGCCGCGGGCCCCGACGCCCCGGACGCCACCGACCCGCACGCGCCCTTCACGCTGATCGACGGCGGCCGCAGCCGGTCCCGCCGGCGCAGCCCGCGTGGCCGCTCCGCCTCCTCGGGCGGCTCGTTCATGGAGCGCTTCGAGGAGCGCTGGCGGCGGCGCCGCGACCAGAACGGTCTCTGAGCCGGCATCTCCCGCCCTCACGCACGCGGTCGACCCCGACCGCGTGCGTTCGCCGTCTCCGCGTGATCACCGCCCGGACGGTCGTGGGCCCGGGCGGGCAGCCGCCCGGTCGCGGACCGGTCGCCCCGGCCCGGGCCGGTCCGGTCAGCCGGCGTGGTCGACGCCCGGCTCGTCGAGCAGCGAGACGCCCCGCGGCACCCTGGTGCGCCGACCGGTCGAGGCACCGCGCACCAGCGAGACCGGCAACCAGGTCGCCCGGGTCCGCTGCCGGCGGCTGGCGCCCGCAGCCATGGCCTCGGCGCAGAGGTCGAGGTCCTCGCGGACCTGCTCCTGCGCGGACGTCGACTCCGGCACCGACCGGGCGTAGCGCGCGCGCTCCAGCTGGTGCACCAGCCGCTCGAGCGCCTGGGCGGCCTCCGGGTTCGCCGCGGCCCCCGCGCGGGCGCCCGGGTGAAGGCGTCCTCCTGCTGGCCGGGGCGGCCGAACGACGCGACCAGGTCCCGGGCCCGGGCGCGCAGCGTGCCGCGGTCGTCCCAGGCGATGCCGAGGTCCAGGGCCGTCGCCCGCAGCTCCGCCCAGGCGGTCTCGGCCAGCTCCCGGGGCGTGGCGACGCCGGCCCAGCGGCGCCGGCGTACGGCCGAGCGTGCCAGCCGCGGGGTGACCGCCAGGAGTGCGGCGAGCACCAGCACGCCGAGGCCGACGAGCCAGTCGGCCGGGCCGCTGCCGTCCCCGCCCGCGCCGGCGGCCCCGGCGTCGGTCGAGGCGGACGGCTCGTCGAAGCGGTTCAGGCTGGGCCGCGGGGCCGCCGCGGAGGCGGACACCTCCGGGTCCTGGGGGAGCGGACCGGTCTGCCGGGTGTAGGCCGGAGCGGCGCCGGTGCGGACTCCGGGCGTCGGCTCGAAGCGGACCCAGCCGGTGCCCTCGAAGTACATCTCCGGCCAGGCGTGCAGGTCGCGCGAGCTGTAGACGTAGGTGTCGTTGCCGACGGGGTCGGGCCGCAGGAACCCGACCGCCACCCGGGACGGGATGCCGATCGTGCGACCCATCAGGGCCATCGCGGCGGCGAACTGCTCGCAGTAGCCGACCCGGCCGCCCTTGCCGGTGCGCAGGAAGGCCTCGAGGTCGTTGACCCCGTTCCCCGAGGGGACCCGGACGGTGGAGTAGCGGAAGCCGCCGTCGACGCGGAACCACCGCTGCAGCGCCTTGGCCGCGTCGTACTTGTTCCGGGTCCCGGCGGTCACCTTCAACGCCAGGTCGCGGACCAGGTCCGGCACGGTGTCGGGGAAGTCGGTGTAGGGACCGAACACCGTCGCCGGCGCCGGGGCGGCCTCGGCCAGCTGGGCCGGGGTCGGCCGCACCTGGATCGCCTCGAGGTCGTAGCGCATGCCGGCGGTGGACTGGGTGTCGGTGGCGCTGATCACGTCGAGCGTGCGCCGGTCGTAGCGCCAGTCGCCGGGGGCGTTGATCGAGTAGATGGGGTAGGGCACCGGCAGCCAGATCGAGGAGAAGTCCTTGCTGATGTCGATGCTCCACCGGGTGGTACGGCGGTCCACGGCGGCGTCGAGGCCGGGCGGCCGGGGCACCAGCCCCGAGGCGCGCTGCTCGACCGGGATCTGCCGTCCCGAGGGGCGCCAGGTCTCGCCGTCGAAGGAGTCGAGCACGCTGATCCGCAGGTAGGTCGGGTCACCCTCCGACGTCCGGACCCGGACCAGGTCCACGTCGGGGCCCTGCACCAGGTCGCGCTTGAGGTCAGCGATCGGGTTCGACAGCGTGACCGGATCCCCGTCGCTGCCGGTGCCGTTGCCGGACCCGAACCACTCGAGCGACAGGGTGGGCACCAGCAGCGGCACCACGACCGCGACCGCGGTGGCGCTGACCCCGATCTTGCGCGCCGAGGACCAGACGGCCTGGCCGGTCACCGTCGGGTCGGTGGTGCCGCGGGCGGAGACCTGCTGGCCCCAGTGGGTCAGCCGCACCGCCTCCTGGCAGGCGATGAGGATCAGGAACATCATCGCCGCGCAGGCGAACTTCACCCAGGGCACGCCGCCGTCGAGGATGCTCACCGGAGCGGTGTACGCCGCCAGCAGCGGCAGGCCGGCCAGCGGAGCGCGCCGGAACCCGCAGGCCAGCAGGTCGACGAGCACCGCGGTGGCGGCGCCGGCGAGCACCAGCAGGGTCGCGAACTCCGGCGCCGACTGCGGCACCGGTGCGGCGTAGGCCTGGGCCGCGTCCGCGCCGGCCGAGAGGAGGGCGCGCACCGCGGTCAGCGACTCCGGTGTCGGCAGCCAGCCGCCGAGTGCCTGCGCCCCGGCCCACCGGTGCTGCAGCCACAGGGCGACGACCAGGAGCTGCGCGACCGGGACCAGGAGGACCGGCACCCGGGTGGCACGCAGCAGCGCGCCCGCGGTCGCCACCAGCAGGCAGACGCCGAGCAGCGGCACCATGAACTCGGCCGGCCGCTCCGCGAACGGGGTCCAGGCCAGCATCGTCACCCAGGTGGTCGCCGCGGCGACGTACGAGATCACCGTGGTGGCCGGCCAGCGCAGGTGCAGGCGGGTCACGAGACGAACTCCGTGCTGTGCGGGCTCTGCCGGGCGGTGCGACCGGTGCGGGCGAGCAGGCCGAGGTCCTGCCAGACGGTGGGGATCGGCTCCTTCGGCCCGGCCGGGACCGCCCGCCAGCCGTGCGCGCCGAGCCACGGGACGGCGTCGGTGGAGCCGCCGGGCCCCCGGTTCCAGGCGGACACGTCGAGCGCCACCGCCATCGCGTTCGCCGCGGAGTGCCGCATCCGGGTCAGCGTCGCCCGGTCGTGGTCCCCGACCGCGCCGAGCACCGCGACGAGCAGGCCGGAGTGGCCGCCCTCCTGCAGCCAGGCGACGTCGAGGCCGGGGCGGCCGAGCTCGGTGACTACGGCCAGCGACTCCAGCAGCGGACCGGTCTCGGCGGCCAGCGAGCCGTGCTGGTGCCACAGCCGCGCGCCCTCGTCGCCGCCGGCGGTGACCAGCCGGACGCTGAACCCGCGCTGGATCAGGTGCACCCCGATCGAGGCGGCCAGGGCGACGGCGTGCTCCAGCGAGGAGCCGGCGCCGGTGCCGCGGTGGGCGATCTTGCGGTTGTCGAGGAACAGCGTCGCCCGGGACTGCCAGGGCTGCTCCTCGCGGCGGACCATCAGTTCACCGGCGTGCGCGCTGCTGCGCCAGTGCACGCGGCGCAGGTCGTCGCCGCGGCGGTACTCACGCACGGTGACGTCCTCGGCGCTGCCGCTGGCGAAGGCCCGCGGCCGGTTGTCGCCCGAGCCGGTCCAGGCGCCCGAGAGCGGGATCGGCGGCAGCGGCGTGACGCGCGGCGTCACCACCAGCGACGACGTGGTCTGGAAGGTGCGGTCCAGCTCGACCATCCCGAAGGGGTCGCTGAGCCGCACCTTCATCGGGCCGATCAGGAACTTGCCGCGGACCTCCGAGCGCACGACGTAGCTCACCGTGCGCTTCCAGCGCGGACCCATCCGGTCGATGACGAACCGGGGCCGGGTGCCCAGCACGTAGGGGATCTGGTCCTCGAGCAGCAGCAGGCCGGTCGGCATCCGACCGTCGTTGGTCAGGTCGAGCGTCACCCGCGTCTGCTGGCCGGCGACCACCTGCGGAGGGGAGACGGTCCGGACCAGGCCGAGCCGGTAGCGGCTGCGGCCCAGGAACCACGCGGTCACCAGCGGCACGGCGACCAGCAGCGCGCCGACCCGGACCAGCTCGTCGTAGCCGAGCAGGACCGCGCAGACGAGGGCGGTGGCCCCGGCGGCCAGGAAGGCCCGGCCCCGGGTGGTCAGTGCGGAGAGCGCCTCGCGCATCCCAGTGCTCCTGTCCGTCCGCTCCTCAGGACCCGCGTCGGCTCTCGGGCATCGCCACGCCCGCGACGATCTGGCGCAACGCGGCCTCCGGCGTACGACCGCTCATCGACGCCTCGACGGTCGGCAGCATCCGGTGCGCCAGGACCTGCACCGCGAGGGCTTGTACGTCGTCGGGGATCACGTAGTCGCGTCCGGCCAGCGCGGCCGCGGCCTTGGCCGCCCGCACCAGGTGCAAGGTGGCGCGCGGCGAGGCGCCGAGCATCAGCTCGGGGGAGCGGCGGGTGGCGGTGGTGATCGCCACCGTGTAGCGCTGGACGGGCTCGGCGACGTAGACGTCGTTGACGACCTCGATCAGGTCGCGGATCTCGGCGGCGTCAGTGACGGGCTCGAGGTCGCCGAGCGGGTTGGAGCCGGTGTGGGAGTTCAGCATCGCGATCTCGGCCGCCTCGACCGGGTAGCCCATCGAGACCCGGGCCATGAACCGGTCCCGCTGCGCCTCCGGCAGGGCGTAGGTGCCCTCCATCTCGATCGGGTTCTGGGTCGCGATCACCATGAACGGCGCCTCGAGGTGGTAGGTGGAGCCGTCCACCGTGACCTGGCGCTCCTCCATGCACTCCAACAGCGCCGACTGGGTCTTGGGGGAGGCCCGGTTGATCTCGTCGCCGACCACGATGTTGGCGAAGACCCCTCCGGGGCGGAACTCGAACTCGCGGCTGTCCTGGTTGAAGATCGAGACGCCGGTGACGTCGGAGGGCAGCAGGTCCGGGGTGAACTGGATCCGGCGCACCGAGCAGTCGATGGAGCGGGCGAGGGTCTTGCTCAGCATCGTCTTGCCGACGCCGGGCACGTCCTCGATGAGCAGGTGGCCCTCGGCCAGGAGCACCACGAGCGCCAGCCGCGCGACCTCGGGCTTGCCCTCGATCACCTTCTCGATGCTGCCCCGCACCCGCGCGGCCACCCGGCCCAGGGTGTCGAGGTCGGCCGGACCGCCGACCGCCCCCGCGCCACGGGCCTGTTCGTGGGTGTCGGGTTCCACTGAGGTCACGCCGTCCTCTTTCTGTTCCGCAGCCCACGGTGGTGGGCCATCCCCCTGATCGGTGGGCTGTAGTCAACCTCATGCCAGGGGCGCTGTCATCGGCACGCGCGAGGGGTGGGCCGACCGTCACCCGATCGTGGCCGGCGGACCCCCTCACCCTGAGTGTGACGCACGGCACCTAGACCGCGCGCGGCATCGCCGCAGCTGCCCGCGATCCCTCCACTGCGCCCCACCGGCGCCCTCCACCCCGCTCCACCACGCCGCCCCGGACCGCAGCGGCCGTGCGCCACCGCGGGCGCCACCGGGCCGACGCGGGTCCGGGGCCTCGCGGCGACCAACGTAAAACCCCGCAGAACCGGGCCGAACTGGTGCGGAAATGGTTGACGGTGGAGTGATGTGGAGTAAGGTGGAGCGCAGTGGAGGAGAAGCAACCTCAACGCGGCGGACCGGGGAGGTGCGGAGATGTTCTTCGGCACCTACACCCCCCGGCTCGACGACAAGGGGCGGCTGTTCCTCCCGGCGAAGTTCCGGGACGAGCTTGCGGAGGGTCTCGTGGTCACTCGAGGGCAGGAGCGCTGCCTCTACGTGTGGTCCATGGAGGAGTTCGGCAAGCTCACCGAGCGGCTGCGTGAGGTGCCGGTCACCAACAAGGCGGCACGGGACTACGTGCGGATGTTCTTCGCCGGCGCCTCGGACGAGACGCCGGACAAGCAGGGCCGCGTGACCATCCCGCCGATGCTGCGGGACTACGCGTCGCTGTCGAAGGACTGCATCGTCATCGGCGCGATGAACCGGGTGGAGATCTGGGACAGCGCGGCGTGGCAGACCTACTCCGAGTCCCAGGAGCAGGCGTTCGCCGACCTGTCGGAGGACGTCTTCCCCGGACTCTGAGCGGCGGCCCGACCAGGGGCCGTGCACGACCACAACTTCACAGGGGCCACGGCAGCAGTCGCAGAACGAGGTCTTGCGTCCGCTCCTCTCTCGACATCTGACACACCTTCCCCGGTGCCAGAGGTCACTTCCCAGGAGGTGGGCGGACGCTGGACCTGGTTCGGCGAAGCAGTCGGGGCCCCTTTCCTTGCACCACACGCGTACTGAGGGGTCGAACCGATGAGCGTCACCTATACCGGAGCAGCCTCCGGGAGGCCCGTGCGACGGGTCCGTCACGAGGTGAAGGACGGGATGGCCGTCATCGTCTTCTCGGCCGTCTCCTCGACGGCGCTCGCCGGCGTCCTGCTGCTGCTCATCCGGCTGGCGGGCTAGGTCGGATGCCCAGCCCCAGCCACGTCCCGGTGCTCCTCGACCGGGTCGTCGCTCTCGTCGCGCCGCCCCTGCAGCGCCCCGGCTCCGTCCTCGTCGACGCCACGCTCGGCCTCGGCGGCCACACCGAGGAAGTGCTGACCCGGTGCCCGGAGGCGCGCGTGATCGGCATCGACCGCGACGTCCACGCCCTCGAGCTCAGCCGGGACCGCCTCGCGCCGTTCGGCGAGCGGGTCACCTTCGTGCACGCGGTCTACGACGAGGTGGGCGACGTGCTCGACGAGCTCGGCCTGACCCACGTCGACGGCGTGCTCTTCGACCTCGGGGTCTCCTCGATGCAGCTCGACGTCCGCGAGCGGGGCTTCGCCTACGCCGAGGACGCGCCGCTCGACATGCGGATGAACGACACCACCGGCCCCACCGCGGCGCAGATCCTCAACGAGTACCCGGTGGAGGAGCTCGCCCGGATCCTCAAGTGGTACGGCGAGGAGAAGTTCGCCCGCCGGATCGCCGAGGCGGTCGTCCGGGAGCGCGCCAAGGAGCCGTTCACGCGCTCGGCGCGGCTGGTCGACCTGGTCCGCGACTCGATCCCGGCCCCGGCCCGCCGCACCGGTGGTCACCCGGCCAAGCGGACCTTCCAGGCGCTGCGCATCGAGGTCAACGACGAGCTGTCGGTGCTGCGCAGGGCGCTGCCGGCCGCCATCGAGGCGATCGGGGTCGGCGGCCGGGTCGTGGTGATGAGCTACCACTCCCTCGAGGACCGGATCACCAAGCACGCGTTCGCCGAGGCGACCCGCAGCGAGGTGCCGCCGGACCTGCCGTTCGTGCCCGAGGGCAGCGAGCCGGCGCTGCGTCTGGTCACCCGCGGCGCCGAGAAGGCGTCGCCTGCGGAGATCGAGCAGAACCCCCGCGCAGCCTCGGTCCGGCTGCGCGCGGTGGAGCGGGTCCGGGCCGCCGGAGCGGTCGCATGAACAGCCAGCAGACAGCACGACGAGGGGGAACGGCATGAGCGCGTTGATCAACCAGGCCCGGATGCGTGCACCGCGCATCGCCGAGGCAGCCGTCGACCGGGCCCGGCTCACCGTCGTACCCCGGCGCCGGACCCGGGCGCCCCGGGTGCCCTTCGTGATGCTGGTCTCGCTGCTGCTGGTGCTCGGCGTCGCCGGGCTGCTCACCTTCAACACCTCGATGCAGCAGGCGTCCTTCGCGGCCACCGCCCTGGAGACCCGGGCCGACGCGCTCGCCGCCCGCGAGCAGTCGCTGCGGATGGAGCTGGAGCAGCTGCGGGACCCGCAGCGGCTCGCGGTCCAGGCGCGGGACATGGGCATGGTGGCGCCGAGCAGCCCCACCTTCCTGCGGCTCTCCGACGGCAAGGTGCTGGGGCCGCTGGTCCCGGCCGGCCCGACCGACGGGGTCCGCGTCACCCCGCTGCCGGCGGTGCTGCCGGCGAACCTCCGCCCGCGCAAGGTGATCGTGCCCGCGCCGGCCCCGGCGCACACGGATCGCTCCGGGCGCCACGGCGCGGCAGACCCGGCGGCGGGGGACCGAACCGGTACAAAGAAGCAGCAGCAGGACCAGCAGACCGGACAGCAGGGGGAGTGAGCGTTGACGCAGGGCAGGCGACCACACCCCGGTGGTGAGCCCCGACCGCGACCGCCGCAGCGGACACCCCCGCGCCGGCCGCGGCGTCCGGTGCGATCGCGTCGCGGCGCCTCCGCGCTGCGGCTGAGGGTCGGCTTCCTGATCGTCGCGATGGTGATCTCGGTGTTCGCCGTGCGGCTGTTCCAGATCCAGGGCATCGACGCCCAGGCGTACGTCGCCCGGGCGGAGGCCGAGGGGGTCGTGACCGTCGAGCTGCCGGCCACCCGGGGCTCGATCACCGACCGCAACGGCGTACCCCTCGCGGAGAGCGTCGACGGGCTGATGCTGGTCGCCGACCCCACGATGACCAAGCCGCACGCCAGCGAGATCGCCACGATCATCGCCCGGCGGCTCTCGGTCGACTACTTCGAGGTGCTGTCGCGGCTGCGCAAGCCGGACACCCGCTTCCAGTACCTCGCCCGCCGGGTGCCCTCCACGCTGGCCAACGAGGTCCTCGACGAGATCAAGGCGCGCGGCTTCAGCGGCGTGGACACCCGCCGCGACCCGGTGCGCGACTACCCGGCCCGCGACGTCGGCGCCAACCTGGTCGGCTTCATGAACGACCTGGGCAAGGCCGCCGAGGGTGCGGAGCTGATGTTCGACCCGATGCTCTCCGGGGTGGACGGCTCGGCGACCTACGAGACCGGCGGCGGCAACCGGATCCCGCTCGGGGACAACGAGGTCGTCGCTCCCCGCAGCGGGCACGACCTCGCGCTGACCATCGACCGGGACGTGCAGTGGTACACCCAGCGGGTGCTGCGCACCACCGTCACCAACGCCGGTGGCGACTCCGGCTCGGCGATCGTGCTGGACACCCGCACCGGCGAGGCGCTCGCGGTGGCCGACTACCCGACCTTCGACCCCAACGACCCGAGCTCGGCGACCAAGGGCAACCTCAGCTCCCGGGCGATCCGTGACGCCTACGAGCCCGGCTCGGTCAACAAGGTGCTGACCATGGCGGCCCTGCTCGACCAGGGTCTGGTCACCCCGCAGACCAAGATCACGGTGCCGCCGGTGCTGCCCCGCTCGGACCGGGTGATCCACGACTACTTCGTGCACGACACGCTGCACCTCACGCTTACCGGCGTGATCGCCAAGTCGTCGAACATCGGCACCGTGCTGGCCGCCGACCAGATCAAGGACAAGACCTACTACCGCTACCTCAAGGCGTTCGGCCTCGGCTCGCGCACCGGGGTCGGCGTCGAGGGGGAGTCCGCCGGCGTGCTGCCCGACTTCCACGACTGGCTGCCGATCCAGAAGGACACGATCTCGTTCGGCCAGGGCGTCGCGGTCAGCGCGCTGCAGATGGCCGCCGCGGTGAACACCATCGCCAACGGCGGCGTCTACGTGCAGCCGAGCCTGGTCAAGGGCACCGCGACCACCTCGACCGGGGAGACGGTCGGCTCGGCCACCTCCACGACCCGACGGGTGATCAGCGAGAAGGCCGCCCGGCAGGTCACCGGGATGATGGAGGCGGTGACCGACCTCGACGAGGGCACCGCGCCCTCGGCGGCCATCCCGGGCTACCGCGTGGCCGGCAAGACCGGCACCGCGCAGCGGGTCGGTGCGAAGTGCGGCTGCTACGACGGCACCTTCACCGTCTCCTTCGCCGGCTTCGCCCCGGCCGACGACCCGCGGTTCCTGGTCTACGTCGTGGTGCAGAACCCCGCGGGCGGCGGTGGCGGCAGCGTCGGCGGGCCGGCGTTCAACAAGATCATGACCCACGTGCTCCAGAAGTACGCCGTGCCCCCGACCGGCTCGGTGGCACCCGCTCCACGTGTCGAGTGGTGAGCGCCGGTAGCCTCTCCGCCGTGCCCGAGCCGATCCCGACGCGTCCCCGCCACCCTGTCGCGACGCCGCTGCGGACCGTCTGCGGCTGGCTCGGGGAGGACCTCGCCGAGGTGGTGGCCGCGGACACCGAGACCAAGGTGCGCGGGCTCACGATCAGCTCCCAGCGGGTGCTGCCCGGCGACCTGTACGTCGCCCCGGCCGGGGCCCGCTCGCACGGCGCGCAGTACGCCGCCCAGGCCGTCGCTGCCGGAGCGGTGGCCGTGCTCACCGACCCGGACGGCGCCGAGCTGTGCCGCGGCCTGCCGGTCCCCGTGCTCGTGGTGCGGCAGCCGCGCGCCGTCGTCGGCGCCCTGGCCGCCAAGATCTACGGCGACCCGGCCCACCGGCTGCGCCTGGTCGCGGTGACCGGCACCCAGGGCAAGACCACCACCACCCGGCTCGCCGAGGGCGCGCTCACCGCCGCCGGCACCCGCACCGCGGTGATCGGCACCGTCGGCACCCGCATCAACGGGGTCGACGTCGCCTCCTCGCTCACCACGCCGGAGGCGCCGGACCTGCACGCGCTGTTCGCGGTGATGGTCGAGGAGCAGGTCCAGGCCTGCGCCATGGAGGTCTCCAGCCACGCGCTGGTGATGGGCCGGGTCGACGGCGTGGTCTTCGACGTCGCCTGCTTCACCAACCTCGGCCGGGACCACCTCGACTTCCACGCCGACGAGGAGGAGTACTACGCGGCCAAGGCCTCGCTGTTCACCCCGGCGCGGGCCCGGCTGGGGCTGGTGAACATCGACGACGAGCACGGCCGCCGGCTGGTCGCGGAGGCGCCGATCCCGGTGCGCACCTACTCGGTCACCGGCTCCGAGGCCGACTGGTGGGCCGAGGACGTCGACGTACGCCCCGAGGGGTCCACGTTCACCGTGCACACCCCCGGCGGGATGGCCTTCCCGGCCTCGGTGCCGCTGACCGGCGGCTACAACGTCTCCAACGCGCTGTGCGCGATCGCGGCGCTGGCCGAGGCCGGCTACGACCCGCGGCAGGTCGCCGCCGGGATGACCGCCTCCGGCGGCGTGCCGGGCCGGCTCGAGCGGGTCGACGCGGGTCAGGGGTTCCTGGCCGTCGTCGACTACGCGCACAAGCCCGACGCGGTCCAGGCCGCGCTGGCCGCGCTGCGGCCGCAGACCGCGGGCCGGCTGCTGGTGGTGCTCGGCGCCGGCGGCGAGCGCGACACCGGCAAGCGGCCGCTGATGGGGGAGACCGCGGCCCGGCTGGCCGACGTGCTGGTCGTGACCGACGACAACCCCCGCGGCGAGGAGCCGGCCGGCATCCGTGCCGCGGTGCTGGCCGGGGTCGCCCGGATCCCGGACGCCGAGCGCGCCGAGGTCCACGAGGTGGGCGACCGTCGCGAGGCGATCCGGCTCGCGGTCAGGATGGCCCGGGACGGGGACGTGCTGGTGGTGGCCGGCAAGGGCCACGAGACCGGCCAGGAGGTGCGCGGCACCGTGCGCCCCTTCGACGACCGTGCGGTGCTGCGCGAGGAGCTGGACGCCCGATGATCCCGATGACGCTGTCCGAGATCGCCGCCGTGGTCGGCGGCTCCGTGCACGACGACCAGGGGTCGGTGGTCACGGCGCCCGCGTTCATCGACAGCCGGGTCGCCGAGGAGGGCGGCCTGTTCGTGGCGGTGGAGGGTGAGCGGGTCGACGGCCACGCGTACGTCGACGAGGCGCTCGCCGCGGGGGCGGCGGCGGTGCTGGCCCGACGACCGGTTGGAGCCCCTGCCGTGGTCGTCGACGACGTGCTGACCGCGCTGGCCGACCTGGCCCGCCACGTGCTGACCCGGCTCCCCGAGGTCACCGTGGTGGCGCTGACCGGGTCGCAGGGCAAGACCAGCACCAAGGACCTCCTCGCCCAGGTGCTCGGCAAGCGCGGCGCCACCGTCGCCACCCTCGGCTCCTTCAACAACGAGCTCGGGCTGCCGCTGACCGTGCTCCGCGCCGACACCTCCACGCGCTACCTGGTGCTCGAGATGGGGGCGCGCGGCATCGGCCACCTCCGGGACCTCTGCGCCATCGCGCCGCCGCAGGTGTCGGTGGTCCTCAACGTGGGCAAGGCCCACCTCGGCGAGTTCGGCTCCCAGGAGGCGATCGCGCAGGCCAAGGGCGAGCTCGTCGAGGCGCTGCCGGCCGACGGGGTGGCGGTGCTGAACGCCGACGACCGGCTGGTCTCCGCGATGGCCGCCCGGACGGTGGCGCGGGTGTTCACCTTCGGCGAGTCCGAGGCCGCCGACGTGCGCGCCCTCGGCGTACGTCTCGACGACAGCGGCCGGGCCGAGCTCGACCTGGAGGTCGACGGGGAGCGTGAGCACGTCCGGCTGCAGCTGGTCGGCGAGCACCACGTCGGCAACGCCGCCGCCGCAGCGGCCGCCGCACTCTCCCTCGGGATGAGCCTGGACGAGGTCGCCGCGGCGCTCAGCGGTGCCGGCAACACCTCCCGCTGGCGGATGGAGGTGCACGAGCGCGCCGACGGCGTGACCGTGGTCAACGACGCCTACAACGCCAACCCGGACTCGATGCGCGCCGCGCTCAAGGCACTCGCCGCCCTCGGCCGGGGCCGGGGCGCCCGGACCATTGCGGTCCTCGGCGAGATGCGCGAGCTGGGCGATGCGGCGACCGAGGAGCACGACGCGGTCGGCCGGCTGGCCGTGCGGCTCGACATCAACCAGCTGGTGGTCGTCGGGGAGCCGGCCCGCGCGCTGCACCTGGGCGCCTGCCTGGAGGGCTCGTGGGGCGGGGAGTCGGTCTTCGTGCCCGACCACGAGGCGGCGCTGGCCTGGCTGCGCGAGCACCTGGCCCCCGGCGACGTGGTGCTGGTCAAGGCGTCCAGGGCCGCGGCCCTGGAGCGGGTGGCCGAGGCGCTGCTGGAGCCCGTCCCGGAGACAGGCACGGAGACGGACCCGGGGACAGGCGCAGAGGCAGACCGGGAGACGGGGCCGAACGAGGAGAACCGTCCATGAGAGCGATCCTGCTCGCCGGCGGGCTGTCGCTGCTGCTCACGCTGCTCGGCACCCGCGTCGCGATCCGGGTGCTGGTCACCAAGGGCTACGGCCAGCTGATCCGCGACGACGGCCCGACCACCCACCACACCAAGCGGGGCACGCCCACCATGGGCGGGCTGGTCATCATCATCTCGGTGGTGCTGGCCTACGCGCTGGCCAAGCTGCTCACCCAGGACCTGCCGTCCTGGTCCGGGCTGCTGCTGCTGTTCCTGCTGGTGGGCCTGGGCACGGTCGGCTTCCTCGACGACTACATCAAGATCGCCAAGCAGCGCAGCCTCGGCCTGCGCAGCAAGGCCAAGATGGCCGGGCAGACGCTCGTCGCGGTGCTCTTCGGCGCCCTCGCGCTGACCCGGCCCGACGAGCGCGGCAACACCCCGGCGTCGACGGCGATCTCGTTCACTCGCGACATGGAGCGTTGGACGCTGCCCGCGGTCCTGGTCGTGCTGCTGATCCTGGTCATGATCGCCGGCGCCAGCAACGCGGTGAACCTCACCGACGGCCTCGACGGGCTGGCCACCGGTGCCTCGACGATGGTCTTCGGCGCCTACACGCTGGTGAACATCTGGCAGAACAACCAGTCCTGCGTGCTCAGCCCGGGAACCAAGTGCTACGAGGTCCGCGACCCGCTCGACCTGGCGGTGATCGCCTCGGCGCTGACCGGGGCCTGCTTCGGGTTCCTGTGGTGGAACGCCTCCCCGGCCAAGATCTTCATGGGCGACACCGGGTCGCTCTCGCTGGGCGGGGCGCTGGCGGGCCTGGCGATCCTGACCCGCACCGAGTTCCTGCTCGCCATCCTCGGCGGCCTGTTCGTGATGATCACGATGTCGGTGATCCTGCAGGTCGGCTACTTCAAGCTCAGCGGCGGCAAGCGGATCTTCCGGATGGCGCCGCTGCAGCACCACTTCGAGCTCAAGGGCTGGGCCGAGATCACGATCGTGATCCGGTTCTGGATCATCACGGGGCTCTGCGTGGCCACCGGCCTCGGGGTGTTCTACGCCGAGTGGGTGGCCGGGGCATGAGCGCGTCCGGGCGAGCAGGAGGAGTGCGGTGAGCGCGCTCGAGCACCTCGGCCGCCACGACTCCTGGGAGGCCGTGCGCGCGGTCGTCGTCGGCGTCGGGGTCTCCGGCTTCGCGGCCGCCGACAACCTGCTGCACGTCGGCGCCCACGTGCGCGTGCTCGCCGAGTCCGCGACCCCCGCGCAGCTGGAGCAGGCGCACCTGCTCGAGGTGCTGGGGGCCGACGTCCGGATCGGCCCCGGGGCCACGTCCGCGGACGCCCTGCCCGACGACGTACAGCTGGTGGTGACCTCGCCCGGCGTGCCGCCCACCGCTCCGCTGCTCGCCGCCGCCTACGCGCGCGGCCTGCCGGTGTGGGGCGAGGTCGAGCTCGCGTGGCGGCTGCGCGACCCCGAGCACCCCGGCACCTGGCTGTGCGTCACCGGCACCAACGGCAAGACCACCACCGTGCAGATGCTCGCCGCCATCCTCGCGGCGGCCGGGGTCAGCCACGTCACCTGCGGCAACGTCGGGCTGCCGATCGTGGAGGCGGTGATGGACCCCACGCCCTACGACGTGTACGCCGTCGAGCTGTCCAGCTTCCAGCTGCACTACACGCACACGATGGCCGCCGGAGCCGCCGCCGTCCTCAACGTCGCCGAGGACCACCTCGACTGGTACACCGGCCCGCACGGGATGGCCGACTACGCCGCCGACAAGGGCCGCATCTACGAGCGGGTCAGCACCGCGTGCATCTACAACGTCGCGGACCCGGTGACCGAGCAGCTGGTCCGCGACGCCGACGTCGAGGAGGGCGCCCGCGCGATCGGCTTCACGCTCGGCACCCCCGGCGTCGGGATGGTCGGACTGGTCGAGGACGTCCTCGCCGACCGCGCCTTCATCGAGGACCGGGCGAGCACCGCCGCCGAGCTGTGCACGATCGCCGACCTCGCCTCGCCGGCTCCCCACTACGTCGCCAACGCGCTCGCCGCCGCGGCGCTGGCCCGTTCGTACGGCGTCCCGGCCGCCGCCGTGCGCGACGGCCTGAGCGCCTTCCGGCCCGACGGCCACCGGATCGCCGAGGTCGCCCTGGTCGACGGGGTGCGCTACGTCGACGACTCCAAGGCGACCAACCCGCATGCCGCGCGCTCGTCGCTGCAGGCCTACGACCCGGTGGTCTGGGTCGCCGGCGGGCTCGCCAAGGGCGCCGGCTTCGACGACCTGGTCACCGCGGTGCGGGACCGGCTGCGCGGCGTCGTCCTGCTGGGGCGCGACCGCGGTGTGATCGCCGACGCGTTGGCGCGACACGCACCCGATGTCCGGGTGATCGAGGTCGACGACGGGGACACTTCAGTCATGGACCGCGTCGTCGGTGCAGCGGCCGACCTGGCCCAGCCAGGGGACACCGTGCTGCTCGCCCCGGGATGCGCGTCCATGGACATGTTCGCGAACTACGGTGCTCGCGGGGATGCGTTCGCCGAGTCGGTCCACCGGCTCCGCGACCGCTGACTCCCCGGCGTGGCGGGAGGGCAGGCAGGCCGGCGTGACCACCACCGCAGGGGAGCCCCGGGCCCAGCTCGCGCGCGCCCGGTCGTTCTCGGGGTGGACCGCCTCGGTGCGCGAGGCGCTCGACCGGCCGCTGACCTCCTACTACCTGCTGCTCGGCGCGTCGACGCTGCTGCTCACCATCGGGCTGATGATGGTGCTGAGCGCCTCGAGCGTCTACGCCTACAAGAACTTCGACGGCGACAGCTACGCCGTGTTCAAGCGCCAGCTCACCTGGGTGCTGCTGGCGCTGCCGCTGGCCTTCGTGGTCTCGAGGCTGCCGCACCGGGTGATCCGGGCGTTCGCCTGGCCCGCGATCTTCCTGGCGCTGCTGGCCCTGGCGCTGACCCAGGTCCCGGGCTTCGGGGTCGAGGTTGGCGGCAACCAGAACTGGCTGGCGCTGGGGCCGTTGCGCGTGCAGCCCTCCGAGCTCGCCAAGCTGGCCGTGATCCTGTGGTGCGCCGACCTCTACGGCCGCAAGGAGAAGCTGCTCGGTGACTGGCGGCACGTGCTGATGCCGATGCTGCCGGTGACCGGCCTGGTGATCGGGCTGGTGCTCAAGCAGCACGACCTCGGCACCGCGCTGGTGCTCTTCGCGATCGTGCTCGGGATGCTCTGGGTGGTCGGTGCGCCGGCCCGCCTGTTCGTGCTCGGCATGACCACCGTGGGCGTGCTCGCCCTCTACCTGGCCACCACCAGCCACGAGCGGCTGGACCGGCTGACCAACTTCGCCGACCCGTTCAAGGACTACCAGGGTGCGGGCTGGCAGCCCGCCCACGGGCTGTTCGCGATGTCCAGCGGAGGCATCTTCGGCAAGGGCATCTCCGCCAGCCAGCAGAAGTGGGGCAACTTGCCCGCGGCCCACACCGACTTCATCTTCGCGGTGCTCGGCGAGGAGCTCGGGCTGGTCGGCACGCTGCTGGTCCTCGGCCTGTTCCTCACCATCGCGTACGCCGGCTTCCGGGTCGCGCTGCGCACCAAGGACCCGTTCGTGCGCTACATGTCGGCCGGCATCACCATCTGGCTCACCGTGCAGATGATGATCAACGTCGGGATGGTGCTCGCGCTGCTGCCGGTCATCGGGATCCCGATGCCGCTGGTCTCCTACGGCGGCTCCGCGCTGCTGCCCTCGCTGGTGGCGCTGGGCCTGCTGGTCTCCTTCGCCCGCTCGGAGCCCGGCGCCAAGGCCGCGCTGCGGGCGCGCCGGCGGCGCCGTACCCCCGCCGGGGTGACCGCCGGGAGCGGCCGGCCGCGAGGCACGCGATGATGGGGCACGCTCCCGCACTGACCGCTTCACCAGACCAGGACAGGTGTCATGAAGGTTCTCCTCGCCGGCGGCGGCACGGCCGGACACACGTCCCCGCTGCTGGCCACCGCTGACGCCCTGCGGCGGATCGACCCCGACCTCGAGGTGACCGCGCTCGGCACCCCGCGCGGGCTGGAGACCCGGGTCGTCCCCGAGGCCGGCTACCCCCTCGAGCTGGTGCCGCCGGTGCCGCTGCCGCGTCGGCCCAACGCCGACCTGCTGCGGCTGCCGGGCCGGCTCCGCGGCACCATCCGGGCCACCCTCGAGGTCCTCGACCGGGTGCGTCCCGACGTCGTCGTCGGCTTCGGCGGCTACGTCTCGGTGCCGGCGTACCTCGCCGCCCGCCGCCGGCGGCTGCCGCTTGTCGTCCACGAGGGCAACGCGCTTCCCGGCATCGCCAACAAGCTCGGCGCCCGGTTCACCACGCACGTCGCGACGAGCTTCCCCGAGACCGCGCTGCGGCACGCGACCTACGTCGGGCTGCCGATCCGCCGGATGATCTCGACGCTGGACCGCGCCGCCCTGCGGGCCGAGGCCCGGGCCACGTTCGGCCTCGACCCGGACCGGCCGACGCTGCTGGTCACCGGCGGCTCCCAGGGGGCCCGCCGGATCAACCAGTCGGTCACCGCCGCGGCCGGCGCGCTCGCCGAGGCCGGTGTCCAGGTGCTGCACGTCGTCGGACCGCAGGGCGAGGCGGCCGTGCAGCGGGTGGACGGCGCGCCGCCGTACGTCGTCGTCCCGTTCGTCGACCGGATGGACCTGGCGTATGCCGCCGCCGACCTCGTCCTCTGCCGCGCCGGCGCGAACACCGTCACCGAGGTCGCCGCGACCGGTCTGCCGGCGGTCTTCGTGCCGCTGCCGATCGGCAACGGCGAGCAGGACCTCAACGCGCGGCCCGTGGTCGACGCCGGCGGCGGGCTCCTGGTCCGGGACGACGCGCTCACCCCGGAGTGGGTGCGCGCCACCGTGCCGGAGCTGGCCAACGACGCCGGCCGGCTGGCCGCGATGTCCGCGGCGGCCGCCGGGCTGATCCCGCGGGACGCCGACGACAAGCTGGCCCGGATGATCCTGGCCGCGGCGCAGGAGGCACACCGATGATCGTCCCGGTCCCCGAGGAGCTGCTGCCGGCCGACCGCCTGGGCCGCGTCCACTTCGTCGGCATCGGCGGCGCCGGCCTGTCCGGCATCGCCCGGATCATGCTGGCCCGCGGCATCACCGTCAGCGGCAGCGACGCCAAGGACTCCCGGACCCTCGAGGCGCTGCGTGCCCTCGGCGCGCGGTGCCACGTCGGCCACGCCGCCGAACACGTGCACGACGTCGACACGCTGGTGGTCTCCACCGCGGTCCGCGAGGACAACCCCGAGGTGGTCGAGGCCCGCGCGCAGGGGCTGCGGCTGCTGCCGCGCTCCGCGGCGCTGGAGTCGGTCATGCGCGGCCGCCGGGTGGTCGCGGTGGCCGGCACCCACGGCAAGACCACGACCACGTCGCTGCTCACGGTGGCGCTCCAGCACTGCGGCGCGGACCCGTCGTTCGCGATCGGCGGCGAGCTCAACGAGTCCGGCTCGAACGCCCACGAGGGCAGCGGCGACCTGTTCGTGGCCGAGGCCGACGAGAGCGACGGCGCGTTCCTGGTCTACTCACCGGCCGCCGCGCTGGTGACCAACGTCGAGGCCGACCACCTCGACAACTACGGCACCGAGGAGGCCTACCACGCGGCCTTCACCCGGTTCCTGGACCGGATCGACCCGGCCGGCTTCCTGGTGGTCTGCGTCGACGACGCGGGCGCCGCCGACCTCGCCGAGCAGTCACGGGCCCGCGGCCTGACCACGGTCGGGGTGGGGGAGTCAGCTGCCGCCGACCTGCGCGCCGAGGGGCTGACCTTCGCCGGCTCCACCTCGACGTTCACGGCCGTCGACCGGGGCCGCCGGCTGGGCCAGGTCACCCTGCGCATCCCGGGGCGCCACTACGTCCTGGACGCCCTCGCCGCGCTCGCCGCGGGGCTGCGGCTCGGCTTCGCCTTCGACGACCTGCGCCGCGGCCTCGAGGCGTTCACCGGCACCCGGCGCCGGATGGAGCTCAAGGGCGAGGCGGCCGGTGTGCGCGTCTACGACAGCTACGCCCACCACCCCAACGAGATCGCCGGTGACCTGCAGGCGGCCCGGTCGCTGGCCGGGGAGGGCCGGGTCGTGGTCGGCTTCCAGCCGCACCTGGTCTCCCGCACCAAGATCTTCGGCGCCGCGATGGGACAGGCGCTCGGCGCCGCGGACGAGGTCGTCGTCATGGACGTCTACGTCGCCCGCGAGGACCCGGAGCCGGGCGTCAACGGCGCGATGGTCGCCGGCCACGTGCCGCTGTCGCCCGAGCGGGTGCACTTCGAGCCGTCCTGGTCGGCGGTGCCTGCGGCGCTGGCCGGCCGGGCCCGGCCCGGCGACCTAGTGCTGACCCTGGGCGCCGGCGACGTGACCCTGGTGGGGCCCGAGGTGCTGCAGCTGCTGCAGGAGCGGGCCGACGACACGGGGGAGGGCCATGCGCAGCAGGACTGAGACCCCTTCCCCCGCACCCGGCGCCGCGGATCCCGACGCGCGCAGCCTGCAGCAGGCCCGGCGCCGCTTCGCCCGCCGGCAGTGGGCCCGAAGGTGGCTGGCCTGGCGGGTCGTGGTGGCGGTGCTGGCGGTCCTGGTGCTGGTCGGCGGCGCGACCTGGTTGGTGTTCTTCTCCGCGACGCTCTCCGTGTCCGGGGTGCAGGTGGAGGGCACGGCGGTCCTCGACTCGCGCGAGGTGCAGCGGGTCGCCGCCGTACCCACCGGCTCCCCGCTGGCCACCGTCGACCTGGCCGCGGTCGCGGACCGCGTCGAGGAGCTCGCCCCGGTGAGCTCGGTCGACGTGTCCCGGGCCTGGCCGGACCAGGTCCGGATCGACGTGACCGAGCGTCAGGCGGTGGCGGTGGTGGAGCGCGACGGCGTCCTGCACGGCGTGGACGAGGAGGGCGTGCTGTTCCGGCGCTACCCGTCACGCCCACCGAGCCTGCCGCTGGTGCGCAGCGGCCCCGACACCCCGCCCGCCGCGGTGGCCGAGGCCGCCACGGTGGTCGACGCGCTGCCCGGGCCGCTCGCCGCGCGCGTCGACTTCGTCTCGGTGCGCACCGTCGACACGATCTCGCTGCAGCTGCGCGACGGCACCACCGTCGTCTGGGGCTCCGCGGAGGACTCCGCGGACAAGGCGCGGGTGCTCGAGGTGCTGCTGAAGCAGAAGGCGTCGCAGTACGACGTCAGCGTGCCCGGCCAGCCGGTCATCCGACCCTGACCCGTAGCCGGGGGAGACCCCGGTCGCCGCACGGACCTCCGGCGCCGGATCTCCGCCGCCCGGCTCGGCACGATCGCGCCGGCACATCGATCTGGCAGGAATCTGCAATTGCGCGGCGCGCGGCGGCGTGTCTGCGGGATCGGACCGTGGGCACCGCCTAACTTCGTCATCAAGCACGAGGTTGACATAACTATAACCCTCTACTTCAGGGTTAGAGTTCATGGCTTCCCCGGGCACTTCCCCACCGACAGACATCCGTCCGCCCGACCAGCCGCAACCCGGCCCGGGCACCCGAGCAGCGAGAGGCACCTGCCGTGGCAGCACCGCAGAACTACCTGGCCGTGATCAAGGTCGTAGGTATCGGTGGAGGTGGAGTCAACGCCGTCAACCGGATGATCGAGGTCGGCCTCAAGGGCGTCGAGTTCATCGCGATCAACACCGATGCCCAGGCGCTCCTGATGAGCGACGCCGACGTCAAGCTCGACATCGGGCGTGAGCTGACCCGGGGCCTCGGCGCCGGCGCGAACCCCGACGTCGGCGGCAAGGCCGCCGAGGACCACGCGGAGGAGATCGAAGAGGTCATCCGC
Source organism: Nocardioides mesophilus (assembly GCF_014395785.1). Lineage (GTDB taxonomy): Bacteria > Actinomycetota > Actinomycetes > Propionibacteriales > Nocardioidaceae > Nocardioides_B > Nocardioides_B mesophilus. Next base: position 195,497 of record NZ_CP060713.1, on the reverse strand, counting down.
GGGGCCGACATGGTCTTCGTGACCGCCGGCGAGGGTGGTGGCACCGGCACCGGTGGTGCGCCCGTCGTCGCCCGGATCGCGCGCTCCCTGGGGGCGCTGACGATCGGTGTGGTCACCCGGCCGTTCTCGTTCGAGGGTCGTCGCCGCGCCAACCAGGCCGAGGAGGGGATCGCCGGGCTCCGCGAGGAGGTCGACACCCTCATCGTGATCCCGAACGACCGCCTGCTCTCCATCAGTGACCGCAACGTCTCGATCCTCGACGCGTTCAAGCAGGCCGACCAGGTGCTGCTGCAGGGCGTCTCGGGCATCACCGACCTGATCACGACCCCCGGCCTGATCAACCTCGACTTCGCCGACGTGAAGTCCGTGATGGCCAACGCCGGCTCGGCGCTGATGGGCATCGGCTCGGCCCGCGGCGAGGACCGCGCGGTGGCCGCGGCCGAGATGGCGGTGTCCAGCCCCCTGCTGGAGGCCTCCATCGACGGTGCGCACGGCGTGCTGCTCTCGATCGCCGGCGGCTCGGACCTCGGCCTGTTCGAGATCAACGAGGCCGCGGCGCTCGTCTCCCAGGCCGCGCACGCCGAGGCCAACATCATCTTCGGTGCGGTCATCGACGACGCCCTCGGAGACGAGGTCCGGGTGACGGTCATCGCCGCCGGGTTCGACGGCGGCATGCCGAAGCGCCGAGACAACGGCACGGTGCTGCGCCGCGAGCCCGCCCCGCAGACGCAGGGCGACCAGCGGACCCCGCAGCCGACCTTCCGGGCCTCGGAGCCGAGCGGCGCCAGCGCCGTGGCCCCGGGCCAGGGTCGGCCGCAGCCGAGCCGGACCCAGCAGCCCCAGCAGCAGCCCGCCCCCGCGGGCCAGCCCGGCTACGCCGCCCCGGCCCCGCAGCGACAGGCTCCTGAGCCTGCCCAGGGGCAGCCGGTGCAGCAGCAGCCGCAGCAGCCGCAGCAGCAGGGCCAGCCGCCGCGCCAGCCGCGCCAGCTGCAGTTCGAGGACGACCTCGACGTCCCGGACTTCTTGAAGTAAGGACGCCTTGTTCGCCTATCGCGCGACGCGCGGCCCGGTCGAGGTCGCGTTCACGGACCGCCACGGAGGTGTCAGTGGCGGTCCGTACGCGTCGCTCAACCTCGCTGCCCGCGACGACGACCAGCCCGGCACCGTCGCGGAGAACATCGACCGCGTCGCCCGGGCGCTCACCGCTCCGGTGGTGGCCGGCATGCGCCAGGTCCACGGCGCCGAGGTGGCGGTCGTCGACGCGGGGAGCGCCGTCGCGTCCGGGCCGGCCGCGCCGCAGGCGGACGCGCTGGTCACCGGCGAGCCCGGCGTCGCGCTGATGGTCCGGGTGGCCGACTGCGTGCCGGTGCTGCTCGCCGACACCGAGCGCGGTCTGGTCGCCGCGGTGCACTCGGGCCGACCGGGCCTGGTCGCCGGGGTCGTCCCGGCTGCCGTCGCCGCGCTGCGTGAGCTCGGCGCCGGCCAGGTGGTCGCCTGGGTCGGCCCGCACGTGTGCGGGTCCTGCTACGAAGTGCCCGAGGACATGCGCGCGCACGTGGCCGGGCTGGTGCCGGAGACGTTCGCGCGCACCTCGTGGGGGACCCCGTCGCTCGACCTCGGCGCCGGGGTGGTCGCGCAGCTGCGCGATGCCGGCGTCAGCGACTTGACCCGGACCGGGCGGTGCACCCGCGAGGACGAGGACCTGTTCTCCTACCGACGTCAGGGCCCCGCCTCGGGGCGGCTCGCCGGCTTCGTGTGGGTGCGGCCATGAGCGAGGACCGGCGCGCCGAGCTCGAGGGCCGGCTCGGCACCGTCCGCGACCGGATCGCGACCGCCTGCGCGGAGGCCGGCCGTGCTCCCGGCGAGGTGACGCTGACCGTGGTCACCAAGTTCTTCCCGGCCTCGGACGTGCGGCTGCTCGCGGCCCTCGGCGTCACCGACGTGGGGGAGAACCGGCACCAGGAGGCGGAGGCGAAGGCGGCCGAGTGTGCGGACCTGGGGCTGCGGTGGCACTTCGTCGGCAGCCTGCAGAGCAACAAGGCGGCGGCGGTCGCGGCGTACGCCGACGTGGTCGAGTCCGTGGACCGCGCCAAGCTGCTGCCCGGGCTGTCCCGGGGCGCGCACCAGCGGGGACGTGTGCTGGACTGTCTGGTGCAGGTCAACCTGGATCCCGACGAGGGGGCCGGGTCGGCGCGCGGGGGAGCGGCCCCGCGTGAGGTGGGTGCGCTGGCCGAGCGGCTGGCCGCGACCGAAGGGTTGCGGTTGCGAGGAGTGATGGCAGTGGCGCCGCCGGGGGCAGACCCCCGGCCGGCGTTCGAGAGGCTTGCCGAGTCGGCCGAGGTGGTGCGTCGGGTGGATCCCGCCGCCACCTGGGTCTCGGCGGGAATGAGCGGCGACCTCGAGGTCGCCGTCAGGACAGGTGCGACACACGTGCGGATTGGCTCTGCGGTCCTCGGGCCGCGGCCGCCGCTCGGGTAGTGTCAGGCACGGAGCAGCACCCCGGAAGAGGGGTGCCGATGCACCGGAAGGGCAAGATTCATGGGCAGCGCGATGCGCAAGATGGGTGTCTATCTCGGCCTGCTCGAGGACACCGAGCGCTACGACGACGAGTACTACGACGAGTACGACGACGCGCCGCGACGTGATGAGCGGGCCGAGCGCGACCCGGCCCGTCCGGCGCCGGTCGCGAGCATCGCCGAACGGCGCCGTCCCCAGCCAGCGCCGGTCGCCCCGGTGGCGGCGGTGGGCACGGTCGCCGAGCTCTCCCGGATCACGACGCTGCACCCGAGCACCTACAACGAGGCGCGCACGATCGGCGAGAACTTCCGCGAGGGGGTTCCGGTGATCATGAACCTCTCCGAGATGGACGACGCGGACGCCAAGCGGCTCGTCGACTTCTCGGCGGGCCTCGTGTTCGCGGTGCGTGGCACCATCGAGCGGGTCACCAACAAGGTGTTCCTGCTCTCGCCGCCGAACGTCACCGTGGCGGCCGAGGACAAGCAGCGCATCGCCGAGGGCGGGTTCTTCAACCAGAGCTGACCGGCCCGGCACGCCACGCCTGATTCCCGGGTGTCGGCTGGCTAGACTCCGACAGCGTGACCGTCGTCGGCTCGATCCTCCTGTTGGTGCTGCAGGTATTCCTGTGGCTTCTGCTCATCCGCTTGGTGTTCGACTGGGTGCAGGTCTTCGCGCGCTCGTGGGCGCCGCGGGGTCCGCTGCTGGTGGTCCTGGAGGTCGTCTACTCCGTCACCGACCCGCCGATCGTGTTCGTCCGGCGGTTCGTGCCGCCGCTGCGGCTCGGCAGCGTCGCGATCGACACCAGCTTCCTGATCGTGCTGATCCTCGTCTACGTGCTGCAGAGCGTGGTCAGCAACCTGTTCTTCTGACGTGCGGCCGCTCCGGGCCGGTCGGCTCACCCCGAGTTGCGGGTGTGACGCGAGAGGACCGGCACCGGTAGGCTGCGCTGGCAGCACGCCCCCGAACCCCCCGCGTCTCGTGACGTGGATCCGGAGTACGGTGGGCCGAGATGCGACGGCGACGTCGCGTACCACGACGACTACGAACAAAGGGTGAGTCATGCCGCTGACGCCTGAGGACGTGAGCAACAAGCGCTTTACTCCGGTGCGCCTCCGTGAGGGTTACGACATGGGGGAGGTCGACCAGTTCCTCGACGAGGTCGAGGCCGAGCTCGCCCGGCTGACGCGGGAGAACGACGACCTGCGCAGCAAGCTGTCCGCCGCCCAGCAGGGCGGGGCCGCCCCCGCGGCCGCGCCGGCCAAGCCCGCGGAGAAGGCGCCGGAGCCGGAGCCCGAGCCGGTCAAGGCGGCTCCCGCACCGGTGGCCGCCGCTGCTCCGGCACCGGCCGCGGCTCCGGTGGAGACGATCAAGGTCAAGACCGTCGGCGAGGCCTCCAGCGCCGCGGCCCGGCTGCTCGAGATCGCCACGAACAACGCCGACCAGCTCGTCGACGAGGCCAAGGACCAGGCCGACAAGATCATCGGCGAGGCCCGCACCAAGGCCGAGCGGCTCGAGTCGGAGTCCAAGACCAAGGCCGAGCGCATGGAGTCCGACGCCCGGACCCGCTCGCAGATGCTCGACTCCGAGACCGCCGAGCGCCGTCAGCAGCTCTTCGGCGACCTGGAGAAGGAGAAGGACAAGCTCAACAGCGAGGTGGAGAACCTCCGCTCGTTCGAGCGCGAGTACCGCAGCCGCCTGAAGAGCTACTTCCAGCAGCAGCTCGCGGCGCTCGACGGCAGCGCCGAAGGCGGCGTGGGCAACAACGAGCACTCTCCGAAGCGGCTCAAGTCGCTGCTCGGCGACGACGCCGACCAGAACGGCTGACCGACAACACCTGCTCGTGACGAGGCCGGCACCCCACGGGGGTGCCGGCCTCGTCGCGTTCGCGGGCGCGGCCGCCGGGGTCAGGCGCGGGCCACCGTGAAGGCGAGCCCGAGCTCCTCGTCGCGTACGACGGCCGCCGTGTCCGGGCCGAGCGCGTCGGCGTCCGGCGCCTCCCGCATCCGGACCGCCAGCACCTCGTCGGACACCAGGCTGGTGTGCTCGCGCAGCGCCGCCGCGGTCTCGCCGCCGGCGGCCCACTCGAGCACGATCCGGTCGCTGACGTCGAAGCCGCTGTTCTTGCGGGCCTCCTGCACGAGCCGGACCACCTCCCGCGCCAGGCCGGCACGGAGCAGCTCGGGGGTCAGCTCGAGGTCCAGGGCGACGGTCTCGCCCTGCTCGTTGACCACCGACCACCCCTCCCGTGGCCGCTCGGAGACGATCACCTCCTCGGGGAGCACCTCGACCGACTCGCCGGCGACGTCGACCCGGGCCCGGCCCTCCTCGTCGAGGGACCGGGCCAGCGCGGCGGCGTCGGCCGCGGCGATCGCCGCGGCGACCTGCGGGGTGCGCTGGGCGAAGCGCTTGCCCAGCGCGCGGAAGTTGCCCTTCGCGGTGTAGTCCACGAGCCCCTGGCCGGCGGCCGACAGCGGCTGCAGCTCCCCGACGTTCAGCTCCTCGGCGACCTCGGCGCGCAGCTCCTCGTGCAGCCGCGCCCACGCGCCGGAGGCGACCAGCGCACGCCGCAACGGCTGCCGGGTGCGCACCTTGGCGTCGGCGCGGGCGGCCCGACCGAGCTCGACCAGCCGGCGGGCCAGCGCCACGGCGGCGGACAGCTCCTCGTCGACCGCCTCCTGGTCCAGCGCCGGCCAGGAGGACAGGTGCACCGACTCCGGGGCGGCCGCGTCCACCGGGCGTACGACGTCCTGCCAGACCCGCTCGGTGATGAACGGGGTGAGCGGCGCCATCAGCTGCGTCACCGTCACCAGCGTGGTGTGCAAGGTGGCCAGGGCGGCGGGGTCGCCGGCCCAGAAGCGGCGACGGGACCTGCGGACGTACCAGTTCGACAGGTCGTCGACGAACTGGGCCAGCAGGCCGCCGGCCCGCTGGGTGTCGAAGCTCTCCAGCGACGCGGTGACCTCCCGCACCAGCCGGGCCGTCTCGGCGTGCAGCCAGCGGTCCAGCACCGGCCGGTCCGCCACCGGGGGAGCGTCGGCACCCTCCGGCGACCAGCCGGCGGAGCGGGCGTAGAGCACCTGGAAGGACACCGTGTTCCAGTAGGTCAGCAGCACCTTGCGCACGGTCTCCTGGATCGAGGCGTGCCCGACCCGGCGGGCCGCCCACGGCGAGCCGGAGGCCGCCATGAACCAGCGGACCGCGTCGGCGCCGTGCTGCTCCATCAGCGGGATCGGCTCGAGGATGTTGCCCAGGTGCTTGGACATCTTGCGGCCGTCCTCGGCCAGGATGTGCCCCAGGCACAGCACGTTCTTGTACGACGACTCGTCGAAGACGATCGTGCCGATGGCCATCAGCGTGTAGAACCAGCCGCGGGTCTGGTCGATCGCCTCGCAGATGAAGTCGGCCGGGTAGGACTCCTCGAAGCGGCGCACCGAGTCTGGCTGGTGCGGGTAGCCCCACTGGGCGAACGGCATCGAGCCGCTGTCGAACCAGGCGTCGATCACCTCGGGTACGCGCCGCGCCTCGGCGGAGCACTCCGGGCAGGTCAGCACCACGTCGTCGACGAAGGGCCGGTGCGGGTCGAGGCCGGACTGGTCGGTGCCGCTCAGCTCGGAGAGCTCGGCCAGCGACCCCACGCAGGTCTGGTGCCCCTCGGCGCACCGCCAGATCGGCAGCGGTGTGCCCCAGTAGCGGCTGCGCGAGAGCGCCCAGTCGATGTTGTTGTGCAACCAGTCGCCGTACCGGCCCCACTTGATCGTGTCGGGGTACCAGCTGGTCTTCTCGTTCTCCCGCAGCAGCGCGTCCTTGACCGCGGTGGTCCGGACGTACCAGGACGGCTGGGCGTAGTAGAGCAGCGCGGTGTGGCAGCGCCAGCAGTGCGGGTAGGAGTGCTCGTAGGCGACGTGCTGGAACAGCAGCCCGCGCTCCTGCAGGTCGGCGACCAGCGCGGTGTCGGCGTGCTTGAAGAACTGGCCGCCGACCAGGGGCACGTCGTCGCCGAAGTGCCCGTCCGGCCGGACCGGGTTCACCACCGGCAGCCCGTAGGCGCGGGCCACCAGCATGTCGTCCTCGCCGAAGGCGGGGGACTGGTGCACGAGGCCGGTGCCGTCCTCGGTGGTCACGTAGTCGGCGAGCACCACGAAGTGGGCGTCGCTGCCCTCGGGGAAGTCGACGAGGGCGAACGGCCGCTCGTAGGTCCAGCGCTCCAGCTCCGTGCCGGGCAGCGTGGCCTCGACGCTCCAGCCCTCGCCGAGCACGCGCTCGAGGAGCGGCTCGGCGACCACGAGCGACTCGCCGTCGCGGGTGGCCACCACGTAGTCGACGCCGGGGTTCACCGCGACCGCGGTGTTGGACACCAGCGTCCACGGGGTGGTCGTCCACACCAGCAGGGCGGCCCGGCCGGCGTACGGCCCCGAGGTCAGCGGGAACCGGACGTAGACCGACGGATCGGTGACGGTCTCGTAGCCCTGCGCCAGCTCGTGGTCGGAGAGGCCGGTGCCGCAGCGCGGGCAGTACGGCGCCACCCGGTAGTCCTCGACGAGCAGCCCCTTGTCGTGGATCTGCTTCAACGCCCACCACACGGACTCGACGTACTCGGGGCGCATCGTGACGTAGGGGTCCTCGGTGTCGACCCAGAAGCCCATCCGCTCCGACATCTCCTCGAAGGCGTCGACGTGGCGCAGCACGGACTCGCGGCACCGGGCGTTGAACTCGGCCACCCCGTAGGCCTCGATGTCGCCCTTGCCGGAGAAGCCGAGCTCCTTCTCCACCGCGAGCTCCACCGGCAGCCCGTGGCAGTCCCAGCCGGCCTTCCGGTCGACGTGGTAGCCCTGCATGGTCTTGAACCGGGGGAAGACGTCCTTGAAGACGCGAGCCTCGACGTGGTGGGTGCCGGGCATGCCGTTCGCGGTCGGCGGCCCCTCGTAGAAGGTCCAGCGCGGCCGGCTGCCGGCGCGGTCCAGGGACTTGTCGAAGGTCTTGTCGTCGGCCCAGAACGCGAGCACGTCGTGCTCGAGCGCCGGCAGGTCGACCTGCGGGGGAACCGGGGTGTACTCGCTCACTGCTCGTCCTCCACCTGCTGCGCGGCCGGGGTCTCCGGCGGCGTCGTGCTCGGTGAAGGGACGAGACGCGGCCACTGGTCGGCCGGTCCCGCGGTACCACCCTCCTTGACGTGCACCCCGTCCTGCGGGGCGCGCGCCCTCTCGTGAAGGCCACCGCAGCCGGTTCTACCCGCTCCCACCTGCTGTCGGGAGCGCTCTTCCGGCGGCTCGGGGGTGATCTTCGCTCCGGACAACACCTCTGGGCTCTCACCGTCCCCAGATCGCTTCCGGCTGTGCTCGGAGCTACTCGTCCCGTCGACGCCTTGCGGTCCTCCCAGTGTGCCAGACGCGGTGCATCGGACTCCTCCCGGTTTCACCGGGTGCTACCTGAAGATTGTCGAAACACCGGGCGAGTTCGGTTGTCCGGGCCTGAGGGCGGGTCTATCCTCGCGGCACGCGTGTGGCTGGACGGCCGCACGTGTGCGTGTATCCACACGGATGCCGGAGGGCTTCAAAGGGGGCCAGGGCCATGGTGCGAGCGACGGCACGGAAGATAGCCGGGAAGACGGCGGCGGCGGCCAAACGCGTGGCGACCGGCGCGGCGCGCAAGGGAGCCGCCACCACGAGCGCGGCCTCCGGTGGCCGGGCGCCTGCCAAGAAGGCCTCCGCGGCCACGAAGACCGCGGCGGCGAAGAAGGCTCCCGCCACGAAGACCGCCGCGGCGAAGAAGGCTTCCGGACCGGCCAAGAAGGCGACGGGGACCGCCACGAAGGCTGCCGGGAAGTCGTCGTCGACCCGGGCCACCGCCACGAAGTCCGCCCGGGTGCCGTCCCCGCGCACGGCGAGCAAGAAGTCGGCGGTGCCGTCCCCGCGGGCCGCCACCACCAAGGTCGCCGCGACCAAGGCTCCTGCCAAGGCCCCCGCGAAGGCCCCCGCGAAGGCCCCGGTCAAGCAGGCGGCGTCCAAGAAGACCGCCACGAAGACCACCCGCAGCACCAGCACCACCCGTACCACTCCCACCAGGACGAGGGCCGCAGCGGCCGCTCCCGCAACGAAGGCGGCACCCGTGACCAAGCCAGCCCCGGCGACGAAGGCCGCCTCCTCCAAGAAGCTCGCCGTCAAGACCGACGAGAAGCCCTGGACCAAGACCGAGGTCGACGAGGTGCGCAACGAGCTGCACGCCGACCGCGACCGCCTCCGCTCCGAGCTCAACATGGCCGAGCACGACCTGCACGACCTGATGCGGGACGCGGGCGACGGCGCCGGCAACGACCAGGCCGACGTGGGGTCCACGACCTTCGAGCGCGACCACGAGATGAGCCTGGCCAACAACGCCCGGGAGATGCTGGCCCAGACCGAGCGGGCGCTCGGCCGCATCGAGGACGGCAGCTACGGCGTCTGCGAGCAGTGCGGGGAGCCCATCGGCAAGATGCGGTTGATGGCATTCCCGCGTGCGACACTGTGCCTGTCATGCAAGCAGCGCGAGGAACGTCGCTGAGTCACAGCGACCCCACCGTCCCACCGTCCCGTCGCCCTTCCCGGGCGCGCTACCTGCTGCTCTTCGCAGGGGTGGCCGCCTTCGGGTACGCCGCCGACCTCGTCACCAAGCAGCTGGCCCTGGACCGCCTCGACGTCGGCGCCTACGTGCCGGTCGTGGGTGACTGGTTCGGGCTGCTGCTGACCTCGAACAGCGGCGCCGCCTTCAGCCTGGGCACCTCCTACACGCTGGTGCTGACCTGCGTGGCGATCGTCGCGGCCGTGGTCACGGTCACGATCGCGGTACGCCGGCTCGCCAGCACCGGCTGGGCACTGGCGCTGGGGTTCCTGCTGGCCGGCGTCCTGGGCAACCTGACCGACCGGGTGTTTCGGGAGCCGGAGGCCTTCCGCGGGCACGTCATCGACTTCCTGCGCTTCCCGCACTTTCCGATCTTCAACGTGGCCGACATCTGGATCAACGTCGCGGCCGGGCTGATCATCCTCCAGGCGGTCCGCGGCATCCGCGTCGACGGGCTGCGGGAGGCCCGGTCGCCCCGCGGGGTCCGCCCCGGCGAGGAGCCGGACCGGGCGGACGGCGCCGGCGACCACGAACCGCCGGCCGGCTCGTGATGGCCGGCAACGGGGCCGTGGACCGCCGCAGCGTGAACGTGCCCGACGGCCTGGCCGGGGAGCGGCTCGACGCCGCGCTGGCGCGGATGTTCGGCTTCTCCCGCTCCCGCGCGGCCGAGCTGATCAGCGCCGGCCACGTGATCGTGGACGGGCACGCCACCGCCAAGTCCGACCGGGTGCACGCCGGGGCGCAGCTCGACGTGGAGATCCCGTCGCTGGTCGACCCGATCGCGATCGTCCCGGAGATGGTCGAGGGCATCAAGATCGTCCACGACGACGACGCGCTGGTCGTGATCGACAAGCCGGTCGGGGTCGCGGTGCACCCGAGCCCCGGCTGGACCGGTCCCACCGTGGTCGGTCACCTGGTCGCGGCCGGCTTCCGGATCGCCACCAGCGGTGCCTCCGAGCGGCAGGGGATCGTCCAGCGGCTCGACGTCGGCACCTCCGGGGTGATGGTGATCGCCAAGTCCGAGCACGCCTACTCGGTGCTGAAGAACGCCTTCCGGCACCGCACCGTGGACAAGACCTACCACGCGCTGGTGCAGGGCCACCCGGATCCGCTGAAGGGCACCATCGACGCACCGATCGGCCGGCACCCCCGCCACGACTACAAGTTCGCGGTGATGGCCGACGGCAAGCACAGCGTCACGCACTACGAGGTGATCGAGGCGCACCGGTTCGCCAGCCTGCTCGAGGTGCACCTCGAGACCGGCCGGACCCACCAGATCCGGGTGCACATGTCGGCGTTGAAGCATCCCTGCCTCGGCGACCTGACCTACGGCGCCGACCCGGTGTTGGCCGCCCGGTTCGGCCTCGAGCGGCAGTGGCTGCACGCCGTCGGGCTCGGCTTCGAGCACCCGGAGTCCGGTGAGTACGTCGAGTACCACTCCGGCTACCCCGACGACCTCCAGCGCGCGCTCGACGTGATCCGCGATGCCCACTGACCCCACCGGACCGGTCGGCGCCGACCCGCTGGAGGACCTGGTGCTGCGGCCCGCCACGGTGAGCGACGCGGACGAGCTGGCGGCTCTGTTCCTCGCGTCCCGGGAGGCGGCGTTCCCGGCGATGCCGCGCCCGGTGCACCCCCCGGACGAGGTGCGCGCCTGGTTCGGGGAGGTGCTGGGCGAGCGGCCCCGCACGCTGCCGATGCCGGCCGAGCGGGAGACCTGGGTCGCCGAACGGCGGGACGGGCCGGGCCCGGGGCGCCTGGTGGGCTACGCGGTGGTGGACCCGGACTGGCTGGACTCGCTCTACGTCCACCCGGGGCTGGTCGGGCAGGGCCTCGGCGGGCTGCTCCTCGACCTGGTCAAGTCGCTGCGACCCGGCGGGTTCGGCCTCTGGGTCTTCGAGACCAACCGCCCGGCCCAGGCGTTCTACCGGCGGCACGGGCTGCACGTCGTACGCCGCACCGACGGCTCCGAGAACGAGGAGCGCGCTCCCGACCTGGAGATGGCCTGGTTCGGCACCGACCCGGTCGGCACCGTACGGCGGCGCATCGACGAGGTGGACGACCGCCTGGCCGCGCTCCTCGACGAGCGGGCCGCCCTGACCGCGGCCGCCCAGCGGCTCAAGCCGGTCTCCGGCCACGCCGGGCGCGACCGGCGGCGCGAGGCGGAGATCGTCGCCCGGATGTCCCGGGTGGCCGAGCGGCTCGGGCCCGACCGGCTGGCCCGGATCATGGACGCGGTGATCACCGAGAGCCTGGACGCGGCCGACTGACCCCGACCGCCGGAACTGTCGGTGGGTCCTGCCACGATCGGTCCTGAGGTCGCGTAGTCTGGCTGCCTTCCCCACAGTCGGTCAGGCCTGCGCCCTCAGCGTTGGTCTGTCTTGTGGTGTCCGATCGTCGTGGTTCGAAGTGTCCGGAAGGGGCCGATCTCACCTATGTCTCCGGGGCCCGCCACGAGCGACTCGTTCGTGCACCTGCACGTCCACACCGAGTACTCCATGCTCGACGGCGCCGCCCGGCTGGGTGCGCTGACCGAGCGGGCGGCCGAGCTGGGCATGCCCGCGGTGGCGATGACCGACCACGGGAACGTCTTCGGGGCGCACGAGTTCTACAAGAAGGCCACCGCCGCCGGGGTGAAGCCGATCATCGGCATCGAGGCCTACTTCGCTCCGAACATCTCGCGGTTCGAGAAGCGGGGGGTGAACTTCTACGACGGCGGGCCCGACGACGTCTCCGCCCGGGGTGCCTACACCCACATGACGCTGCTCTCGGAGACCACCGAGGGCATGCACAACCTGTTCCGCCTCTCGACCGGGGCCTGGAGCGACGGCTTCTTCAAGCACCCGCGGATGGATCGCGAGCTGCTCGCCCAGCACGGCCGCGGGATCATCGGCACCACCGGGTGCCCGTCCGGCGAGGTGCAGGTGCACCTGCGCTACGGCAACTACGAGGCCGCCCGCAAGACCGCCGGTGACTTCCAGGACATCCTCGGCCGGGACAACTACTTCCTCGAGCTGATGGACCACGGCCTCGACATCGAGAACCGGGTCCGCGACGGGCTGCTCCGGCTGGCCAAGGACCTGCAGATCCCGCTGCTGGCCACCAACGACTCGCACTACGTCAACCGCGAGGACGCGGCCGCGCAGGAGCACCTGCTGTGCATCAACTCCGGCAGCACGATGGACACCCCGGCCGGGGACGGGCCCGGTCAGCGCTTCGCGTTCAGCGGCGACGGCTACTACCTCAAGTCCGCCCAGGAGATGCGCGCGATCTGGGCCGACAAGTACCAACTCCGCGAGGCCTGCGACAACACGCTGCTGATCGCCGAGCGGTGCGACGTCTCGTTCACCGAGCGCGCCGGCGCCTACATGCCGCGGTTCCCCTGCCCGCCGGGGGAGAACGAGGACTCCTGGCTGGTCAAGGAGGTCGAGCGGGGCCTGAAGGTGCGCTACCCCGGCGGGATCCCCGAGGAGGTCCGCAAGCAGGCCGAGTTCGAGATCGGCGTGATCACCCAGATGGGGTTCCCCGGCTACTTCCTCGTCGTCGCGGACTTCATCAACTGGGCCAAGGACAACGGGATCCGGGTCGGCCCGGGACGCGGCTCCGGGGCCGGCTCGATGGTCGCCTACGCGATGCGGATCACCGACCTCGACCCGCTCAAGCACGGCCTGATCTTCGAGCGCTTCCTCAACCCCGACCGCGTCTCGATGCCCGACTTCGACATCGACTTCGACGAGCGTCGGCGCGGCGAGGTGATCAAGTACGTCACCGAGAAGTACGGCGACGACCGGGTCTCCTACATCGTCACCTACGGCACCATCAAGGCGAAGCAGGCGGTCAAGGACTCCTCGCGGATCCTGGCCTACCCGTTCGCGATGGGGGACCGGATCACCAAGGCCATGCCGGCCGCGGTGATGGGCAAGGACGTGCCGCTCCAGGAGATCTTCAACCCCGACCACAAGCGCTACGGCGAGGGCGGCGAGTTCCGCGCGCTCTACGAGAACGACAACGACGTCAAGCGGGTCGTCGACACCGCGATCGGCATCGAGGGCCTGAAGCGCCAGTGGGGCGTCCACGCCGCCGGCATCATCATGTCCAGCGAGCCGCTGGTCGACGTGATCCCGCTGCTCCGGCGTCCTTCCGACGGCGCCATGATCACGCAGTTCGACTACCCGACCTGCGAGTCGCTCGGCCTGATCAAGATGGACTTCCTGGGGTTGCGCAACCTCACCGTCCTCGACGACGCGGTGAAGAACATCGAGGCCAACCGCGGGGAGAAGCTGGTCCTCGAGGACCTGCCCCTCGACGACGCGGCCTCCTACCAGCTGCTCGGCACCGGCAACACGCTCGGCGTGTTCCAGCTCGACGGCGGGCCGATGCGCGGGCTGCTCCGGCTGATGCGGCCCGACAACTTCGAGGACATCTCCGCGGTCCTGGCGCTCTACCGACCCGGCCCGATGGGCGTGGACTCGCACACCAACTACGCCCTGCGCAAGAACGGCAAGCAGGAGATCAAGCCGATCCACCCCGAGCTCGAGGAGCCGCTCCAGGAGATCCTCGGGACGACGCACGGCCTGATCGTCTACCAGGAGCAGGTCCAGAAGGTCGCCCAGAAGGTGGCCGGCTACAGCCTGGGCCAGGCCGACCTGCTGCGCCGCGCGATGGGCAAGAAGAAGAAGGAGGTGCTCGACGCCGAGTACGTCCCCTTCTCCGAGGGCATGCGGGCCAACGGCTACTCCGACGAGGCGATCAAGGCGCTGTGGGACGTGCTGGTGCCGTTCTCCGACTACGCCTTCAACAAGGCGCACACCGCGGCGTACGGCCTGATCTCCTACTGGACCGCCTACCTCAAGCAGCACTACGCCGCCGAGTACATGGCCGCCTTGTTGACCTCCGTCAAGGACGACAAGGACAAGATGGCGATCTACCTCAACGAGTGTCGCCGGATGAAGATCCAGGTCCTCCCGCCGGACGTCAACGAGTCGGCGTTCAACTTCACCCCGGTGGGGCGCGACGTCCGGTTCGGCCTGAGCGCGATCCGCAACGTGGGCGGCAACGTCGTCGACGGGATCATCGCCGCCCGGGAGTCGAAGGGCCGCTTCGTCGACTTCAACGACTTCCTCGAGAAGGTCCCCGTGCAGGTGTGCAACAAGCGGGTGATCGAGTCGCTCGTCAAGGCCGGTGCCTTCGACGAGATGAAGCACAAGCGCCGGGCGCTCGTCGCCATCCACGAGCAGGCGGTCGACCAGTTCGTCGACATCAAGCGCAACGAGGCGATCGGCCAGGACTCCCTCTTCGGCGGCCTCGACGAGGACGCCGGCGGCGGGTTCGGGTTGTCGGTCGCGCCGCCCGACATCGACGAGTGGGACAAGACGACGCTGCTCGGTCACGAACGGGACATGCTCGGCCTCTACGTCTCCGACCACCCGCTGCTCGGGCTCGAGCACATCTTGTCCAACGGCACCGACTGCACGATCGGGCAGCTGCTCCTCGACGAGGAGCGCCCCGACGGGTCGACGGTCACCATCTCGGGCCTGCTCACCTCGGTGCAGCGCAAGATCACCAAGCGCGGAGACGCCTGGGCGATGGTGACCGTGGAGGACCTGGAGGGCGCCATCGACGTGCTGCTCTTCCCGAGCGCCTACCAGCTCGCCAGCACGCTGCTGATCGAGGACGCGATCGTCACGGTCAAGGGACGCGTCTCGCGGTCCAAGGACCAGCCGGAGCTGCACGGTCAGGAGGTCTCGGTCCCCGACCTCTCCGAGGGACCCTCCGGGCCGGTGGTCATCTCGATGCCCTCCACGAGGTGCACGCCCCCGGTGGTCGAGCAGCTCAAGGAGGTGCTCGGCACGCACCCCGGGGTCACCGAAGTACGGTTGCGCCTGATGACCAAGACCGCCACCACCGTCCTCCGCCTCGACGACCGACTGCGGGTCGCCCCGAGCCCGGAGCTGTTCGCCGACCTCAAGGCGCTCCTCGGCCCGCACTGCCTGGTCGGCGCATGAGCCCGAACGGCGACGTGAGGTCCCGGGCATGAGCCACGACGGACCCGGTGCCGCCCCGGTGGACGCCGGGACGCAGGTCGCGGCAGCCACGGACGGAGGGGGGTCGCGCGCCACGTCGGCCGCTGGCCCGGCGGGGCGCGACCTCGTGGCCGTTCTCGGCACCTCGCTCCTGCTGGGCGTCGTCGCCGCGGTGCTCTGGTGGCTGCTGGTGGACCCGGCCGAGTTCACCCGCACCGCCGCCGGCGGCCTGGGCATGGGCGAGGTGGAGCTGGGCAAGCGCTTCAACGACGACGGCTGGTTCGTGGTGATCTCCGGGGTGCTCGGTCTGCTCTCCGGCGCCGGGTTCACCTGGTGGCGCTCGCGCGACCCGCTGCTCACCAGCGTGCTGGTGGTCCTCGGTGCCGCTCTGGGCGTCGCGACGATGGCCCTGCTGGGGCGGTGGCTCGGGCCGTCGGCGCCGGCCTCGGTCGCGGACGCGGCGGCCACCGGAGCCAGCCTGCCGGTGCCGCTCGAGGTGACCGGAGCGGTCTGCTACCTGGTCTGGCCGATCACCGCGCTGCTGGGCGCGCTGCTGGTGCTGTGGTCGCCGGGGCCGGGGCAGACCGGCTCCGGAGCGTCGCGGACCGAGGACACCGCTTCCGGCTGACCGGGATCCCTCGACGGCGTCAGCGACCGATCGCCGACACCGTCGCTGCGGTGAGCGCGACCAGGTCGGCAGGGGAGAGCTCGAGGTCCAGGCCCCGCCGGCCGCCGGAGACGAAGACCGTCGGGTGCGCCATCGCGCTGTCGTCGAGCACGGTGGGGTGGCGGCGCTTCTGGCCCAGCGGCGAGATCCCGCCGACGACGTACCCGGTGGCGCGCTCGGCGTCGGCCGGGTCGGCCATCGCGGCCTTCTTGGCCCCGACGGCCGCCGCGACCGCCTTCAGGTCCAGCTGGCCCGCGACCGGCACGATCGCGACGACCAGCCGAGGGGTCCCTCCGGAGCCCGGTGCCGGGTCGACCGAGACCAGCAGCGTCTTGAGCACCCGGCGCGGGTCCAGGCCGAGGGCCTCCGCCGCCTCCCGGCCGTAGGAGCCGGCGGCCGGGTCGTACTCGTAGCCGTGGGCCGTGAACGGCACGCCCGCCCGGGTCAGCGCGACGGTGGCCGGCGTCGCGCCGGCCGACTGCTTCCTCCTGCTCACCGCACGCTCAGTTCGGTGACCAGGCGGTGCGGGCCACCTCGGTGGCCGGCAGCGACGGGATCGCCCGCATGGCGCGCATCTCCTCCCGCAGCGCGTGGCGCAGCATCGCCAGCCGCTCCAGCGGCGTCGCGGCCTCCAGCAGCTCCTGCCGCTCGGAGAGGGTGAGCAGGCAGGTGGCGGCCAGGCTGTAGGAGAGCAGCTCGGGGTCCTTGGGCAGGTCACCCTCGAGGACGTCGTCGCCGCGCAGCTCCGAGAGGCGGGCGCGGTAGTCCTCGAAGACCGCTCGGGCGCGGCGTGCCTCCTCGTGCGCCTCCGCGGTCAACGGCGCCGGATCCGGCAGCGTCTCGACGTCGCCGACCAGGTAGGGCCCGGAGGTGTCCAGCCCGTCGAGCCGGAGCCGGTGCCGGCCGACCACCTCGATGTCGAAGCGTCCGTCGGGGTACGGGTCGACCGAGGTCATCTGCACCACGCAGCCGACCCGGTGCACCGACTGGACGCCGTGGGTGCCCACCTCGAAGCCCTCACGGATGGCCACGATCCCGAACAGCCGCTGCGGCTTCTCGGGGATCGTGAGCAGGTGGTGGACCAGCGCCCGGTAGCGGTCCTCGAAGACGTGCAGGGGAACGCTGACGCCCGGAAACATCACCGCGTTCAGCGGGAAGATGGGCAGCTGCTCGCGCACAGGGTCAAACCTACCCACTTCCCGGCGCCGGAGGGTGCCGGACACAGCACGGACGGGCGTCCGTCGTGCTGGCCCCGCCCACCTAGACTGGGCGCCATGATCCGCCGAATCGACCTCAGGGGCCGCCAGGTCGCTGACTACCGCACCGTGGTGCCGCGCGCAGACTTCGACGTCGAGGCCGCCCTCGACGTCGTCCGGCCGATCTGCGACGCGGTCCGTCATCGCGGCGTCGAGGCGATCGTGGAGTACTCCGCACGCTTCGACCGGGTCGAGCAGAGCGAGATCGCCGTGCCCGCCGAGGCCCTGGTCCGCGCCCTGGAGGGGCTGGACCCGGCGGTCCGCCTCGCGCTCGAGGAGTCCATCCGCCGGCTCCGCGCCACCTGTGAGGCCGAGCTCGAGCAGGACACGGTCACCGAGGTGGTGCCCGGCGGCACCGTCACGCAGCGGATGATCCCGATCGAGCGGGTCGGGCTCTACGTCCCCGGTGGCATCGCGCCCCTGGTCTCCAGCGTCGTGATGAACGTCGTGCCCGCCCAGGTCGCCGGCGTCGGCTCGATCGCGCTGACCTCCTCGCCGCAGGCCGAGCACGGCGGGCTGCCGCACCCGACGATCCTGGCCGCCTGCGCGCTGCTCGGCGTGCAGGAGGTGTACGCCGTCGGCGGCGCGCAGGCGATCGCGATGTTCGCCTACGGCGCCGGCCCCTGCCGCAAGGTCGACCTGGTCACCGGACCGGGCAACATCTACACCGTCTCCGCGAAGCGGCTGCTCAAGGGCGTCGTCGGCATCGACTCCGAGGCCGGCCCGACCGAGATCGCGATCCTCGCCGACGACAGCGCGGAGGCCGCGTTCGTCGCCGCGGACCTGATCAGCCAGGCCGAGCACGACCCGCTGGCCGCCTCGGTGCTGGTCACCCCCTCCGAGGCGCTGGCCGCCGACGTCGAGGCCGAGCTGGACAAGCAGGTCTCGGTGACCCGGCACGTCGAACGCGTCCGGACCGCTCTGTCCGGGCGGCAGTCGGGGATCGTGCTCGTCGACGACCTCGAGCAGGGCCTCGCGGTGGTGAACGCCTACGCCGCCGAGCACCTGGAGATCCAGACCGAGGACGCCCCGGCCTGGGCCGCCCGGGTGGTCAACGCGGGCGCCATCTTCGTCGGCGCCTTCGCCCCGGTCTCGCTCGGTGACTACTGCGCCGGCTCCAACCACGTCCTGCCGACCGCGGGCTGCGCCTGCCACTCCGGCGGGCTGTCGGTGCGCGACTTTCGCAAGGCGGTGCACGTGATCAGCTACGACGCAACCGCCCTGCGTGACGTCGCCGACCACGTCGTCACGCTCGCCGAGGCCGAGGACCTGCCCGGCCACGGTGCCGCGGTGCGCGCCCGCTTCGCCGGCCGGGGCGAGTGATGGCGCTGCCGCTGCGCGAGGAGCTGCGGGGGATCGCGCCGTACGGCGCTCCGCAGATCGACGTGCCGGTCGCCCTCAACGTCAACGAGAACCCCTACCCGCCGAGCGAGGCCGTGGTGGCCGACGTCGCCGCCGCGGCGGCCGAGGCCGCCCGGACCCTGAACCGCTACCCGGACCGCGAGTTCGTCGCGCTGCGGGCGGCGCTCGCCGACTACCTCGGCCACGGTGTCACGCCCGAGCAGGTGTGGGCGGCGAACGGGTCCAACGAGGTGATGCTGCAGATCCTGCAGGCGTTCGGCGGCCCCGGCCGTACGGCGGTCTCGTTCGCGCCGACGTACTCGATGTATCCCGAGTACGCCCGGGACGCGATGACCGGCTGGGTGGTCGGCCACCGCGCCGAGGACTTCACGCTCGACCCGGCGCACGCCGTCGCGGTGGTGAAGGAGCACCAGCCCTCGGTGGTGCTGCTGCCCTCGCCGAACAACCCGACCGGCACCGCGCTCGCCCCCGACACGGTCGCCGCGGTGTGTGCGGCGTCGGCGGAGGTCGACGGGGTGGTGGTGATCGACGAGGCCTACGGCGAGTTCCGCCGCTCCGGCACCCCGAGCGCGCTCGAGCTGCTGCCGACCACCCCGAACCTCGTCGTCTCCCGGACGATGAGCAAGGCGTTCGCGCTGGCCGGGGCCCGGCTGGGCTACCTCGCCGCGTCCCCGCAGATCTGCGACGCGTTGCGGGTGGTGCGGCTGCCCTACCACCTCTCGGCGCTCACGCAGGCCGTCGCGCTGGTCGCGCTGCGGCACCGCGAGGAGCTGCTCGGCCGGGTCGACGACCTGCGCGCCGAGCGCGACGCGACGGTGGCCTGGCTGCGGGCCCAGGGGCTCACGGTCGCCGACTCCGATGCGAACTTCGCGTTGTTCGGGACCTTCCCGGACCGGCATGCTGTCTGGCAGGGCCTGCTCGACCGGGGTGTGCTGATCCGGGAGACCGGGCCCGACGGCTGGCTGCGGGTGTCGATCGGCACACCCGCGGAGATGGCCGCCTTCAAGGCGGCGCTACTGGAGGTGTTGGGATGACCCGTCGTGCCCGGATCGAGCGCGAGACCAAGGAGTCCAAGGTCCTCGTCGAGCTCGACCTCGACGGCAGCGGCCGCTCGGACGTCTCGACGGGCGTCGGCTTCTACGACCACATGCTCGACGCCTTCTCGCGGCACTCGCTGATCGACCTCACCGTGCACAGCGACGGCGACACCCACATCGACGCCCACCACACCGTGGAGGACACCGCGATCGTGCTCGGCGACGCGTTGCGCGAGGCGCTCGGCGACAAGCGCGGGATCCGTCGGTTCGGCGACGCGCTGGTGCCCCTCGACGAGGCCCTCGTGCAGTGTGCGGTCGACGTCTCCGGTCGGCCCTACTGCGTGCACGTGGGGGAGCCCGAGGCGCAGCAGTTCGTGAACATCGGCGGCTCCGGCAACGCGCCGTACGTCGGGTCGCTGACCAAGCACGTCTTCGAGACGCTCGCCTTCCACGCCCGGATCGCGCTGCACGTCCGGGTGCTCTCCAGCCGCGACCCGCACCACCTGGTGGAGGCGCAGTACAAGGCGTTCGCCCGGGCGCTGCGCGATGCGGTCGCGGTCGACCCGCGCGAGAGCGGCGTGCCCTCGACGAAGGGCAGCCTGTGACCGACCCCTCGGTGGTGGTCTTCGACTACGGGTCGGGGAACACCCGGTCGGCCGTCCGCGCCCTCGAGCGCGCCGGCGCCACGGTCACGCTCACCGCGGACCGCGCCGCGGCCATGGACTGCGACGGCCTGGTGGTCCCCGGGGTCGGCGCCTTCGCGGCCTGCGTCGAGGGGCTGCGGGCCGCCAAGGGTCACGAGATCATCGGCCGGCGTCTGGCCGGCGGCCGGCCGGTGCTCGGGATCTGCGTGGGCATGCAGATCCTGTTCGCCCACGGCGTCGAGCACGGCGTGGACACCGAAGGGCTGGACGAGTGGCCCGGGGTGGTGGACCGGCTGCGGGCCGACGTGGTGCCGCACATGGGCTGGAACACCGTCGAGGCGCCGGAGGGGACCACGCTGTTCGACGGCGTCCGTGACGAGCGGTTCTACTTCGTGCACTCCTACGGCGTGCACGACTGGACGCTGCGCACCAACGGCCGCACCCGGCCGCCGCTGGTCACCTGGGCCACCCACGGCGGCGACCGGTTCGTCGCCGCGGTGGAGAACGGCGCGCTCTGCGCCACCCAGTTCCATCCGGAGAAGTCCGGGGACGCGGGCGCCGCGCTACTGCGCAACTGGGTCCGGACGCTCCCGGTCCGGTGAGCAAGGAACGCGCCAAGCGCCGCGCCGCCCGCGAGCACGAGGCCGCCCTGCGGGTCGCGGCCCGGGCCGCCCAGGCCGAGCGACGCGAGCGGCGGCTGGCCCGGCGCCGGGGGCTGCAGCGGCTGACCACCGACCGGCTGCCGCGGTGGCGTCCGGTGGGCCGCGACACCGGGCTGCTGGCCCGCCGCCGGCGGCTGCGCCGGGGGCTCCTGGTCGCGCTGGTGCTGGCCCTGAACGTGCTGGTCTGGGTGGTCCGGCCGGACTGGGAGGCCCGGCTGGCCGCGCTGGTGGTCTCGGTGCTGGCGTTCCCGGTACTGGCGACCTTGCTGCTGCCGCGGCGCTAGCGGACCGGGTGCCCCGCCTCGCGCAGGGCGTCCTTGACCTCACCGATCCGCAGCGTCCCGAAGTGGAAGACGGTCGCGGCGAGCACCGCGTCCGCGCCGGCGTCGACCGCCGGCGGGAAGTGCTCCACCTTGCCGGCGCCGCCGGAGGCGATCACCGGCACCGACACCTCGGCCCGGACCAGCCGGATCAGCTCGAGGTCGAAGCCGTCCTGGGTGCCGTCGGCGTCCATGGCGTTGAGCAGGATCTCGCCGGCGCCGAGCTCGGCGGCCCGGTCCGCCCACTCCACGGCGTCCAGGCCGGCGCTCTCGCGGCCGCCGTGGGTGGTCACCTCGAAGCCGCTGTCGGTGCCGCCGCCGGGGCCGGTGCGCCGGGCGTCCACCGACAGCACCAGCACCTGGTTGCCGAACCGGTCGGCGATCTCGGCGAGCAGCTCGGGCCGGCGGATCGCCGCGGTGTTGACCGCGACCTTGTCGGCGCCGGCCCGCAGCAGCGCGTCGACGTGCGCCACGCTGCCCACCCCGCCGCCCACGGTGAGCGGGATGAAGACCTGCTCGGCGGTCGCGGAGACGATCTCCATGGTGGTGGCCCGGCCCTCGTGGGAGGCGGAGATGTCGAGGAAGGTCAGCTCGTCGGCGCCCTCGGCGTCGTAGCGCCGGGCCAGCTCGACCGGGTCGCCGGCGTCGCGGAGGTTCTCGAAGTTGACGCCCTTGACGACGCGGCCGGCGTCGACGTCGAGGCAGGGGATCACCCGGACGGCGAGGCTCACGGTCGCCGGTCCTGCTGCAGCCCGGCGGGCAGGGTGAGCGCCAGCGCGTCCTCGAGGCTGAACCGGCCCTCGTAGAGCGCGGTCCCGATGATCGCGCCCTCGACGCCCTCCGCGACCAGGCCCTGGAGCGCCTCGAGGTCGGCGAGCTCGGTGATCCCGCCGGAGGCCACCACCGGCCGGTCGGTGGCCGCGCACACGTCGCGGAGCAGGTCGAGGTTCGGCCCCTGCAGCATCCCGTCCTTGTTGACGTCGGTGACGACGTACCGCGCGCAGCCCTCGGAGTCGAGCCTGGCCAGCACGTCGTAGAGGTCGCCGCCGTCCCGGGTCCAGCCGCGGGCCGCGAGGGTCCGGCCGCGCACGTCGAGGCCGACGGCCACCCGGTCGCCGTGCTCGGCGATCGCCTTCGCGCACCACTCGGGCTGCTCCAGGGCTGCGGTGCCCATGTTCACCCGGCGGCAGCCGGCGGCCATCGCCGCGGCCAGCGACTCGTCGTCGCGGATCCCGCCGCTGACCTCGACGTCGATGTCGAGCGTGCCGATGATCCGGGCCAGCAGGTCGCGGTTGTGGCCGCGGCCGAAGGCGGCGTCGAGGTCGACGAGGTGGATCCACTCGGCCCCGCGGCGCTGCCAGTTCAGCGCCGCCTCCAGCGGGTCGCCGAAGTGCTTCTCGGAGCCGGCCACGCCCTGGACGAGCTGGACGGCCTGGCCGTCCGAGATGTCGACGGCAGGCAGCAGCTCGAGGTAGGTGCTCATGGCGCTCACCCTATGACGCCCCGGGACCGACGCCGTCCGGGTCTCGCGGCCGCCGACCCGGACCGGCACGCGGACCCGGCCGGCAGTCCCCGGCGACGGCGCTCAGACGCCGAAGGAGGCGGCCTGCAGCGCCGCCACCGCCTGGTCCGGCCCGGACAGGGTGACGCGCGCCTGGGGCTGCCGGCCGAACACGAACATCGTCACCTCGCCGGGCGGTCCGCTGACCACCACCGGCTCCGGGCCGTCCTTGAGCACCGTTCGCGACCCGGTGGTGGCGTTCTCGATCACCACCGGGGCGGGGGCGCTGCGCAGCAGCCCCTTGCCGGCGGTGCGCACCATCGACCAGAGGACCTTCTGCGCGTCGCCGCCGAGCTCCCGCGGCTCCCAGCCGGCCCCGGCGCGGCGGATGTCCTCGTGGTGGACGAAGAACTCCAGCGTGTTCAGCAGCCCGTCCAGCTTGGGCAGGGCGTACGGCGACCACGGCGACGGGCCCTTCCGCAGCCGCGCGACGAGCTCCTCGAACGGCTGGCGCCCCTTGCGCCGCATCTCGCGCTCGGTCAGCCCGGCGGCGGGGGACAGCACGATGCCGATCGCGGCCGGGCTCCGCTCCCGGACCAGCAGGTGCACCACCAGCTCCTTGACCGTCCACTCGCCGCACAGCGTCGGCTGGTCGGGGCCCACCGCCAGGGCGGTGTCGCACAGCGCCGTGCGCTCGCTCCTGGCCAGGGATGTCGGGGTCTCCATGGGGCCGATCGTAGGCTGGTGCCCGGTGCGACCGCCCCGCACGCCCGCTGCCCGGCGCGGGCCGGGCCGCCGCGGGCCCTCACGAGGGGGCCGCACCCGACGGCATCAGGACAAGGAGAGCGGTGGCCAGCACGACGCGCGCGCAGCAGCGGACGAGGTCGGTGACCTCGGGGAGCACCTTGCGCGAGGGCTTCGCCGTCCTCGGGGTGGCGATCAAGCGCGAGCCCGTGGTGTTCACCCTTTCCACCCTGGGCAGCGTGCTGTTCGGCGCGCTCACCGTCGCGGACGCCTGGGTGCTGGGCTGGTCGACCGACCACGTGGTCCTGCCCGCCTTCGAGTCCGGCAGGGTCGAGTGGGACGGCCTGATCGCGATCCTGGCGCTGTTCGTCGGGGTGGCGCTGCTGCGCGCGGTGGGCATCGTCGCCCGCCGCCTGGGCGCCGGCGTCATGCAGTACCGCATGCAGGCCTACCACCGGCGCGCGGTCACGCGGCAGTACCTCCGGCTGCCGATCTCCTGGCACCAGCAGCACCCGACCGGGCAGCTGCTCTCCAACGCCAACTCCGACGTCGAAGCCGCGTGGGCGCCGATCGCGCCGCTGCCGATGGCGGTCGGGACGGTGGCGATGATGGTGATCGCGGTCGTGCAGATGCTGCTCACCGACCTGGTGATGGCGGGCGTCGGGCTGCTCGTGTTCCCGGCGGTGATCGTCGCCAACCTGGTCTTCCAGCGGCTGCAGTCGCCGCTGATGACCCGGGCGCAGGCGCTCCGGGCCGAGGTCAGCGAGGTCGCGCACGAGTCCTTCGACGGCGCGCTGGTGGTCAAGACGCTGGGGCGCGAGAGCGAGGAGACCCAGCGCTTCGCGCGCAAGGCCCACCAGCTGCGCGACACCAACGTGAAGGCGGGCCGGGTGCGGGCCGCGTTCGACCCGGTGCTGGAGGCGCTGCCGAACCTGGGGGTGCTCGCCGTGCTGGCGGTCGGCGTCAACCAGGTGCTCGCCGGCCGTGCGGCGCCCGGCGACGTGGTGACGATCGGCTACCTGCTCACCATCGTGGCGTTCCCGATCCGGTCGCTGGGCTGGCTGCTGGGCGAGTTCCCGCGCAGCGTGGTCGGGTTCCAGCGGGTCTCCGCGGTCCTCGCCGCCACCGGCGAGATGCAGTACGGCGGCCGCCGGATCGAGCCGGTCACCGGCCCCGGGGCGGCGCTCGCCGTGGACCACCTGGCCTACCGCTACGACCGCTCCGAGGACGGGCCGCCGGTGCTGGCGGACCTCACGTTCACCGTGGCTCCGGGACGCACCGTCGCGGTGGTCGGCGAGACCGCCTCGGGCAAGAGCACGCTGACCTCGCTGCTGGTGCGCCTGGTCGACCCGGACCGGGGCAGCGTCAGCGTCGACGGCGTGGACCTGCGAGACCTCGCCGCGGGGGTGGTCGCCGAGCACGTGGCGCTGGTGCCGCAGCAGGCGTTCCTCTTCGACGACACCGTCCGCGGCAACGTGACCCTCGGCCTCGACGTCAGCGACGACGCGGTCTGGGAGGCGCTGCGGACCGCGCAGGCGGACGGCTTCGTCGCCGCGCTGCCCGACGGCCTCGACACCCGGATCGGGGAGCGCGGCACCAGCCTGTCCGGCGGCCAGCGTCAGCGGCTCTCGCTGGCCCGGGCGCTGGTGCGCCGGCCGCGGCTGCTGGTGATGGACGACGCCACCTCGGCGGTCGACCCGGAGGTCGAGGCCCGGATCCTCGCGGCGCTGCGCGCCTCCGGCGGCGGGCCGGGGGAGGGCGCGACGGTGCTCGTGGTGGCCTACCGCAAGGCGACGATCTCGCTGGCCGACGAGGTCGTGCACCTCGTCGACGGCAGGGTCGCCGACCAGGGCACCCACGCCGAGCTGCTCAGCCGGAACCCCGGCTACGCGCGGCTGGTCAACGCCTACGAGCACGAGGTCACCGTCGAGGAAGTCGCCGGCAGCGACGAGGTGAGGTCCCGATGAGCACCGCGACCACCCCGCCCGGGACCGGTGCCGCCGGCACCAGCATGGACACCGGCGAGTCGATCACCGCGCGGCAGACGCTGCGCCGCGGCATCGAGCTGTCGCCGGAGCTCAAGGAGGGGTTCGGCGGCACCTTCGCCTTCGCGGTGCTGGCCACCCTGGGCCGGGTCGTGATCCCGATCTCGGTGCAGCAGACCCTCGACCGCGGCCTCGGCGCCGAGGGCGGCCCGGACCTCGGGTTCATGGCCTGGATGGCCACCGCGGCCGCGGCCGCCGTCGTGGTGACCGGGCTGGCGTCGTACCTCATGACCTCGCGGCTGTTCACCGCCGCCGAGCGCGGCCTGGCGACGCTGCGGATCAAGGCGTTCCGGCACGTCCACGACCTCCCGATGCTGACCCAGAACACCGAGCGCCGCGGTTCGCTGGTGGCCCGGGTCACCAGCGACGTCGACCAGGTCTCCCAGTTCCTCATCTTCGGCGGCATGATCGCCGTGGTCAGCGTCGGGCAGATCATCGTCGCCACCGCCGTGATGCTGTTCTACAGCTGGCAGCTGACCCTGGTCGTCTGGATCTGCTTCCTGCCGCTCTTCCTCTCGCTGCGGTTCTTCCAGCGCAAGCTCTCCGAGGCGTACGGCGTCGTGCGCCGCCAGGTCGGGGCGATGCTGAGCGCGGTGTCCGAGCCGGTGGTCGGCGCGACCGTCGTGCGTTCCTACGCGATCGAGGGCCGCACCCAGGCCCGCATCGACGAGGCCGTGGACCGCTACAAGCAGGCGAGCACCCGGGCGCAGGGGCTGACCGCCTTCTCGTTCTCGCTCGGCGGGGTCTCGGCCGGCCTGGCGAACGCCGGGGTGCTCATCGTCGGCGTGCTGCTCGGCGTCGACGGCGACATCACCGTCGGCCAGGTGCTGGCGTTCGCCTTCCTGGTCACGTTGTTCGTCGGCCCGGTGCAGATGGGCACCCAGGTGCTGACCGACGCGCAGAACGCGATCGCCGGCTGGCGGCGGGTGATCGGGATCCTGGACACGCCGGCCGACGTGGTCGACCCGGGGGAGGACGGCGAGGAGCTGCCGCGCGGCGGGGTCTCGATCCACTTCGAGGGTGTCGGGTTCTCCTACCCCGGCGGCCCGCCGGTGCTCGCCGACGTCGACCTGGAGATCGCCCCGAACACCCGGGTGGCGGTCGTCGGGGAGACCGGGTCGGGCAAGACCACCCTGGCCAAGCTGCTGACCCGGCTGATGGACCCGGCCACCGGCACCGTGCGCCTCGACGGCACCGACCTGCGCCGGGTGCCGTTCCGGTCGCTGCGCGAGCGGGTCGTGATGGTGCCGCAGGAGGGGTTCCTCTTCGACTCCACGGTGCGGGCGAACGCGTTGTACGGCCGCCTCGACGCCACCGACGAGCAGATCCTCGCCGCGGCCACCGAGCTGGGGCTGCGGGACTGGCTCGACGGGCTGCCGCGCGGCCTGGACACCCCGGTCGGCCAGCGCGGCGAGTCGCTGTCGGCCGGCGAGCGGCAGCTGGTCGCGCTGCTCCGGGCGCACCTGGCCGACCCGGACCTGCTGGTGCTCGACGAGGCCACCAGCGCCGTCGACCCGGCGCTGGAGATGCGGATCAACCGTGCGCTGGAGCGGCTCACCCGGGGCCGGACCTCGGTGACCATCGCGCACCGGATGTCCACCGCGGAGAACGCCGACGAGGTGGTCGTGGTCGACCAGGGCCGGGTCGTGCAGCGTGGGCCGCACGCGCAGCTGGTGGCGGAGGGCGGCGTCTACGGCCGGCTGCACACCTCCTGGGTCGCGCAACAGTCGGTCCGCTGACCGGCGGGTCGGGCCGGCGCCCGGCCTGGTGGGAGGATGGCCCGGTGAGCTCCCTGGACCCCGACATCGCCGGACTGCTCAAGCGCGACGCCGACGGGCTGGTCCCGGCCGTGGTGCAGCAGCACGACACCGGTGAGGTGCTGATGGTCGGCTGGATGGACGACGAGGCGCTGCACCGCACCTTGACCACCGGCCGGGCGACGTACTGGAGCCGCTCGCGCAGCGAGTACTGGGTCAAGGGCGAGACCTCCGGGAACCGGCAGTGGGTGCGCTCGGTGCGGCTCGACTGCGACGGCGACACGCTGCTGCTCGCCGTGGACCAGGAGGGACCCGCCTGCCACACCGGGGACCGCACCTGCTTCGACGCCCGCGAGCTGCCGGTGTCGCAGCCGTGACCGGACGCCGGGACCGCTCGTTCGGGACCACCGTGCTGGTCGGCCTCGGCGCCGGGGCACTGGCCGCCGTCGGCGCCTCCCGGGAGTGGGCCACCTCCTCCGGGGACGCCGCGGGCGTCGCGGTCAACGGGTCGGTCACCGGCTCGGACGCCGCACCGCTGGTGCTGGCGCTGTCGTTGGTCGCGCTCGCCGCCTGGGGCGTGGTGCTGGTGCTGCGGGGCCGTGCCCGGCAGGTCGGCGCCGTCATCGGCGTGCTCGCCGCGGCGGGAGCCCTGGTCGCCCTGGTCGACGCCTTCGACGCCGCGCCGGACGCCGCGGTCACCGCGGCCACTGCCCAGGGGGCGACCAGCGACGTGCTCGCCGGCTCGCTCACCGCGTGGTACTGGACCACCGGCGTCGCTCTCGTCCTGACCCTGGTCACCCTGGGCGTCGCGGTCCTCCGGGCCCGGACCTGGCCCTCCATGGGCAGCCGGTACGACGCCCCCGGCTCGCGCCCGGCGGCCGGTGCCGCCGCGGGCAGCGGGCCCGCTGCCGAGCCGGACGAGCGGGAGCTGTGGCGGGCCATCGACGAGGGCCGCGACCCGACCGCCTGAGCGGCACCACCGCCCGCCACGCCGACCCACGCGCCACCCGGCCGCGCCCGCGGTCCTAGGATGAGGGGCACCACCTACCCGGTCCACCGCGCAACACGAGGAGTTCCCCCGCATGGCTGCACACCACGGCAACACCCCTGCTGCCTGGACCGGCGTCATCATCATCCTGGTCGGGTTCGTCGTCGGCGGCATCGGCATGGTGATCGACAACTGGCCGATGTTCTGGGTCGGGCTCGCGCTGCTGCCCGCCGGTGCGATCGTCGGCAAGATCATGCAGAAGATGGGCCTGGGCGCCGAGCCCGTCGCCGACTGAGGACTGCCGGGAGGCCGGTCGTGACCGCGACACTCGCAGCTCCGCCCGACGCCCGCAGCCGCTGGGCGCGGGTGCAGGGGCCGACGTTCCTCGCGGTCGGCGTGCTCGCCGCCTCGGTCGCCCTGCACGTGCGCGACCCGCACCAGGCGGGCAGCTGGGGGCTGTGCCCCTGGCTGGTGCTGACCGGCACCTACTGCCCCGGGTGCGGTGGCCTGCGCGCCGTGAACGACCTGACCCGCGGCGACGTCGCCGGCGCCGCGTCGAGCAACCTGCTGCTCGTCGGTGCGCTCCCGCTGCTCGGCGCGTGGTGGCTGCGCCGGATGCGCGACGGCTGGCGCGGAGTGCGGCGGCAGCCGACCGACCGGCAGGCCTACTGGCTGACCGGGCTGGTGCTCGGGGTGACCGCGGTGTTCTGGGTGCTGCGCAACCTGCCGTTCGCGACGTGGCTGACCCCCTGACCGCGACAGCGGTCAAGGGGCCAGCAGGTCACGGGGTGTTGGTGAACTGGAAGTCGCCGGTGGCGGCGACGTAGATCGTCCAGATCAGCCCGAGCACGCCGACGACGGTGCCGACGATGCCGAGGATGAAGCCGGCCTTCGCCATCCCCTGGCCGGTCTGCGAGCCGGCGCTGGCGGCGATCTCGTTCTGGGCCTGGCGTCCGAGCACCACCGCGGCGATGCCGGCCAGCCCGAACAGGAAGCAGCACAGCCCCAGCAGCGGCGAGGCGATGCCGATCACCAGGGCCACCACGGCCTTGGTGTTCGCGCGCGGGGCTCCGTAGCCCGGACCCTGGCCGCCGTAGCCGGGACCGGTCGGGCCGCCGTAGCCGGGACCGGTCGGGCCGCCGTAGCCGGGCGGCGGCGGGGGCGTGCCGTAGCCCGGAGGCGGCGGGGGCGGGGCGCCGTACCCGGGAGGTGTCCCGGACCCGTCGCCGGGGCCGCCCTCCTCGGGCGGCGGCGGTGGCGGTGTGTAGCTCATCGTTTCTCCCTCGTCGGCAGTGCGTCGTGATCGGTTGTGGGCCCGACGCTAGTGCCTCGCCCCGGCTGCACCGCCCGACACGCCTGCGCGGGAGCGCGCCCTAGAAGGTGGCGGTGGAGCCGCTCTCGGCGTACTCCTGGAAGGCCGCGTTGCCGCTGGCCACGAGGATCACGATCAGCGCGACCACGAGGATCCCGATCACCGCGGCCACGGCGCCGGTGATGATCCCGGCCATCGCGATGCCCTCCCCACTCTGGGTGCCCTGCGAGCTGCGGATCTCCGAGCGCCCCTTCACCCCGAGCACGACCGCGACGAGGCCGAGCACGCCGGCGCCGCAGCACCAGGACAGGACGAGCGTGCTGATGCCGACGATGAGGGCCGCGGTCGCCTTCCCGTTGGTGGGCGCCGGCGCCGGGTAGCCGGCCGGCGGGTAGCCGTAGCCGGGCGGGGGCGGGCCGGGGGTGTGGCTCATGCCGGGACTTCCTCGGATGCGTGTCGGGGGATCGGGACGCTGTCACTGCTGCAGGTGTCCGGGGGACGCCACCTCGTGGTGAGCCGGCAACCGGGCGCATGAGAGTCTAGAGACCCCGACATCGTGTCCGCCGAGGAGAGGTCAGCACCGTGAGCAGTTCCGTGCTCGACGAGATCATCGACGGCGTCCGGCTCGACCTCGCGGAGCGTGAGCAGAGCACCTCGATCGAGGAGCTCAAGGTCGCAGCCCGGCAGGCGCCGGACGCCCTCGACCCGATGCCCCTGTTCCGTGACGGCGGTGTCAGCGTCATCGCCGAGGTGAAGCGCTCCAGCCCCAGCAAGGGGCCTCTCGCCACCATCACGGACCCCGCCGCCCTGGCCGTCGACTACGCCGCCGGTGGGGCGGCCACCATCAGCGTGCTCACCGAGCAGCGCCGCTTCGGCGGCAGCCTGGAGGACCTGCGCGCCGTGCGCGCCGCGGTCGACGTCCCCGTGCTGCGCAAGGACTTCATCGTCACCTCCTACCAGCTGTGGGAGGCCCGCGCGGCCGGCGCCGACCTCGTGCTGCTGATCGTCGCGGCGCTCGACCAGCCGCAGCTGGTCGGCCTCCTCGAGCGCGCGATCACCATCGGGCTGACGCCGCTGGTGGAGGTCCACGACGAGGACGAGGTGGACCGCGCGCTCGACGCGGGCGCGCAGCTGATCGGGGTCAACGCCCGCAACCTCCGCACCCTCGAGGTCGACCGCGACACCTTCGCCCGGCTGGCGCCGCGGATCCCCGACGACGTGGTCCGGGTCGCCGAGTCCGGCGTCCGCGGCCCGCACGACGTGTTCGAGTACGCCAAGCAGGGCGCCCACGTCGTCCTCGTCGGCGAGACCCTGGTCCGCGGTGACAACCCGCGCGAGGCCGTCGCGGACCTGGTCGCGGCCGGCGCCCATCCCTCGCTCCACAAGTGCGAGAACGACTCGCACGGACAGCAGAAGGGGGTCTGACCCCGGCATGAGCAGCCCGACGACCCAGCCGGCCGGCACCCCGGCAGGTCCCGCGACCAGCAGGACCGACCCGAGCAACGAGAGCAGCCAGGGCAGCCGCTCGGTCCGCACCGAGGCGGGCACCCGGCAGGACGCCGAGCAGGCCCGCGTGCAGCAGGTCGGCGCGGACGGCCGCTTCGGTCGCTTCGGCGGCCGGATGATGCCCGAGGCGTTGATGGCCGCGCTCGACGAGCTCACCGTCGCCTGGCGCGACGCGCTCGCCGACGCCGCGTTCATGGCGGAGTTCGAACGGCTGCTGCGGGACTACGCCGGCACGCCGAGCCTCCTCTACGACGCCACCAAGCTCTCCGAGCTCGCCGGCGCCCGCATCCTGCTCAAGCGCGAGGACCTCAACCACACCGGCGCGCACAAGATCCGCAACGTGCTCGGCCAGGCCCTGCTCACCAAGCGGATGGGCAAGACCCGGGTGATCGCCGAGACCGGGGCCGGCCAGCACGGCGTCGCCACCGCCACCGCCTGCGCCTACCTGGGCCTCGAGTGCGTGGTCTACATGGGCGAGGTCGACACCGAGCGGCAGGCGCTGAACGTGGCCCGGATGCAGCTGCTCGGCGCCGAGGTCATCGCCGTCGACTCCGGCTCCCGCACCCTCAAGGACGCCATCAACGAGGCGATCCGCGACTGGGTCTCCAGCGTGGACCACACCGCCTACATCTTCGGCACGGCCGCTGGCCCGCACCCGTTCCCCTCGCTGGTGCGCAGCTTCTGCCGCGGCATCGGCGACGAGTCCCGCGCCCAGTGCCTGGAGCTCACCGGTGCGCTGCCCGACGCGGTCACGGCCTGCGTGGGCGGCGGCTCCAACGCGATCGGCATGTTCGCCGGCTTCATCGACGACCCGTCGGTGCAGCTGTTCGGCTTCGAGGCCGGGGGAGAGGGCGTGGGCTCGGGCCGGCACGCGGCCACCATCTCCGGCGGCGCCTTCGGGGTGCTGCACGGCGCCCGGACGATGGTGCTCCAGGACGAGGACGGCCAGACCATCGAGTCGCACTCCATCTCGGCCGGCCTGGACTACCCCGGGGTCGGACCGGAGCACGCCTACCTCGCCGAGTCGGGCCGCGCGACGTACCGCCCGGTGACCGACGCGCAGGCGATGGACGCCTTCGCGTTGCTCTCCCGCGCCGAGGGCATCATCCCGGCGATCGAGTCCGCGCACGCCATCGCCGGCACCCTCGAGCTGGCCAA
The DNA here is from genome assembly GCF_014395785.1 of Nocardioides mesophilus. Taxonomy (GTDB): domain Bacteria; phylum Actinomycetota; class Actinomycetes; order Propionibacteriales; family Nocardioidaceae; genus Nocardioides_B; species Nocardioides_B mesophilus. The sequence continues at coordinate 163,404 of NZ_CP060713.1, read as the reverse complement.
GGAGATGCCCGGCGCCACGCTGCTGGTGAACCTCAGCGGCCGCGGGGACAAGGACATGGGCACCGCGATCGAGTACTTCGGCCTCGGCAAGGCCGACAAGTGAGCGGAGGCTCCCGCGGCTCGGCCGTCGCGTTCGACCGGGCCCGTGCCGAGAACCGCGCCGCGCTGGTCGGCTACCTGCCCGCCGGCTTCCCCGACGTCCCCGGCGCGGTCGACGCCATGCGCGCCATGGTCGCCGCCGGCTGCGACGTGATCGAGATCGGGCTGCCCTACAGCGACCCGGTGATGGACGGCCCGACGATCCAGGAGGCCGCCCAGCGGGCCCTCGAGGGCGGCGTCCGGATCGCCGACGTGCTGCGCACCGTCGAGCAGGTCGCCGAGACCGGCGTGCCGGTGCTGGTGATGACCTACTGGAACCCCGTCGAGCGGTACGGCGTCGAGCGGTTCGCCACCAGCCTGGCCGACGCCGGCGGAGCCGGTCTGATCACGCCGGACCTCGTGCCGGACGAGGCCGACGAGTGGATCGCGGCGGCGGACGCCCACGACCTGGACAAGGTCTTCCTGGTCGCCCCGTCCTCGACCGAGCAGCGGCTCCGCTCCACCACGCAGGCCTGTCGCGGGTTCGTCTACGCCACCGCGGTCATGGGCGTGACCGGTGCCCGGGAGAGCTCCAGCGACCTGGTCGGCCCGCTGGTGGCACGCACCAAGGCGGTCACCGACCTGCCGGTCGGCGTCGGGCTGGGGGTGTCCGACGGCCGGCAGGCCGCCGAGGTGGCCCGGCACGCCGACGGGGTGATCGTCGGGTCGGCGTTCGTCCGCCGGCTGCTCGACGCGGGCTCGGACCGCGAGGCCGGGCTGGCGTCGCTGCGCGAGCTGACCCTGGACCTGGCCGAGGGCGTCCGTGCGTCGGCGTGATCGTCGACTGCGTGCCGCTGGTGCCCTGGTCGTGCTCGGGGCGGTGGCGCTCGGCGGCTGCGCCGCGGAGCCGGACAGCGGCGGTGCCCCGGTGGCCGGGGTCAGCATCAGCGAGGACGACGGGCTCAACGGCATCGTGCTCCCGCAGGCCTACGACGTGCCTCCGGTCGAGCTCACCGCGACCGACGGGGCGCCGTACTCCCTGGCCGCGGACCCGGACCGGCCGCTGACCCTGGTCTTCTTCGGCTACACGCACTGCCCCGACATCTGCCAGCTGGTGATGGCCGACATCGCCTCCGCGCTGACCCGGCTCGACGAGCAGCAGCGCGCCCAGATCGGCATGCAGTTCGTCACCACCGACCCCGCCCGGGACGACCGCGCCACCCTGCGGGCCTACCTGGACCGGTTCGACCCGAGCTTCGGCGGGCTGACCGGACCGCTCGAGAAGATCGTGAAGCTCGGCACGGCGATGGGCGTGCCGGTCGCCAAGGGCGCCAGGCTGCCCTCCGGCGGCTACGAGGTCGACCACGGCACCAACGTCATCGGGGTCGCCCCCGACGGCACCGCGCCGGTGGTCTGGACCCAGGGCACCGGCCCCGAGCTGATGGCGGAGGACCTCCGCACCATCCTCGACGGCGGCGTCCCGGTCCCGCCCGAGCAGACCGGAGGGACGTCGTGATCCTGGCCAGCATCCCCAGCCCTGACCAGGGCGTCTGGCACCTGGGGCCGCTCCCGATCCGCGCCTACGCCCTGTGCATCATCCTCGGCGTCGTGGTGGCGGTCTGGCTCGGCGAGAAGCGCTGGGTCGCCCGCGGTGGCCGCCCCGGGCAGGTCAGCGACATCGCGGTCTGGGCGGTGCCCTTCGGCCTGGTCGGCGGCCGGCTCTACCACGTGATCACCGACTACAAGCTCTACTTCGGCGAGGGCCGGGACCCGATCAGGGCGCTCTACGTCTGGCAGGGCGGGCTGGGGATCTGGGGAGCGGTCGCGCTCGGCGCCGTCGGCGCCTACATCGGCTGCCGGCAGCAGAAGGTGCGGTTCCTCACCTTCGGTGACGCGATCGCACCCGGCATCATCATCGCCCAGGCGATCGGCCGGTGGGGCAACTGGTTCAACCAGGAGCTCTACGGCCGGCCGACCACGCTGCCGTGGGGCCTCGAGATCGATCCCGAACACCGGGTGGCGGGCTACGAGCAGTACACCACCTTCCACCCGACCTACCTCTACGAGTGCGTGTGGAACCTCGGCGTGGCCGGCCTGCTGCTCTGGGCCGACCGCCGGTTCCGGCTCGGCTACGGCCGGGTCTTCGCGCTGTACATCATGGGCTACACCGCGGGCCGGGGCTGGATCGAGTACCTCCGCATCGACACGGTGCAGGAGAACGACGTGTTCGGCCTCCGGCTGAACGTCTGGACCTCGATCGTGGTGTTCCTCTTCGGCCTCGGGCTGTTCCTGTGGTCGGCGCGGGTGCACCCCGGTCGCGAGGAGACGGTGTTCACCGGGCCGCAGCCCGACGAGCCGTCCGCCCAGAAGTCCGGGGACTCCGAGGCCGGCTGACTCCGGCCCTCGGGGCGGATGAGGTGAGCCTGCCCTTCGGTGAAATCAGGCGGCCCGGCTGGGTAGTTTGTGCACATGGCCACCGACTCGCCCCGCGTTCCCGAGATCGAGCACGATCACCCGGACGTCACCGGCGGCTGGCTGCGTCCGGCCGTCTTCGGCGCGATGGACGGCCTGGTGTCGAACCTCGCGCTGATCGCCGGTGTCGCCGGCGGCACGCGTGACCAGTCCGGTTCCACCGCGGTGGTGCTGGCCGGCCTGGCCGGCCTGGCCGCCGGCGCCTTCTCGATGGCCGCGGGGGAGTACACCTCGGTGGCCAGCCAGAGCGAGGCGGCGGAGCGCGAGATCCACAAGGAGCGCGCCGAGATCCTGGCCAACCCCGAGGGCGAGACCCGCGAGCTCGCGGCGATGTACGCCGCCAAGGGGATCGACCCGGACCTGGCGATGGAGGTCTCGCGCCAGATCCACCGCGACGTCGAGAACGCGGTCAACGTGCACGCCCGCGAGGAGCTCGGGGTCGACCCGGGGGACCTGGCCTCGCCGATGCTCGCCGCGGTCTCGTCGTTCGTGGCCTTCGCGGTCGGCGCCCTGATCCCGGTGATGCCCTACCTGCTCGGCGGCTCGTCGCTGCTGCCCGGCCTGGCGGTGACGCTGCTGGCGCTCTTCGTCTGCGGTGCGGTCGTCACCCAGGTGACCAGCCGGTCGTGGTGGTACGGCGGGCTGCGGCAGATGCTCCTCGGCGGCATCGCGGCCGCGCTCACCTACGGGTTCGGCGCGCTCGTCGGCGTGGGTCTCGGCTGATCCTGCCGACGTGTCCGACATGTGACACCGGCGTCTCACCGCGGCAGCAGGGCATGCCTCCGGTGGGGTACGCTCGGTTCTCCGCCTGGGCCAATGTCGTCCCGCGCACACACCTGCTCACGGCACCGGCGTCCGGTCACCCGGACGCCTTGCCACGACGACGACGGGAGAGTGCCGCATGCGAGCATTCCCGCCGCCCCAGGGTCTCTACGACGGCCTCCACGAGCACGACGCCTGTGGCGTCGCATTCGTCGCCACCCTGACAGGCGAAGCCAGCCACGACATCGTCGCGAAGGCCATCACGGCCCTGCGCAACCTCGAGCACCGCGGTGCCACCGGGGCCGAGCCGGACTCCGGCGACGGCGCCGGCATCCTCCTCGGCCTGCCCGACGCGTTCTTCCGGGCGGTCACGCCCGACGCCGGGTTCGAGCTCACCGCCCCCCGCACGTACGCCGTCGGCACCGCGTTCCTCCCCGGCGACGCCGAGCAGGTCGCCAAGACCCGGCAGCGGATCGAGGAGATCGCCGTGGAGGAGGGCCTGCGCGTCCTCGGCTGGCGCGAGGTCCCCACCGACCCGACGATGCTCGGCTCCACCGCGGTCAGCGTGATGCCGACCTTCAGCCAGCTCTTCGTCACCGCCGCTGCCGGTCGGCTGGTCGGGATGGCGCTGGAGCGGCTCGCGTTCTGCCTGCGCAAGCGCGCCGAGCGGGAGACCGACGTCTACTTCCCGTCGCTGTCCTCGCGCACGATCGCCTACAAGGGCATGCTGACCACCGACCAGCTCGACCGGTTCTACCCCGAGCTCACCGACGAGCGCGTCGCCTCCGCGGTCGCCGTGGTGCACTCGCGCTTCTCCACCAACACCTTCCCGAGCTGGCCGCTGTCGCACCCGTTCCGGTTCATCGCGCACAACGGCGAGATCAACACCGTGATGGGCAACCGCAACTGGATGCGGGCCCGCGAGGCGCTGCTCTCCAGCGACCTCATCGGCGGCGACCTGGAGCGGCTGTTCCCGATCTGCACGCCCGGAGCCTCGGACTCGGCCTCGTTCGACGAGGTCCTCGAGCTGCTGCACATGGGCGGCCGGTCGCTGCCGCACTCGGTGCTGATGATGATCCCCGAGGCGTGGGAGAACCACGCCGAGATGGATGACTCCCGGCGCGCGTTCTACGAGTTCCACGCCTCGATGATGGAGCCGTGGGACGGCCCGGCCTGCGTGGTCTTCACCGACGGCACCCAGATCGGCGCGGTGCTCGACCGCAACGGCCTGCGCCCCTCGCGCTACTGGGTCACCGACGACGGCCTGGTGGTGCTCGCCTCCGAGGTCGGCGTCCTGGACATCGACCCCGCCACCGTGGTCCGCAAGGGCCGGCTGCAGCCGGGGCGGATGTTCCTGATCGACACCGCCGAGCACCGGATCATCGAGGATGAGGAGATCAAGGGCGCGCTGGCAGCCGAGCACCCTTACGACGAGTGGCTGCACGCCGGGATCATCCGGCTCGACGACCTCCCGGACCGGGAGCACGTCGTACACACCCACGCCTCGGTCACCCGCCGCCAGCAGATCTTCGGCTACACCGAGGAGGAGAAGCGGGTCATCCTCACGCCGATGGCGCGCTCCGGCGCCGAGCCGATCGGCTCGATGGGCACCGACACCCCGATCGCAGCGCTCTCGGACCGGCCGCGACTGCTGTTCGACTACTTCACCCAGCTGTTCGCGCAGGTGACCAACCCGCCGCTCGACGCGATCCGCGAGGAGCTCGTCACCTCGCTGTCGGGCACCATCGGGCCGGAGGCGAACCTGCTCGAGCCGACCCCGGCCTCGTGCCGGCAGGTCGTGCTGCCGTTCCCGGTGATCGACAACGACGAGCTGTCCAAGATCCGGCACATCAACCGTGACGGCGACATGCCCGGCTTCATCACCCACCTCTCGCGCGGGCTCTACGCGGTCGAGGGCGGGGGAGCGGCGCTGGCGGCCCGGATCGACGAGATCTGCGCCGAGGTGTCGGCCGCGATCGCGGACGGCGCGCGGATCATCGTGCTGTCGGACCGCCACTCCACCGCCGAGCTGGCGCCGATCCCCTCGCTGCTGCTCACCGGGGCGGTGCACCACCACCTGGTCCGGGAGAAGACCCGCACCCAGGTGGGCCTGGTGGTCGAGGCCGGGGACGTGCGCGAGGTCCACCACGTCGCGCTGCTGATCGGCTACGGCGCCGCCGCGGTGAACCCTTACCTGGCGATGGAGACCGTCGAGGATCTGGCCCGCGACGGCCACTACGTCGACATCGAGCCCGAGCGCGCCATGCGCAACCTGGTCAAGTCGCTGGGCAAGGGCGTGCTCAAGGTGATGAGCAAGATGGGCGTCTCCACCGTCGCCTCCTACACCGGCGCCCAGATCTTCGAGGCCGTCGGGCTCTCGCAGAGCCTGGTCGACCGCTACTTCACCGGCACCGTCAGCAAGCTCGGCGGCATCGACCTCGAGATCGTCGCCGAGGAGGTCGCCCGCCGGCACCGCAAGGCCTACCCCGTCGACGGGCTGCCGCCGGCCCACCGCTCCCTGGACATCGGCGGGGAGTACCAGTGGCGCCGCGAGGGGGAGCCGCACCTGTTCGACCCCGAGACGGTGTTCCGGCTCCAGCACTCGACGCGCACCGGTCGCTACGACGTCTTCAAGCAGTACACCTCGCGGGTCAACGAGCAGTCCGAGCGGCTGATGACGCTGCGCGGCCTGTTCACGTTCAAGGGCGCCGAGGCGCTGGGGCGCAGCCCGATCCCGATCGAGGAGGTCGAGCCGGTCTCGGAGATCGTCAAGCGCTTCTCCACCGGAGCGATGTCCTACGGCTCGATCAGCCAGGAGGCGCACGAGACCCTGGCGATCGCCATGAACCGGCTGGGCGGCAAGTCCAACACCGGCGAGGGCGGCGAGGACCCGGACCGGCTCCACGACCCCGAGCGGCGCAGCGCGATCAAGCAGGTCGCCTCGGGCCGGTTCGGCGTGACCTCGGAGTACCTCACCAACGCCGACGACATCCAGATCAAGATGGCCCAGGGCGCCAAGCCCGGCGAGGGCGGTCAGCTGCCCGGCCACAAGGTCTACCCGTGGGTGGCCAGGACCCGGCACAGCACGCCGGGGGTGGGGCTGATCTCCCCGCCGCCGCACCACGACATCTACTCGATCGAGGACCTGGCGCAGCTGATCCACGACCTGAAGAACTCCAACCCCTCGGCGCGCGTGCACGTCAAGCTCGTCGCCGAGGTCGGGGTCGGCACGGTGGCGGCCGGTGTCTCCAAGGCACATGCCGACGTGGTGCTGATCTCCGGCCACGACGGCGGCACCGGGGCGTCACCGCTGACGTCGCTGAAGCACGCGGGCGGTCCCTGGGAGCTCGGGCTGGCCGAGACCCAGCAGACGCTGCTGCTCAACGGTCTGCGGGACCGGATCGTCGTGCAGTGCGACGGCCAGCTCAAGACCGGTCGCGACGTCCTGGTGGCCGCGCTGCTCGGTGCGGAGGAGTTCGGGTTCGCCACCGCACCGCTGGTGGTCTCCGGCTGCGTGATGATGCGGGTCTGCCACCTCGACACCTGCCCGGTGGGCGTCGCGACGCAGAACCCGGTGCTGCGCGAGCGCTTCAACGGCAAGGCCGAATACGTCGTCAACTTCTTCGAGTTCATCGCCGAGGAGGTCCGCGAGCTGCTCGCGGAGCTCGGCTTCCGGACCCTGGAGGAGGCGGTCGGCCACGCCGAGCTGCTCGACGTGGCCCGGGCGGTCAACCACTGGAAGGCCGCCGGTCTCGACCTGACCCCGGTGCTGCACGTGCCGGCGCTGGCCGAGCACGCGGTGCGGCACCACACCGTCGCCCAGGACCACGGCCTGGACAAGGCGCTGGACAACCGGCTCGTGGCGCTGGCCGAGCCTGCCCTGGAGCGGGGCGAGCCGGTGCGGGCGCAGCTGGAGATCCGCAACGTCAACCGGACGGTCGGCACGATCCTCGGTCACGAGGTCACCAAGCGCTACCGCGGCGAGGGCCTGCCCGACGGCACGATCGACCTGACCTTCACCGGGTCCGCGGGCCAGTCCTTCGGCGCGTTCCTCCCGCCCGGCATCACGCTGCGGCTGGAGGGCGACGCCAACGACTACGTCGGCAAGGGCCTCTCGGGCGGACGGGTCGTGGTGCGGCCCGACCGGTCCGCAAGCTTCGAGGCCGAGACGCAGATCATCGCCGGCAACGTGATCGGCTACGGCGCCACCTCCGGGGAGCTGTTCCTGCGAGGGCAGGTCGGCGAGCGCTTCTGCGTGCGCAACTCCGGCGCGACCGCGGTCGTGGAGGGCGTCGGCGACCACGGCTGCGAGTACATGACCGGCGGACGGGTGGTCGTCCTCGGACCGACCGGGCGCAACTTCGCGGCCGGGATGTCCGGTGGCGTCGCGTTCGTGCTCGACCTCGACGAGCGGCGGGTGAACCCGGACCTCGTCGAGCGGACCCCCGTGACCGGGGCGGCGGCCGGCGAGCTCGAGGCGCTGGTCCGCCGGCACCTGGAGGAGACCGGATCCGCCGTGGCGCAGGCGCTGCTGGCGGACTGGGACGCCGCCGTACGCCGCTTCACCGAGGTCATGCCCACCGACTACAAGAGGGTGCTCGCCGCCAAGCTCGAGGCCGAGGAAGAGGGCCTGGACGAGGACGCGACCGCCGCGAAGATGATGGAGGCCCTCCATGGCTGATCCCCGAGGCTTTCTGAAGGCCGGTCGCCAGGTGGCGGACCGGCGTCCCGTCGAGGAGCGAGTCCACGACTGGCACGAGGTCTACCCCGGCAGCGCCGGGCGGGCTCTGCTGCCGATCATCACCACCCAGGCGGGGCGGTGCATGGACTGCGGCATCCCGTTCTGCCACCAGGGTTGTCCGCTGGGCAACATCATCCCCGAGTGGAACGACCTGGTCTGGCGCGACGACTGGGAAGGCGCCATCGAGCGGCTGCACGCCACCAACAACTTCCCCGAGTTCACCGGCCGGCTCTGCCCGGCGCCCTGCGAGACCGCCTGCGTGCTGGGCATCAACCAGGACCCGGTGACGATCAAGAACGTCGAGGTGGCGATCGCCGACAGGGCCTGGGAGTCCGGCTACATCCGTCCCCAGCCGCCGGAGTGGCTCAGCGGCCGGACCGTCGCGGTGATCGGTTCTGGACCGGCCGGGCTGGCGACCGCCCAGCAGCTGACCCGCGCCGGGCACACCGTCGCCGTCTACGAGCGGGCGGACCGGATCGGCGGGCTGATGCGCTACGGCATCCCCGAGTTCAAGATGGAGAAGCAGTACCTCGACCGGCGCCTGGACCAGATGCGTCGTGAGGGCACGGTGTTCCGCGCCGGCGTCGACGTCGGCGTCGACCTCACCGGGACCGAGCTGCTCGAGCGGTTCGACGCGGTCGTGCTGGCAGTCGGGGCCACCGTGGCCCGGGACCTGCCCGTCACCGGCCGCGAGCTGGGCGGCATCCACCAGGCCATGGACTTCCTGCCGCAGGCCAACCGGACCGCGCTGGGCGAGCAGGTCGAGGGCCAGGTCACCGCGGCGGGCAAGAACGTCGTCATCATCGGCGGCGGCGACACCGGCGCGGACTGCCTGGGCACCTCGCACCGGCAGGGGGCGGCCTCCGTGACCCAGCTGGAGATCCTGCCGCAGCCGGGGACCGACCGCCCGGACGGCCAGCCGTGGCCGACGTACCCGATGACCTACAAGGTCTCCTCCGCCCACGAGGAGGGTGGCGAGCGGGTCTACTCCGTGTCCACCCAGGAGTTCCTCGGGGACGCGGACGGCAACGTGCGGGCACTGCGGCTGGTCGACATGGAGATGCGTGAGGGGAGGTTCGTCGAGGTCGAGGGCAGCGAGCGGGAGATCCCCGCGGAGCTGGTGCTCTTCGCGATGGGCTTCACCGGGCCGCAGCAGGAGGGTCTCGTGGAGCAGCTCGGGGTCGAGCTCGACGCCCGCGGCAACATCGTGCGCGACAAGGCCTACGCCTCCTCGGTCCCCGGCGTCTTCGTCGCCGGTGACGCAGGACGCGGGCAGTCGCTGATCGTCTGGGCGATCGCCGAGGGGCGCGCCGCGGCGGCCGCGGTGGACAGCTTCCTCACCGGCGCCACCACGCTGCCGTCGCCGATCGCCCCCACCGACCGCCCGCTGCTGGTCTGATCCACCGCGGGGCGGGCCCACATCTTGGAACGATCAACCCGGCGACAGGGGTGACTGACCGGTAGCCCGCTAGTGTCGGATTCGTGCGTAGAGCCAAGATTGTTTGCACCCTAGGACCCGCCACCTCGACTCCGGACAGCATCCGTGAGCTCGTCGAAGCCGGCATGGACGTCGCCCGGCTGAACCTGAGCCACGGCGCCTACGAGGACCACGAGAAGGTCTACCAGATGGTGAGGCAGGCCTCCGACGAGACCGGCCACGCCATCGGGATCTTCGCGGACCTGCAGGGGCCGAAGATCCGGCTGGGCAAGGTGGCCGGCGGACCGATCCAGCTCGTCGAGGGCGAGACCTTCACGATCACCACCCGTGAGGTCCCCGGTGACCGGTCGATCTGCTCGACGACGTACGCCGGTCTGCCCGGCGACGTCTCGGTGGGCGATCCGATCCTGATCGACGACGGCAAGGTCCGCCTGGAGGTGACGGCGGTCGGCGACACCGACGTCGAGACCCGGGTCGAGGTCGCCGGGCCGGTCAGCAACCACAAGGGCATCAACCTGCCCGGGGTCGCCGTCTCGGTGCCGGCGCTGTCCGAGAAGGACAAGGAGGACCTGCGCTGGGCCCTGCACCTCACCGTCGACTTCATCGCGCTGTCGTTCGTCCGCTCCGCCTCCGACGTCGAGGACGTCCGCGCGATCATGCGGGAGGAGGGCATCTTCCTGCCGGTGATCGCCAAGATCGAGAAGCCCCAGGCGATCACCAACATCGAGGAGATCGTCGACGCCTTCGACGGCTTCATGGTGGCCCGTGGCGACCTCGGCGTGGAGTGTCCGCTCGAGGACGTGCCCTTCCTGCAGAAGCTGGTCATCGACGTCGCCCGCAGGCACGCCAAGCCGGTGATCGTCGCCACCCAGATGCTGGAGTCGATGATCTCCTCGCCGCGCCCCACCCGGGCGGAGGCCTCCGACGTCGCCAACGCCGTGCTGGACGGCGCCGACGCGGTGATGCTCTCCGGGGAGACGAGCGTCGGGGAGTTCCCGATCGAGACGGTCCGGACGATGGCGCGGATCATCGAGTCCACCGAGGACCACGGGCTCGCCCGGATGACCGCGATCGACTGGCAGCCCCGCACCCGCGGGGGAGTGATCGCCAAGGCCGCGGCCGAGGTCGCGATGCGGGTGGGCGCGAAGTACCTCGTGGCGTTCACGCAGAGCGGCGACTCGGCTCGCCGGCTCTCGCGGTACCGCGGGGAGATCCCGATGCTGGCCTTCACCCCGGTCGACGTGGTCCGCTCGCAGCTCGCGCTCTCCTGGGGGGTGGAGACCTTCAAGGCGCCCTCGGTCGAGCACACCGACGAGATGGTGCGTCAGGTCGACGAGCACCTGCTCAGGATCAACCGGGTGAAGGAGGGCGACCTGGTGGTGATCATCGCCGGCAGTCCGCCCGGTCTGCCGG